>JADJCV010000004.1:2298353-2608638 GCA_016703025.1 Candidatus Avedoeria danica
CCTCGCCGTCAGCACCCACCTGCCGCACGTCGAAACGCGCTACGCCTACCGCACGCGCCTGCTGGACTGCATCTGGTCCGGCCTGCCGATGCTCGTCACGGACGGCGACGTGCTCGCGGACGTCGTGCGGCGCGAGGGCCTCGGCGAGGTCGTACCGCCCAACGACGTCGGCGCCGCGGCCGCCGCCCTGCGCCGGATGCTGGCCGTCGTCGATGCCGCCGCAGCGAGGGGCGACGCGACCCGCGGGCGCGCGGCGTACGCCGCGGCCTTCGAGCGCGTGCGCGCGTCGATGACGTGGTCGGCCGCGACGGCGCCGCTGGCCCGCTTCGCCGCCGCACCGGTGCGGGCGGCCGATCGGCCGATGGGCGACGTGCTGGCGGGCCGGGGGGCGGCGACGCCGGTGGCGGGGCTCCCGCGGCGGGCGGTGGAGATCGTGCGGGAGGGGGGGGTGTTGGCGCTGGTGGAGGAGGGGGTGCGGTACGTGCGATGGGTTCGGCGGGGGCGGTGAGGCGGGTATAGGCCTGAGGGCAGTGCCGGCGGAAGCACATTGCACCGTATGGAAACGCAACATAGAAGCGCGACGAAGAGCAACATAGAAACGTGACCGGACGCTATGGTGATTCTTGTCGGGACTCAATGTTGCTTTTGGGAACGATTCCACATTGCATCGTGATTCACATCCTGGCGACGCGCTTCGAGGACCGTTCGTACGCCTGCCTTGGCACGTCTGCCCGTTTCCCCCACCCCCCATCATCTGGCGTCATCGCCCCATGGACGTGCGATGACCCCGCCCCTCGACCTCACATCGCTCCGTCGGGCGCTCGCCGGCCTCGATCGTGGCTGCGAGCGCTCGCGCAGCGCGCCGGACGACGAGGAGCTGCGCGACGCCGCCCGCCGCCTGCTCGAGCAGCTGGAGGCACGCAACGATGCCTGACATTCAGGTCACCCAACGCCAGGCCACTACCCTGGACGTCGCCCCCGCTCACCTCGCTCTCCTGCGGGCGATCCTCGCCCGCCACATCCCCGACCGCACCGTCGTGGCCTTCGGCTCGCGGACAATCGGCGCGGCCAAGCCTTGGTCCGATCTGGACCTCGCGATTCTCGGCAACACGCGCCTGCCAGTGGTCGTGCTGGCACGCCTTGCCTCGGATCTCACGGAGTCAATGCTGCCCTTCCGCGTCGACATCGTCGAACGGGCCGCCGTATCTGGCGAGTTCGGGGAGCGAATCGACCGCGGCGCCTCGGTCGTGCGGTCCGGCGCGAGCGCGTAGCGCCTGTACGCAAAGCCACGGGATCGAGGCCCCGGTTGACTTGATCAACCTCGCGGAGGATGGACCCTTTCTCCAGCCCCCGCCCCCGCCCCCAACCGCGCCGCGCTGGCCGTCACCAACGCCGCCGCCAACGGCACCCCCCCCGCCGCCAGGTGCACATCCGCCAGCCGCAACAGCGCCGCCGCTTCGCACCAGCGCATCACCGCCGGGTCGATGCGCGGGTCGACCGCGGCGTGGGCGCGCCTGAAAGCCAGCGCCGCGCCCCGCAGCCGTGCCGCTCCGGTGGGCGTCTGGCAGCCGAGCCACACCAAGTGCGCGATGAAGTTCCCGACGTCGAGCGCCGGCTCGCTCAGCGCGGCGTCATCGAGATCGACGAAGCCGATCCGGCCATCGGGGGCGACGAGCACCTGTTCCGGATGCAGGTCGCGGTGCACCGGCTGGAGCCGCCAGGCGTGCGGGCCCGGGGCAAGCGACCCGAGTTGTTCGAGCGCCGCCGACGCCCGCCGCCCAAGCCGCGCATCCGCGGCGGCCAGGCGTGCGACGCGTGCGGCCAGCGGTGCCAGCTCGTCCGCCGGATTATGCCGTCGCTCGAGCGGCGCGGGCGACACATGCAGCGCGCCGAGCGCGGCGCCGATCCGCGCGGCCAACGCGAGGTCGCCCGCGCGCAGGCGCGCCGTCACGGGCACGCCGGGCACGGCGCCGAGCAGAACCACCCGCGCGTCGTCCAGGTAGCCGAGCGGCTCGGGCAGCCGCGGGCCGTCGGCGCGCTGGGCCGCATGCAAGTGGGCGTGCGCTGCCAGGACGCGCGGGCCACGCGCGCTGGCGAAGAGCTTCCCGAACAGGACGGTCGAGGGGTTCGTCGGGGCCGCGGACGCACCGCCGGCCGCGGGCGAACCATTGGCGATAGGCGCACCACCGGCGACGGACGCACCACTGGCGATAGGCGTACGACCCGCGCCTGGTGCGTCGCGTTCGAGGTCGGCGACGTCGTACCGGACCAGGCACCGGCGGCCCGGCTTGTGGCGCACGACGCTGGCCGTCGTCACGCGCGCCTCGCCTTGGCCGAGGGTGCGCAGCGCAGCCGTGATGTGGTTCGGGCTGACCGCCAGCGCCAGCGTCGGCAGCGTCGGGTCCACGGGCACCGGCGGCGGCGCGATGGGTGGGACGGACGACACGATCGTCGTCGCATGCCGGCTGCGGCCGTGCTCCGCGAACCGCGCCTCGGCCGCCGCCACGATCGCGGCGACCGCCGTCGGCCAGTGCGGGTCGAGCCGGCGGAACGGGTGGATCGCCAGCCGGAGGAGCGCCGCGGCCTCGAAGAGCGGCAGCAGCCGAACGGCGGTCGGGTCCGTGGCGCCGACGAGCGTCCGGACGATGTCCCGCGCCGCGTCCGTCGTCGCCTGCGCTCGCCGCGCCGCGCCGCGGCCGGCGGCGCCGGTCGCGACGGATGCCTCGGCCGCCCAGGCGCCGTAGTGCGCCACGAACGTCCCGTGGTCGAACGCGGGTTCGCCGATCGCCGCGTCGTCGAGGTCGATGAGGAAGGCGCCGCCGCCGCCGACGAGGACCTGCCTGTCGTACCAGTCGCCGTGGACGATCCGGGCGCGCCACGTGCTCGCGGCGATCGCCGCAGCGACCCGTTCGGCCAAGCGGCCGGCGATGGGCGATGAGGACGGCAGGAGCGCGTCGATGTATGCCCCCGCTGCGCGCACGGCGTCCGCCTCGTCGTCCGCCGAGCGGCGGGGCAGCGAGGTCGCCACGCGGCACGTCGCCGGGAGCGCGTGCAGCCGGCCGACGGCGGCCACCGCCGCGGCCGTCCAGACGGAACGGTCCCCGCTGGCGTCGACGTCGAGTGCCCGCAGCTCGCGCAGCGTCCGCCCGGGAACCGCCCCGACGACCGTCATGTGGCGCGCGGCGTCGACCGCCAGCAGCGCGCCGACCGGAAGGCTGCGCGCCTGCAGCGCGCGCTGCAGGTTGCCGAGCCGGGCCGCGTCGCGCCGGGTGTGGATCTTGGCGTAGGCCGCATCGTCGCCGCCTGGAGCCCCGACGATCCGCAGCACGCCCTTGCGCTCCGGCACGTGCCGGACGAGTTCGATCGCGAGGTTGCCCGCGGTGGCCGGGTCGTGGCCGAGCGCCCGCGCCATCACACCGGGCGCCATCGCTTCGACGAGCCACGGCACCTTGCGGTCGACGGGCGCGACTTGGAGCACGGCGCCGATGGACGCAAGGTGCGCGAACCGTTCCTCCGGGCCGCCGTGCAGCTCGAACGCCCGTTCGGACAGCCGCGACAGGCGGCCGCCGGGACGCGCCACCGTGGCGTCGCGACCGTCGGCGTGCAGCGTGATCGTGGCCCAGGTGGTGACCGCGCCGCCGTCGCCCGAGCCGCCCGTGGCCGCATCGCCCCCTTGGCAGCGCAGCTCGCCGCGGACGATGCAGCTTACGCCCGGCTTGTAGCGGACCCAGGACGGCGTGAACCCCTGGACAGCGACTTCACGGGCGAGGGCGGGCGCCCAGCCGCGGGCGATCGCGTCCGCCAGGGCGTCGGCGTCGAACGCCGCGGGCAGGCAGGACAGGGCGGCATCGGGCTTCATCGAGCCGCCTCCAACCTCAGGTCAGCACCAGGCGCTGCCGCCGCGCGCGGCTCGGCCGGACGCGCGACCGTCGCCCGCGACTGCAGCGCGTACAGGCCGCGGTACCGGGCGTTCCCGGCCAGCAGCTCGTCGTGCGTCCCGCTGGCTGCGATCCGCCCGCCCTCCACCACCCAGATCGCGTCGGCCGCCTGCACCGTCGACAGTCGGTGGGCGATCACGAGGGCCGTCCGGCCGACGAGCAGGCGGTCGATCGCGGTCAGGACGGCGGCTTCTGACTCGGCGTCGAGGCCGGTCGTCGGCTCGTCCAGCAGGACGATCGGCGCGTTGCGGACGAGCGCGCGGGCGATCGCGATCCGCTGGCGCTGGCCGCCCGAGAGCGTCAGGCCGCGCTCGCCGACGGGCGTCTGGTAGCCGTCCGGCAGGCCGCTGATGAAGCCGTGGATGCACGCCGCCTCGGCCGCCGCCACGATCTCGGCGAACGAGGCGTCCGGCCGGCCGAAGGCGATGTTGTCCTGGACGGTCCCGGCGAACAGGACCCCGTCTTGCGGCACGACGGCGATCTGGGCACGCAGCGAGGCCAGCGTGTAGTCCCGTACATCCCGGCCGTCGATGACCAGCCGGCCCTCCGTCGGGTCGTACAGGCGCGGGATCAGGCCGAGGAGCGTCGACTTGCCGGCGCCGGAGAGGCCGACGAGGGCCACCGTCTGGCCGGCCCGCACCGTGCGGTCGACGGCCCGCAGGACCGGCGTGCCGGCGGTGTAGGCGTGCCCGACGCCCTCGAACGCGATGTCGCCGCGCAGCCGGTCGACCGCGACGTGCCCGTCGGGGACGTCGGAGGTCACGTCGAGCAGCTCGGTGATCCGGTCCACGCACGTCGCCGCCTTGCTCGACCGTTCGGCGATCCGGGCGATCCGCTTGAGCGGCTTGTAGAAGCTGCGCAGGTAGCTCGCGAAGACGACGAGCTCGCCCGGCGTGAGCGCACCGGCCTGGACGCGCAACGCGCCGTAGCCGACCGTCGTCGCCATCGCCACGGCCAGCGTCGTCTCGACGGCGCGGTTCAGCTTGGCCTCGAGCCGCGCCGAGACGAGGCCGCTCTCGACGCTCTGGCGGTTCGTCTTGTCCAGCCGGGCCAGCGCGGCGTCCTCACCGGTGAACATCTGGACCACGTGGATCCCGGAGAGCACCTCGTGCATCTGGCTGGCCAGCTGGCCCTCCTTGCGGCGCTGCTTCTGGGCCGCGGCGCGGATGCGGGTGCTGAAGACGGACAGCAGGCCGAACAGGAGCGGCGTCATCGCTGTGGCCGCCAGCGCCAATCGCCAGTCCAGGACGAACATGACCACGAGGAAGCCGATCAGGACGATGCCCTCGCTCAGAAGGTCGCTCAGGGCGCCGACGAGGAGTTCGCGCAGGAGCATCATGTCGCTTGTCAGCCGCGTGAGCAGATCGCCCGTGGCGGCGCGGATGTGGTAGGCCACCGGCAGCCGCAGGAGGTGGTTGAACACCCTTTGTCGCATGTGCGCGACGACCGACTGGCCGACGCGGGCCGCCAGCAGGCTCTCCGCCTGGTACAGGAACCCGCGCGCCACGGCGGTCACGACGATCGCCGCGGCGCAGACGGCCACGAGCGTGCGCCCGTCCGCTCCCGCCAGCCCCAGCCCTTGCAGCCACGGCCCCATCGGCCGCCCGCCGATCACGTTGTCCAGCACGACCTTCAGCGGCCACGGCTCGAGCATCTGCAGCGCCGTGTAGGCCAGGCTGGCCGCGAACGCCAGCCCAAGCCGCTTCCGATGCGGGCGGAGCTCGTCCCGCAGCTGCCAGATCGCCCCGCCCGCCGCCGTGAGCCCCTCGGCCTGCCGCGCCAGCGCGCGAGTGACGGCGCTCACGCCGCCACCCGGCAGGCGTCGGCGCCTCGGGTCGACGATGTGCGACGCGTCGCGGCATCGGCGACACATGCCACATCCGTTCCAGTCGCTCCACCCGCTTCGGTCGACCCCTCGTGGATCGACAACCGTGCCAATCGCGCCAGCACCGCCTGCGCGTTGTGCCGCCAGGTGTGGCGGGCGATCACGTCGGCCCGCCCGGCGGCGCCCATCGCCCTGGCTGCCTGCGGGGCGGCGAGCACCGCCGCGAGCGCTGAAGCCATCGCGGCGACGTCGCCGGCCGGGTAGAGCCTCGCCGTCCGCCCGTCGTCGACCACCGCGCGCACCGGGGGGATGTCCGCGGCGACCGTCGGCAGGCCGGCGGCGAGGTACTCGAACAGCTTGAGAGGGGAGAAGTAATCCTCGGCGTCCGCGGCGTAGGGCGCCACCGCCACGTCGCACGCCGCCAGCAGCGCCGGCACGTCCTCGTGCGGCACGGACCCCGTGAAGCGCACGCGGTGCCGGAGCCCGAGCTCGACGGCGCGCGCCTCGAGGGTCGGCAGCGCCGGACCGTCGCCGACGATGAGGAGGCATGCGGCCGGATCGTCCGCCGCCACCCGGGCGAACGCGTCCAACACGTCGCCGACGCCGTGCCACGGCCGGATGCTGCCGACGAAGCCGATCACACGGCGGTCGGCAAGGCGCAGTCGGGCGCGCACGGCGTGCCGCTCAGGTGCGGCGGCGGCCATCGCGTCGGCATCGACGCCGTTGGGCAGGACGAGGATCCGCGCGGGATCGACGCCCACTTCGGCGAGCCATTCGGCCAGCGGCGTCGAGACCGCAACGACGGCGTCGGCCCCGGTCAGGACGTCGCGCTCGATCGCCCGCGCGCGGCGCGGCCACGGCAGGGCGCGGTAGCGGGCGGCCTCGCGCGTCAGCGGCGCGTTCACCTCGAGCACGTGCGGCACGCCAAGGGCGCGGGCCACCGCCTGACCGCCGCTGCCGAAGAGGCTGTAGCGCTCGTAGACGGCGTCGATGCCGGCGGCGCGCCACGCGGGCGTCGACAGCGCGAGGGCGCGGGCCGCCAGCTGGGCCCGCAGCGCGCCGGCGCGGTCGCCGCTGGCGCGCTCGATGAGTCGGCGGCTGCGGGCGTCGAGGACGATGGGCGACGCCGCAACGAGCGCCGGGGCATCGATTCGGGCGGCGGCGATGTGGACGCTGTGCCCCTCCGCCGCGAACGCGCGGCACATCGCTCGCACGTGGATGCTGGCGCCCTTCGTGCCGTCGACCGGGATGCCGGGGTCCGTGCAGGCGTAGAGGAGGTTCATCGGCGAATGGTCCATCGGCGAGTGGTTCATCGACCGACGCCTTCGGCGAACAGCATGTGCAGCCGGCCGACGTTCGCCCGCACGTCGAACGCGGCCTCGACGCGGGCGCGGCCGGCGTCGGCCAGGCGGCGGCGGAGCCGGGCATCCGCCAGGAGCAGCTTGAGGGCGGCGGCCAGGGCTTCGGGGTCGCGCTCGGGCACGAGCAGGCCGGTGACATCGTCTTGGACGAGTTCCGGGATGCCGGTGACGGGCGTCGCCACGACGGGTACGCCGAGGGCCATCGCCTCGATGAGGACGGTCGGCAGGCCGTCGCGGTTGCCGTCGGCGCCGACGACGCACGGGGCGGCGAAGGCGGTGGCGTGCGGGATGAGGTCGATGAGCGCGGCGCGCGGCAGCGGGCCGGGCAGCGTCACGCGATCGGCCAGGTCGAGCGCGGCGACGAGCGCGGTGAGCGACGCGGCGCGCTCGCCGGTGCCGATGATCTGACACGTGAAGGGCACGCCCTCCGCCTTGAGGATCGCACACGCGCGGATGAGGTCATCGAACCCCTTCTTCTCGACGAGCCGGCCGATCCCGAGGATCAGCGGCAGCGGGTGCGGGACGTGGCCGTTGCGGTGGAACGCGTCGAGGTCGAGGCCGTTGTAGATCCGCACGAGCCGCGATGTGCCGGGCGTGTGGGCCAGGTAGGCCCTGTTGAAGTCGCTGACCGTCACGCTGAAACGGGCATCGACGAACTTGCGCGCGAGCGCCGTCGGCGCGACGGACTGATGAAAGATGTCCTTGGCGTGCGCCGTGAAGCTGTACGGGACGCCGGTCAGGCGGGACACGATCCGCGCCACGGACGTCGCGCTGGACGCGAAGTGCGCGTGGAGGTGGGTCACGCCGGCCGCCTTGACGCGCGGCGCCAGCCAGACCGCCTGGTGGAAGCGCTTCCAGGCGCCGAGCCGCCGCTTGCGGGCCGTTTCGAAGAGGACGGTGCGATAGGCTTCCGGCGCCGCGCGCCACGCGGCGACGTGCGTGCGGACGACGTCGCGCACGCCGCCGGCCCAGACAGCCTCGGGGGCGTAGGTCACGCGCGCCCGGACGCGGGCGACATCGGCGTGGAAGCGGCCCTCGTTATTCGTCTTCAGGCTGAAGATGTGGAGGTCGGCGCCTTGGCGCTCGAGCTCGAGGATCTCGTTGAGGATGAACGTCTCCGAGAAGCGCGGGAACATTTTGCAGACGTAGCCGACACGGGTGGTCGCGGGCACGGCGGCCGTCTTCGTCGCATTCGGCCAACTGGACACACCCGGCACGGTCGTCACTGTGGTCACGTTCGTCACGATCTACTCCTCAGCGGACCACGCCGGCTGGAGCCGGTCGGGGCGGTGGTGGGCGCCATGGGTCGGCGTGGCGACCGGGCGCGGGTGGACGGCGGACGGCTGATCCAGCAGGCCGACGAGCGCCGCGGCCACACGGTCGAGGCCGCCGAGGTCGACCTGGCCCACCGGTCGACCGGCGGCGAGCGCGCGGGCCAGCTCATCGCGCAGGCGCGCCGGCGTCAGCGCGTCCGGCGTCACCATCCGGACGACACCGCGGCGCTCGAGGGCGGCGGCGCGAATCAGCTGCTCCTGGCGCGGCGTCGTGCGCGGCACGAGGACGGCCGGGCGCCGGAAAGAGAGGATCTCGCACGTCGTGTTGTAGCCGGCCATCGACACGACGGCGGCGGCGCGGGCGACGACGCCCGACAAGCCGGCGACGAAGTCGACGATGCGCGCACCGGGCGCGTCGGCGGCCATCGCGTGCAGCGCGGCGCGCTCGGCGTCGGCCATGAACGGGCCGGTCACGACGACGGGGCGGAACGGCGCGCCGCCGGGCCACGCGGCCGCGGCGCGCAGGAACGTGTCGAGGACCGCGAAGCCATCCCCGCCGCCGCCGGCCGTTGCCAGGACGTAGGGCGGGGCGCCGTCGGCGACGAGGTCGGCCAGCTCGGCGGGGATCGGCTCCGCGCGGCGGCGGAGGTAGCCGACGTACTGCATCTTGGCGGCGACCGCGCTCGAGAGCCCGTAGGCCTCCGCCGGGTCGAAGACATCGCGCTGGCCGTAGACGAGGATCCGGTCGTACACCCGCTCGAGCAGGTCGTAGATCCCACTGGCCGCCCACGCCGCCCGCGTCCGCCCCGGCGCGTCGACGACATCGCGCAGGCCCAGGACGATCTTGGTGTCCGGCAGGAGCCGGCGCACCGCGGTCAGCGCGCGGACGGCCTCGCCCTTCACGCCGCCCGGCGCGTGGTCGACGACGACGAGGTCCGGCCGGAAGTGGCGCACGGACTCGTGGAGCAGCGCACTGCGCAGGGAACGGACGGTCTCGAACGACGTCGGCAGCGAGCGCGCGGCGTACTGCTCATCGCCGGTCTTGATCACACACGGCAGCTTGACGGTGTCCGTTCCCGGCGGCAGCACGAGGTCCGTCGCCAGCGGCGAGCCGGTGACGATGAGCTGCGCGATGCCGGGCCGGACGCCGTGGAGGTGGTGGGCGATGGACAGGGCGCGGCGGAAGTGGCCGAGGCCGTACGTGTCGTGGCAGTAGTGGAGGACGCGGCCTGGGTGGGCGGGGGGGTGGATCGTCATGGGTGGCTTTCCTTCTGGGGGAACGCGGCGGGTGTGGGGGCCGGCGTCGCATTCGCTCGTGCCCGCTACGTTGCCGAGCGGGCGGGAAAGTCACGGGTGGGGATCGGGTTGCGTGGGCGAGGAATGTCGGCGGACATGGAAAAGGGCGGGTCTGAGACCCGCCCCTACCGTGTGAATTTGGCGTGAGGCCACCGCGTGGCTTGGCCTAGCGGTTGCGCTCGCCGCCCTTGTCGTCGCGGCCCTTGTCCTCGCCGCCCTCGTCCTCGCCGCCCTTGTCGTCGCGGCCCTTGTCCTCGCCGCCCTCGTCCTCGCCGCCCTTGTCGTCGCCCCCTTCGTCCTCGCCGCCCTCGTCCTCGCCGCCCTCGTCCTCGCCGCCCTTGTCATCGCCCCCTTCGTCCCCGCCGTCCTCGTCCTCGCCGCCCTTGTCGTCGCCCCCTTCGTCCTCGCCGCCCTTGTCGTCGCCCCCTTCGTCCTCGCCGCCCTTGTCCTCGCCGATCTCGCGCGCATCGTCCGCGCCCTCCGCGCGGGCAGGCGGTGCGATGGGGCGCGGGCCACCGGCCGCGGTCGCTTGCGCCGCCGGCGGCTCGGCCGTCGGCCCGCTCGGGCGGGCCGACGATGTTGCGGCGGCGGCCCTGCCTGCCCCGATCGGCGATGGCGTTGGGCGCGGCCCGGTCATCGACGCCAGCGGCGTCGGCCCGTGGGGCACGACGGGGGCCGGGACGCCGTAGTCCAGAAACGGCAGCATCTCGACCGCCACGAGCTGACCGGCGGTCAGCCGCGCGCGGATGCGGACGTGGTCGCCGATGCCGAACGCGCCGGGGTGCTCGGAGGCACCGTACTCCGCGACGTCGGCGGGGACGTTGACCGTCAGGCCGGAGATCCGGCACCACTCCGCGGCGTACGCGTCGATGACACCCTCGAACGTGACGTCGGCGCTGCGCGCGGCGGCCATCGCCACGGCGACGTCGGCGCGCCGGGCGGCAGCGACGGCCGCGGCTCGGGCGCGGTGCGATTCGACGCTCGGCGCCGTCGCCAGCAAGACGCCCCGCCCCGCCTCCTTGACGGCGTAGAGCGCGTCGCCGGGCACCGCGTTCGTGGCGGCATAGGCCACCGGCGCGCCGACGAGCAGCGCGGCCACGCCGGCGGCCATCGCCCAGATCGTGCGCAGCGGGCGCGTGGCTGGACGGGGCGACGAGGTCGAACGGTCGATCGCGAGGCGCGGGCGATGCGGCGCCGCGGCGGATCGTGACGGTGCGGTGGACGATGGACCGGGTGTCGACGACTCAGCCGATGGCGACGACGGGGCGATACCGGCTGCCCGCGCGTCGAATGCAGCGAGCAGGCGTTCGCGAGAGGTAGCCACCTGGGCCATCGTCGGCGGGCGGACCGCGGCGGTCAGCGCGGCCGCGGTCTCGAGCGCCGGTCGGAGCGCCTCGGCGGACGCGGGATGCCGCCGCAGCACCGACTCCACCGACTCGCCCCGCTCCAGGGCTTCGAGGGCTTCGATCAACTCGGCTTCGTGCCGGGATTCGTCATAGGGAGCGTTCATACGCTTGCCGTCCTCTGCGTCATCTGCCGGGCCAGTGCGGCCACGGCACGCGCCTGCAACTGCTTGACGGCCCCGGCCGTCCTGCCCATCGCCTCAGCCGCCTCCAGAATGGGCAGCCCGGCCCCGTAGCGCAGCGCCAGCACCTGTTGCTGCTCTTCGGTCAGTGCCTGCATCGCGTCGGCGAGAGCGATACGCTCCTCGTCGCGGGCGATGGCCGTGTCGAGATCGCCAAGAGGATCCTCATCGTTCCCGGCCACGATATCGTCGAGCCCGACCTCGGGGTGCCGATAGACCCGCCGGTAGTGGCCGCGCACGACGTTCTTGGCGACGCCGAACAGCCAGCCCTGCAGCGTCGTCTGCGGCGGCCGCGGCCCGTCGATCGCCTCGAGGAACCGGACGAACACGTCGCTCGTCAGGTCGGCGGCCAGGTCCGGGTCCGCGACCTGCAGCGAGACGAAGCGATGGATCACCGGGTGGTAGCGGTCGTGGATCTCGATGAGCGCCGCACGATCGCCGGCCAGCACGCGCGTCAGCAGCGCGGCCTCCGCCGGCACGGCCGCTCGCTCGGGGTGGGTGGGCTCACTCGTCATCCGTCTGGATTGTGGCGCACGCCACGCCGATCGGGAAACAGGCACGATCATCGCAACCCTCTGCGCCGCCGGAGCGGCCGAACTGGATCCATGGTGGTCCGCCCTCCTTCCCCGCCGCGGTCGTCGCCCGGCCTGCGGCGCCTCGTCGGCGTCGTCGGCTTGGCTTCCACCTCCTCCGTTGCCGAACCGCGCCAAAGGTCACGGGTCGCCCGATACGAATTTCGAACGCCGATGCCGGCCCGTCAGGAACGGATTGCACGGCCGCGCGTGTCCATCTGATCCGACACCCCGCCTCGCTCCTCCCACTGCTGCCGACGATCACTGAAGGGACCGCCATGCACGCTCGCGGCCGCCGCACCGCCCTCGCCGTCACCACCGCCACCGCGCTCGCCGCCTGTGCCGCATACGCCCTCGCGACCGCCGCCGACGCGCGGGCGCAGGCGCCGGGCGCCGACGGTCGCATCCACTTCACGGTCGACGACGAGCGCGACCTGCCGGACGCCCGCCCCGGCGACGGCACGTGCGCGGCCCCGGCGCCGGACGGGCGCTGCACGCTGCGCGCGGCGTTCGACGAGGCGGGGGCGTCGGGGCAGCCGACGACGATCGCGTTGCCGGCGGGCCTGTATACGTTGAACTTGAACCGGGGCGCGGCCCCGCCGGTCGCCGGCCCGGCGTACGCGGGCTTGTACGTGCCATCCGGCGCCGACGTACGCCTCGAGGGCGCCGGCGCCGCCGTCACCGTCATCCGGCTCGGCCTCGCCCTAAGCGAAACGAGGATGATCATCGTCGCCGAGAGCGCTCGCCTGGACGTGACGGGCGCCACGCTGCGGGCCGCCGGCGGCCACAGCGCGATCCAAACGTACGGGCGGCTGACCGTCGCGGACGCCGTGCTGTCCGGCTGCAGCCCGTGTACCTCGGTCGTCTCCGTCGACTTCGACGGGACGCTGGCGATGACGCGCACGGTCGTCGCCGACAACAAAGTGGACACCGTGCTGTTCCTGTGGGGCTCGGCCGTCGTCGTTTCCAGCACGTTTCAGCACAACGTCGTGGCCAGCCAAGTCCTCTACGCCTATGGAGCGGCGCGCTTCGAAGCATCCGCGATCATCGGGAACGAGTTTGCGATGTTGACGAGCTGGGGCGGCGGCGGCGGTCACGTTCAGCTTCACCATTCGACCGTGGCCGACAACGTGATCCGCCTATGGGACTTCGGCGGGGCGCCGATGTTCGGTTCCGGCCCGCTGACGCTCGAACACACCACGATCGCCGGCAATCGCGCCACGGCCGAACGGGGCCCGATGGTCCTCTTCCGTTCCGACCGGCTGGCGATCACCGCCTCGATCGTCGCGGACAACGGCACGCTCGGCGATGTCTACATCCCGTCGGCCGGCTGCATCGTCCCGACCATCGTGTCCCACGGCGACAGCGTCGTCGACCAATCGTCGTGCGCCGACCCGGCCCGCGGCGACCGCGTCGTCGCCGACGCCGACCTCGGCCCGCTCGTCGACGCCGGCGGCCCGACGCCCGTCCGCCTGCCGCGCCCGTCGAGCGCCGCGATCGGCGCCCGCACCGTCGGCTGCCCCGCGGTCGACGCGCGCGGTGCGCCGCGGCCCGCCGGCGGCCCGTGCGCGTCCGGTGCCGCCGAACCGTCCGCCCCGCCGCCGCCGCGCGGACTGCTGTGGCCGATCGACGCGGCGTTCCCGACCGGCGGCCCGGATGCCCCGCAGCGCACCGAAGGCGTGCCGGGACCGCCCACCGTGCTGGCGGTGCGCGACGGCCGCGGCATCGTCGTGCGCGGCCGACAAGGCCAGGCGCTCGGCATCACGAACCAGCCAACGGCCCTCGAAGGCGGCATGATCGACCTCCCCTCACCCGCGATCGATGCCGCGCTGGACGGGACGACGGCCTGGCTGATGCACGCCGACGGGACGCTGACGTCCGTCGACGTCACCGACCGCGCCCGCCCGGTGCGCCTGGCGGTCGTGCATCATCCCGTGCCCGGCGACCTCACCTACCCGGTGGCCTACACGCGCCTGGCCATCCCGGCGCCGGGCGTCCTGTGGCGCCTTGGCTGGACAGGCAAGGGGCTGCGCGGGACACCGGTGCAGTATGTCGATGTCTGGGATGTCACCCGGCCGACAACGCCGCGCCATCTCCAGAAGCTCGACATCGGCTTCGGCGCCGGCCCGCGCGGTCTGGCCTGGTACGCCGGCCGCCTCGTCATCGCGCAGGCGACCGGACTCGGGTTCGGCAAGACGGACCGCTCGTTCACCGTTCTCGACGCGTCGGCGCCGCTGACGCCGGCCGAGGGCGCCCGCCTCGACCTCGACGGCACCCCGACCGGCGTCACGCTGCACCACCACCACGCCTTCGTCACCGTCCGACAGCGCGACGGCGGCGCCCCCGACGGCGTCCTTGCGATCGACGTCACCGACGCCGCCAAGCCGGTCGTCCTCGGCTGGTGGCCCGACGTGTGGGACGACGTCGTGGCCGCCCCGAACGGCGTCCTCCTCCGCCGCGGCGCGTCGCTCGCCGCCGCCGACCTGTCGGACCCCCTCCGCCCCCGCATCCTGTCGGCAGCGACCTGGCTGGTACCGCCCACCTCGCTCCGCGCAATGGACTCCGGCATCCTCGCCCGCCTACCGGACGGCCGCGACGTCGTCGTCGACCTGACCGCGCCCGGCGGCCCGCGACCGGTCGACGCGCCGTCCGACGGCGTCGTCATCCAGACAACGGTGGGCGGCGGCGAGGACCTCGCTTGGCGTACCGAACGTGCGACATGGCATGTCGCCGACCCGCAGCACCCCGCCCGCGTCCGCCGCGAGCTGCCGGAAGCCGGTGCAACCACCGTCGCCACGCCAACCGTTGCCGACAGCATCGTCTGGAAGGCAGCCCCGGACGGAATCCACGGCTTCGCAACGGACGGCACCGGTGACGCAGTCGGTACCATCGATGTGCGCAACCCAGCGGCATTGTCGGCTGCCAACGCCCGTCTCTGGGTGCTCACCGGATCGCACGTCGCGCTGTGGGACGTCGCCGACCCGGCCCGCCCGACCCCGTCGCGCACCTGGCCCCTGCCAACCGACGCGATCGTGGGCGGCCTGGCGGCGGACGACGCCGGCGCCGTCGTGTGGTCGTCCACCGGCCGCGTCTGGCGCCTGCGGATCGACGACAGCAGCACCCAGCTGCCCGGACCGCTCGTCGTGCACACGGCCGGCCCCATCGTCGCGGCCGCCATCGTCGGCGATCGCCTCGCGATCATCGACGGCACGAGCGTCACGGCGTACGCGATCGACAGCGGCAGCGCGAGCCTTCTGGGCGCATTGCTCGTATCCGGCGCCGGCCGCGGGCTGGCGGCGTCCGGCGACCGGGCGTACGTCGTGGCCGGCGGGTGGCTGCACGTCGTCGGCCTGTCGAGCGACCCCGTCCGCCCTGTCGTCAAGGTGCCCGCACCCGGCGCCCGCGGACCCATCGCCATCGCCGGCGGGCGCGCCTTCGCAGCCGCCGGCGCCAACGGCCTGCTGGCCTACGACATCGCTGCCCCGCAGCCGCCGACCGTGCAGATGCACTGCGGCACGACCTTGCCGGGCGAGCGCGACGTGGTCGTCCGCTCGCCCGGCGCGACCTCCGTCGTGCTGCGCCTCGACGGCCTGCCGGTGGCATCGGCCGCCCCCGCCATCGCCGGCGATCGAGCCGATCTCGTGACGCTGCACCTCGCCCTCCCCGCCGGCCGCCACCGCATCGACGCCGTCGCGCTCCGGCCGAATGCGCCGACCCGGACCAGCCCACCGATACGCGTCGAGGCCATCCCCGACCTGCTGTTCGACCCCAGCGGCGTCACTTTCGATGACGGTCGCCCGTCCGGTCCCCGCCCCGCCCTGGATTCCACGGGCTGCGCCACGTCCGCCGACGGCTGGACGGTCCGCATCGACGCCCACAACGCAATACACGTCGTCGTACCGATACGGCCCGACATCGCCGCCACCGCGGCCGTCACGATGACCGTCGCCGGCCGCGCAGCCCGGCTCGCCCCGGTCCTCGACACCCCATCCCACTTCGCCGGCACGTTGCCGGCGATCACCAACCCCGCCGCCGACCCCATCGTCCACCTCAGGATTTCGGCCGGGACGGAGCGGGCGACATGGCACGGGCGGGCGGTGCGGCAGCAGGTGTGGCTGCCGTGGGCAGCGCGCTGACATCAGAACACGAACACCGGGCGATCGCGACGCCCTGCGCACTCGCCCGTCGGGCCTCCGGCGTCCACACCCACCCCCGCAACGGCAGCGCGCCCTGGCAACACGCAGGCGACTCCGATGCGGGGTGTCCAGAGGGGCGCAGCACCCTCTGGCCGGGGTGCAGGGGCCAGGCGGCCCCTGCGAAGGAAATGCACGAACCCATTTGGGTATGCGTCCAATCGGGCACGTACTCCGGCTCTGCACTTTCCTCATCTTCGTCTCGACTTGCCTCATCTTCGTCTCGACTTGAGCCGCCATCCAAGCTCTTTAGGCCTCATCAACAATGCAGCTATCCGCGTCGACGGTATACTGCCATCCATGCCCGCTCCCGACCCAACACCCCCAACCCCCGCCGACACCGCCATCCTCATCCTCACCCACAACGGCACCCCCCACCTCCCCGCCTCCCTCACCGCCTGCCTCGCCCTCGACGGCCTGGCGGACGCCGCGTCCATCATCGTCGCCGACAACGGCTCGTCCGACGGCGCCCTGGACCTCGTTGCGCGCGACTTCCCAAACGTCACCCGCCTCGACCTAGGCGGAAACCTCGGCTTCGCCGCCGGCTACAACGCCGCCGCCGCCTCCTCCTCCGTCACCGCCGATCGCCCATGGCTCCTCTTCCTGAACGACGACACCGCCATCGACCGCCACGCCCTTCGCGCCCTGTGCGACGCCCTTGCCCCCGGCGACGTCTGCGCCGGCGCCCGCCTCGTCGACTGGTCCGGCGACCGAATCGACTTCGACGGCGGCGCCGCATCGTGGACGGGGCATGGGCACCCCCTCCTTCACGGGCAGCGCATCCGACCGCAGCATACGCCGCCCCCGGCCCGGCCGCAGCTCTTCGCATGCGGCGCGGCCATGCTCGTCCACCGGGCGACCTTCCTGTCCATCGGCGGTTTCGACCCCGACTACTTCATGTACTACGAGGACGTCGACTTCGGCTGGCGCCTCACCCTCGCCGGCCACGACGTCCGCCACGTCCCAACCGCCGTCGTCCGCCACCGCGGCGGCGGCAGCGCCGACACGTTCGCATCCGCAGTACGCGCCCGCTGGCACGAGCGCAACGCACTCGCCAACGTCGTCAAGAACACGGCGGAAGACCATCTCGCCCGCGTGCTCCCGGCAACCCTTGCCCTTGCCGCCGTCCGCGCCGGCGCGCCGCCGGACGTGATCGACGCGGCCGCTCGGTTGGTTGCACTCGGCATACCGCCAGGCGACGTCAACCCCTCGCACCCCTTGCCCCTCCCAGGCGAAGACTGGCCCGGCTGGCCCCACCTCGCCCCGCTCGACCTCGACTGGCCCGCCCTCGCCGCCGCCCGCGCCGCGATCCGTCCGCGCTGGACCCGCTCGCCCGCCGATGTCGTCACCCGCCTCGGCCGGCCGTGGGCACCCATTCCCCCCACCCCGGACGGCTGGGCCGCGCTCCGCCGAGCAGCCGCCGCATTCGAGCTGGAGGCCATCTATGGCCCCGTCGACGTGCACGCCGGCCTCCGCAATCGCCTCCACGGCCGCCTCCGCCGCGCACTCCGCCGATGACCGCCGCCTCGGTGCCGGAACCCCCGAACGAAGTTCGCGTCGACGTCATCGTCGTCGCCTGGAACAACCGCGCCTACCTCGCCGACCTCCTGCCCGCCCTCGCCGCGCAGACGCACCGACCACAGCACCTCATCGTCGTCGACAACGGCTCGACGGACGGCACACCGGCCTGGCTGGCAGCGAACTGGCCGGCCGTCGAAGTCATCGCGCTCGGAGCCAACCTCGGCTTCGCCGCCGCCAACAACCACGGCCTCGCGCGCAGCGACGCGCCGTGGGTGGCCCTCGTGAACAGCGACACCGTGCCGGACCCCACCTGGCTGGCCACCCTCGTCGCCGCCGGCAATGCCGATCCGCGCATCGGCAGCGTCGCCAGCCTCATGCTGTTCATGGATCGCCCCGACATCGTCAATTCCGCCGGCATCGCCGTCGACCCCTCCGGCATCGCCTGGGACTGGTTGGGCGGCGCGCGCGTCGACCGCCTGCCGTTCGACGCCGCCGCCGGCGCGATCACGGTCTTCGGCGCCTCCGCCGGAGCGGCGCTCTACCGCCGCGCGGCGATCGACGACATCGCGATCCCGCCGGCCACCGTCGACGGACAACCGATCTCTCCGCCTCAGCTGTTCGACGAGGCGTACTTCATGTACCTCGAGGACGTCGACGTCGCCTGGCGGCTCCGGCTGCGCGGCTGGGACAGCGTGCTGGCACCGGGCGCCTGCATCCGACACGTCGGCAGCGGCACGTCCGGCGAGGGCTCGCCGTTCAAGAACCGCCTGCTGGCGCGCAACAAAGTCTGGACGATCCTCAAGAACTATCCGACGGCACCGCTCCTCGCCCGCCTACCCCTCGTCGTCGCCTACGACCTGGCCTCCGTCCCGTACCGCGTCGTCGTGAACGGCCAGACCGCGGCGCTGCGCGGCCGCCTCGACGCGCTCGTCGGCGCACGTCACGCGCTGCGCGAGCGGCGGCGGGTCCAGGCGGCGCGAACGGCCGGGTGGGCGTCGATCCGGGCCGCGATGGCCCCCGTGGCCACGCCTTGGTCCGTTGCGGCGCGCTATCGCCACCTCCGTCCGGGTCCGACGCAGCGGTAACGGCGCGCCACCTGCAGGAGACGAATCCGCGCCACCATCCGTACCCCGCCAGCGCCGACCACGTTGTACACGGATGGTTGTGGATGACCCATTTCGGATGCCCACTGCCCGCCGCCGCCACGAAGGGGTGCGACGCCGGGTCGAACAGGCGCCACACTCGGGCCCGGCCACGCGCCGCCCGCCGAGCTGATGAACGATGATGAACACGCACAATGACCCCACCGACGACTTGGCGAACGTCATCGCCGGGTTGTCCCCTCAGCGCCGCCAGGACGTCGCCACCGCACGCGCCGTGGCGGCCGAAGCCGCCGCGCTCCTGGTCGGCCACACCGCCCATTCCGCCGTCTGCCACAAGCCGGACGGCAGCATCGTCACCGCGGCCGACATCGCGTCGGACCGGCTGATCGCCGCTCGCCTCCACGCCGCGTGCCCGGGCGACACGATCCTGTCCGAGGAGTCGACCGCCCACTTCGAAGGCGGCCGAACGTGGGTGATTGACCCGCTCGACGGCACGACGAACTTCGCCGCCGGCCTGCCGATTTGGGGCGTCACGCTCGCACTGCTGGAGGACGGTGTCCCGACGGTCGGCGTCAGCGTCTTCCCGCGGCTCGGCCTCGACTTCACAGCGATCGCCGGCCGCGGCGCCTTTGCCGGATCGGCCCGCCTCAGCCCGCATCGGCTCCGCCAGCCGGCCGCCGGCCAGGCCAACGGCCACGGCCCGTCGCCCCGCCTCGGCATCGGGCCGGACGATCTGATCGCCCAGTGCAGCCGGACGGCATCCCGTTGGCAGCTCCACCTCCCGGCGACGCGCCGCACGCTCGGCAGCACCGCGTTCCACCTGGCGCTGGTGGCCGCCGGGACGTGCCGGGCCAGCGTCACGATGGACGCCGGCATCTGGGACGTCGCGGCCGGCTGGCTCCTCGTCACGGAGACGGGCGGCACGGTCTCCGACGACGCGGGAATGTCGCCGTGGCCGCTCGCGGCGGGCGACTGGTCGCAGCGACGCATCAGCACGATCGCCGCCGCAGATGCTGCCAGTCACGGCGCCGTCCGCCGCGCGATCACGCCGGTGGAGGACGGTCGGTCAGGCGATGACGGTGGTGTGCGAACGGCCGCGTGACGGTCAGCCGCGAACCCCCGCCCGGCGCGGCCACGCCCGCGCGAGCATCCGCGACAGCCATGCACCCAGGCCGGCGCCGAGGCCGAGGAACAGCAGCCCGCGCGCCCACTCCGGCAGGAACTGCAGCGTGAGCAGGAACGCCGGGCGCTGCAACGGCCCCGGCACGCCGACGTTCTCGTAGAGCTCGCGCAGGAAGAACGCCAGCGCCAGCGACACCGCCAACCCGGCCACCGTGACGAGCACGAACACGCGCACAAGTTCGCGCTGCGTCAGCGCCGGTGGTCGGGCGCGCTCTTCGTGTTGGAGGTGCGGGTCGTACGGGAACGCCCCCAGCGCCTCGGTCTGCGCCAGCTCGTCGACGATGTAGGCGGCCGCGGTGCGCAGATCGCGCGCCACGGCGAAGCCCTTGTCGTCCGGCTCGCTCGGTCCGAGGACATCGCTGAGCATTCGGTCGCCGAGGACGAGCACCGCACGGCAGCCGGCGGCATCGGCGACGGCCAGCGCCGACGGGTCGGCGGCGACGAAGAACATCGACCTCAGCGGCACACCTGCCCGGCCCGCCGCCTCGGCCAGCGCATCGAGCCGGTCATCGATGTCGGCTGCGCGGGGGGCGTCTGACGCGGCCCTGAGGTCGAGCCGCGGAGCGACGAGCAGCAGCGCCAGCGCCGTCTCGGGACGCTCGCCGTCGCCCGGCACGCTGACGAACAGCGGCTGCACACCGGCGTCGGACAGGGCGGCCAGCCCGGCAGCGGCCTCGGGGTCGATCTGGAAGACGTCGGACAAGATGAGCGCGTTGGCCATGGGCGTACGATACCACAGGGCGGGCAAGGCAGTTCACGCGACTCGGCGTGCGGCGTTCCGGCGCCCCGATCGTCGCCGCAGCCCGCCACGGATTCCCCCGAATCCTTCACGGCGAGGACCGTGCTGTCGCATTATTGGCGCAACCCCGTCGTAGATCGCGGTGTTGCTTAAGGTACATTAAGGCGGCGCCGCGCAAGGCGCCTCGCTCGTCGCCCCGTCGCATCCGCACATTCACACGCCCGCCCATGCGTGGGCCCCACCGGATCGAGTTCCGCCCATCCTGGCGCGGCGCACGTCCGCCTTCCCCGGCGGCATGCGCGCGCTTCCTCATCTCTCGTCGCCTGCACTCGCCCGATCCGCAACAGCGATAAGGAGGCCCTATGACGAAGCACGGCAGCCCCCACCCGAGCTTCGGCGACTTGCCGCACACGCCCCGCTCGCCCTTTTCCGGAGTGCCGACACCGGACCAGCCGGTCGATCCGTCCCCCGCCCTCGCCGCCGCACGCGTCTCTCTCGGCCGTGACCACGCCGTCCTCGAAGCCGACGCCGGATTCGAGGACCTCCTCGGCCTCGCCGGCGATGAGCTGTGCGGGCGCTCCATCTTCGACTTCATCTTCCCCGCCGAACGCCGCGCCGTCGCCGATCGCCTCAACTACGCCGTCGCCTGTCGCCACGACCGAATCGGCTGCCTTGCCCTCCGTCGCCCCGACGACCACGCCGTCCACATCGACGCCGTGCTGCGCTACGAAACCACCGGCGGCGAAGGCCTCTGGCTCCGGTGCAGTCGCCTGACGGGCACGCTCGTCGCCGCAGCCGGCCCGCACGGGGACGGCTCGGCGACGGCTGCGACGACGGTGACGGCGGCGACGGCGGCGACCGCACCGGCAACGCACGCATCGTCGCTTGCACCGTCGTCCGTGACGCCGTCGGCCGTATGGCCGTCGACCGCAATCCCGTCGACGCCGTCATCGCCGTCGAACCCGGCGCCCGTCCCCGCGCCCGTCCCGCTGACCGCCGTTGACGACGACGGCCTGGACGACGCGAGCCGCCAGGTCCTCCGCCTCGAGGACGTCCGCGGCGGTGCGATGCTCGTCGTCGGTGCGGCCGGCCAAGTGCTGGCAGGGACGTCGGCAGCGGCGACGCGCATCGGCTGGCCGGTCGAACTGCTGACCGGACAGACCGTCGACAGCCTCTTCGTCCTGAGCCCGCCGGCGCGCGAGCAGCTCCACGACGCCGTCCGCTCCGGGCGGCGCCAGATGGTGCCCGCCAGCATCGTCGGCGGCCTGGCGCTCGCGAACCTGGAGTGGCTGCCGGCGCAGCGGGCCGGCTACGGCTTCCTGTCGATCCTGTCCGTCCAGATGACCGCCGGCTCGGACGAGCACACGTTGGCGCTCCAGCAAGCCGTCCGCCTCCTGTGGCACGACGCCGGCGACTCCGCCACGGCGCTCGTCCTGGGCACCGAGAACCTCGCGTCCCTGCTCGGCGCGGACGGGCGCCGCCCGGGTGCGGCGAGCATGGCCGGCGTGCTGATCCGCCACGCGCGGATGATCCACCAGGCGATGGCCGAGGTCCGTCGTGTCGAGAACGGCACGCCGGTCGAACTCGAGCCGGTCGATCTGAACGATACGATCACGGCGTATGTCGCGGCCGTCCAGCCGTCCGCCGCCGCCGCGTCCATCACCCTGCGCACCGAGCTGGCGACGGGGGTGTTCGTGCGCTCGACGGAGCTGCGCATCCGAAGCATCGTCCGCAACCTCGTCACGAACGCATGCCAGGCGCTCGCGAGCCGGCCCGGCGGCGGCACGGTGGAGATCACGACGGCGCCGGCCGACGGCGAGTCCGGTCCCGGTGTCCAGCTCGTCGTCCGCGACGACGGACCCGGGATGTCGGATGCCCTCAGCCGCGTCATCTTCGAGCCGGGCCTGAGCAACCGCCACGGCGGCACGGGCGTCGGCTTGAACCTCGTGCGCCAATTCATCGTCGAGAGCGGCGGCGCGGTGCAGCCGCTGTCCAGGCCGGGCGAGGGAACGGCCTTCGTCATCTGGCTGCCGACCGTCCCTCCGGATGGCGTTGCGCCCGATAGCGTCGGCCCCAACGGCTTTTCCCCCGGCAGCGTTTCCCCCGACGGCTTTTCCCCCGACAGCGCGCCAACGGAGAACCGACCATGACCCCCCCCACCCTGCTGGTCGTCGATGACGAATCGATCTTTCGTGACCGGATCGCCCGAGCGCTCGCCCCGGCGGGCTACCGGATCCTGCAGGCCGAAGATGAGTCCGGAGCGCAGCGGATCATCGAGAGCGAGTCGCTCGACATGGCCTTTCTCGACCTGACGCTCCGGAACGAGGACTCCACCGCGCCGTTGACGGACCGCGGCGGCTGGCGGATCTTCACGCGGCTGCGGCACTTGGCGCCTGAGGTGTCGGTCGTCGTCGTGACCAGCGACGGCGCGGCCGGCACGGCCGTCCGGCTGCTGCAGCAGGGTGCGCTCGACTACTACGAGAAGCACGGCCTGACCCGCCGCTCCGCCGACGCCGACCTGCAGCGCCTGGCCGAGGTCGGGATCGCCCGCACCCGTGTCGGCCGCGCAGCGCCCGCCGTCCCGTCGGACAAACATCCGTCGGACGGCGAGCCGTGGGTCGGCGGCGACACGGCGGCGATGCGTGAGGTCGAGCGGCGCGTCGCATCGTTCGCGCCGTTCGACATCGGCGTGCTGATCCTCGGCAGGAACGGCACGGGCAAGGACATGCTGGCCGAGGAGATCCACCGCCGCTCGCCGCGCGGTGGCCGCAAGATGGTGGCGGTGAACTGCGCGGCCATCCCGCGCGACCTGCTGGAGAGCCAGCTTTTCGGACACGAGAAGGGTTCGTTCAGCGGCGCCATCGACAAACACATCGGCTTGATGGAGGCGGCGAGCGGCAGCACGCTCTTCCTCGACGAGATCGCCGAGATGGACGCCGACCTGCAGGCCAAGTTGCTCCGCGCCCTGCAGCACAAGCGGATCCGCCGCGTCGGCGGCACCCAAGAGATCGACATCGACATCCGCGTCATCGCGGCGACGAACCAGGACATCGCCGCGGCGCTCGAGAGCGGCGCGCTGCGCACCGACCTCTACTACCGCATCGCCGGCACCGAGATCACGCTGCCGGGCCTCACCGAGCGGCTCGGCGACATCGTCGCCCTCGCACAGCACTTCCTCGCGATCGAACGGGCGGCCTTCAACCCCGACGCCACGGGCTTCACATCGGCGGCGCAGCATGCGCTGTGCGCCTACGACTGGCCGGGCAATGTCCGTCAGCTCCGCAGCGAGGTGATCAGCGGCCTCATCCTGTCACGCGGCCAGGCGGAGATCGACATCGCCCACCTCTCGCCCAAGGTCACGATCGGCCAGCTGCCCGGCGCCGCCCTCGAGCCGTCCATCCACGCCCGCCTGGCCGCCGGCCTGCCGGCCGTGCTGCCGCCGGACGGCCTGCCGCTCGTCGAGCTCCGCGACGCCTGGGAGCGCAGCATGATCGAGCAGGCGCTCGTGCGCCACGCCGGCAACATCGCCGCCGTCGCCCGGACGCTGCATGTCTCGCGCGATCAGGTGACCCACCGCTGCCAGAAGTTCGACCTCGATCCGCGGGCGTTCGCCGACGCATGAGCGCAAGTGGGTGGCGGATTTTTCCGCGCCGTGGCTGGAAAGTGACGCGGTCGCCGACTCCTTCGGCGGCCGCGTTTTCCGTGGTCCACAGTTCACGCGCTCGGCGGCAGCGGTTGGCACAACCCTTGCATATTGGCCGCCCAGCGCCCCGCCCCGGGTCGTCACGATCAGCAGGCCCTTCGCGTTTCCAACGCCCGGGCGCACAATCACGGAGGCCAACGTGTCAGCGGATCTCATCGCCAACATCCGATCGGCCATGGCGCTTTCCGTCTTCGGTTTGGGCATCCTGTCCATCGTCGCCGGCGTCTGGACGATCCTCGCCCGCGAGTACCAGCAGACGATGCGCGGCATCGCGGCCCAGTCGAACCGGCTGCACGCCCGCAGCTTGGCCGAGGTCGGCGTCGTGCCGGTCCTCGACGCCTCGGCGCGGCTCGTCGAGTCGACGACGCAGCTGATCAAGACCGCCATGGGCATCGGCGCGTTCCTCTGCCTCATCGGCTTGGCGATGTGCCTGATCTCGTTCTGGATGTTCTACCTCTAGGCCAGTTGCTGCCCCGCAAGCGACGCACCCGGGAACCCCACCACGGAGCACGCGATGTCCGCCGATCTGCCCGCCCCCGAACCAACCCCCGTCCCCACTCCGCCCGGCCGTGCCCTCGCCGACCGCGTCGCCTCGGACGCCGCGCTGGCCGCGCAGGCCGCGCGATGGGTGCCGCTCTCGGCCGAGACGACCGAAGGCGTGCGCGACGCGGTGACGCTCATCGCCGGCTCGGCCGCGCTCGTCCTCCTCGGGCCGCCGGGCAGCGGCAAGACCGCCGCGCTGCAGGCCGCGTGGCACCGGCTGGCGCGCGCCGGCCAGTCCGGGCGGGCCGTCGCCCCGCTCTACATCGACTTGGCCCATGCCCGCGACGGCGAGGGCCTGACCGACCTCGTCGTCCGGGCGATCGACGCGCTCGGCCTGCCGGCCGACGACGCGGCGCCCACCCATCTCCTCCTCGACAACCTCGACCGAATGCGTCACCGCTACCTCCTCGACGACCTTCGTCTGATGATCGACGCCGGAGGCCGCGTCGGCCCGACGGCCGTCATGGCCTGCCGGCAGGACGATTGGGCCGAGATCCACACCGTCCTGCCCGGCGTCGCCGAGGCTCGCCTGCTGCCGATCGAGCCCGCCGACGTCCGCGACGCGCTCATCCGCTTCCTCCCGGCCGCCACCGCCGAAGCCGCCGGGGCATGGCTCGCCGGCGACGCCGAGCTGGCCGAGGCCGTCACGCAGCCGCGCGTCCTCGGCGCCTTCCTCGCCGTCGCCGCCGGCCACGCCCCGGCCGACTGGCGCCGCGCCCGCGTCGGCGACGCCCTGCTCGAGCGCATCCTGTCGACCGTCCCGTCCACCGAGCGCACCCTCACCCGCGACGCGCTGGCCGACGTCGCCCTGAGCGCGCACGGCCGCGCCTTCGTCAGCGAGGTCGACACGATGGCGATGCGCCTCGGCGTGACGCGCTACGACATGCTGCGCACCGGCGCCGTCGTCCCGCGCGGCGCCGACCTCGAGTTCACCGAGCCGCTCCTCGCCCGCCACTGCGCTGCGCTGGCCCTCATCCAGCGCTTCGGCGCCGTGCCGGAGGCCCTCGCCGGCCAGATCCAGTCGATCGACGACCCGGCCGTTGCCCCGCTCCTGATCCATGCCTACGACCTGGCCCCCGACCCCGCCCGCTACCTGGCCGCGCTCCGGCGCCTCCCCGCCGCCGAGCGCGTCGTCGCCGCATGCCTCGGCCTCGACGAGCCCTTCGCCGATGCGGTGGCCGCCGCAACAACCGCACCCGCGGCACCCGCGGCAGCCACTGCATCGGTCGCACCCACAGCGGCCCCAGCACCCACAGCACCCACAGCGTCCGCCGACCCGACCCGACTCGATGTCACCGCCCTCGACGGCGCCTCGGCCGACATCGCCCCAGACAACACCAACGACATCGCCAACGCCAGCGCCAACGCCGCGACGCTCCGCTCCGCCTGGCAGCTCACGCACAGCGCGGACGTCGCGTACGCCCTGGCCGAAGTCGAAGCGGAACGCGGCGCGCTGGCCGAGGCCGTTCAGGCGCTTGGCTGGGCGATCGAAGCACGGCCCGGCGTTGCCGCGTGGCACGACGCCCTCGGCCAGATCGAGGCCGAGCGCGGCCGCTGGGCCGAGGCCGCCGACGCCTTTGCCACCGCGCTGCACCTGTCCGACGGCGACGCCGGTGTGACCCGCCGACTCGCCCGCGTCCAGATCGCCCTCGGTGAAGCCGCCGGCGCCATCGCCGCCCTCGAAGCCCTCGTCGCCGCCGCGCCGACGGACGCCGCCGCATGGTCCGTCCTCGCCCGCGCCCACGAGGCGACCGGCAACGCGAACGCCGCCCTCGCCGCCGCTGCCGAGGCCGTTCGCCGGGACGATGCCTGGCCGGACGACGCCCTCCTCGTCGCCCGCCTGACGGTCGGCGCCGTGCCCGTCGATCCCGCGCCGGCCGACCTGCCTTCCAGCATCGTCGACCCGCTCGTCGACCCGCTCGTCGACCCGCTCGTCGACCCGCTGCCCAGCACGACCGACGCACTCCCCAGCACCACGGACGTCGCCCGCATCGCCGCCCTCTTCGCCGCAGGCGCCACCTCCTACGCCTCGCCGTCCTCCCCGCCGCCGACGGAAGCACCGGAGCCGGACCCGACCTCGGCCTCCGCCACCACCGCCGCCACCACCTCTGGCGGGACATGGGATTCCCTGGACATCGGACCCGTCCCAACCTCCCCAACCTGGCCGGTTGCCGCAGCCGCTGCGCCGACGGAAGACAGCACGGAAGACAGCGCGGCCAGCGGCGACGAGGGATGGGACGATGGTCCGGACGATCCGGATCCGGTCGCCGAGACCGCCACCCTCGCGCGTACCGAAGATGAACCGCCCGCCCTCCGCCCCCCGATGGCCGGTCCGCCGGATGACGCATCGGCCGTGACTCGGACGGCCGCGCTCTTGTCGGTGGCCGGTTTGTACCAGGAGAGCGGCCACGCGGCGGCCGCGTACGTCGTCCTGCGGCGCGCCCAGGATGAGCTGCCGCCGTCCGCCTCGGTCGCCCGCCGGGCGGGGGAACTGGCGCTGGCCCTCGGCGACCCGGCATCGGCCGTCCAACAGCTCTCGCTGGCCGTCGGGCTGGACGGCGAGGACGTCGGCGCGATGCGCGCGCTGGCGGCCGCCCACACCGCGCTCGGCGAGCCGGCCGCGGCGCTCGGCGCGCTCCAGGCCGCGGCGCTGCGCTGCCCGGGCGATGCCGACCTCTGGCTCGAAGTCGCCCGTGCCGCCGAAACGGCGTCCGATCGCGACGCTGCCGAAACCGCCCTCGCCCGCGCCGCCAACGCCGCGCCGGATCGCCCCGACGTGCATGCCGCCGCCGCAGCCGCTGCGCTGGCGCGCGGGGACACGGAAGCCGCGCTCGCCGCGCTCGAACACGCCGCGTCGCACGACCTCACCGACCCGCGCTACGTCCTGCCGCTCGTCGACCTCTGCGTCGACGACGCCCCCGACCGCGCCCTCGCCCTCCTCGACCGCCTGCCCGCACAGTCCGACGTCCTGGAGCGCCGCGCCCGTCTCCTCGGCCGCTGCGGCGACTGGCCGGCGGCTGTCGACGCCCTGGCTGCCGCGTGCGCCCTGCCGTCCGGCGAAGGCAACCTCGACTTGGCCATCCGCCACGCCGACGCCCTCGTCCACGCCGGCCGCGCCGCCGAAGCCGCCGCGCTGCTCGAAGCCGCGTCGCCGGCCCTCGCCCCGCGGCCTCCCGCGGTCGAGGCCGTGCTCGGCGGCGCGTACGCCGCCGTCGGCCGGGACCGCGACGCGCTCGTCGCCTGGAGCGGCGCGGCCGTCGCCGGCGCCCTCGACGCAACGACCCTCGTCGCCTACAGCCGCCTTGCGTGCCGCCTCGGCGCGCTCGATGAGGCGGTCCGCGCCGCCGAGGCCGCCGTCCTCCGCGACGGCTCGCTGGCCGACGCGCCGGCCGCGCACGCCGACGCCCTCGAGGCCGCCGGCCGGATCGAGGCCGCCGCGCACGCCGCCCAAGCCGCGCTCGCCCTGGCGCCCGATCGCCCGGAATCGTTCTCGCGCCTGGCCCGCATCGCCGCCGCCCTCGGCCGCAACGACGTGGCCGTCGCGACGCTGCGGGCCGGCGTCGAGCGGCTGCCCGACGCCGCCGCTCTCCACCACGCCCTTGGCCGCGCGCTGGCCGCGCAGCACGACGCGAACGGCGCACGCGCCAGCTTCGCGCAAGCGGCGGCGCTGGCGCCGCACGCGCCCCAGTACCAACGCGATCTGGCCGCCAGCCTCGCGGCCGACGATCCGACCGGCGCGCTCGACGCCCTCGAGCGCGTCGTCGCCGCGGCGCCCGAGGACGCCGAGGCATTCCGCGCCAAGGCCGCGCTCGAGCACACCACCGGCGATCTGGCCGCCGAACGCGCCTCGCTCGAGCGGGCCGTCGCCCTGGCGCCCGAACGACCGGACCTCCTCGTGGCGCTCGCCCGCACGTGCCTGGCCGCCGGCGACCTTCCGTCCGCCGGTCGCGTGATCGAATGCGCCAACGCCCTCGCGCCGTACGATGCCGATGTCCACGCGCTGCGCGGTGCACTGCACGAGGCGTCCGGCCATCTGCCCGCCGCCCTCGACGACTTCGAGACCGCCGCCCGCCTCGCACCGACGTCCGCCGCGGCATGGTCGGCCGTCGGCCGCCTGCGGCTCGCCCGCGCCGACATCGCCGGCGCGCTGACCGCGCTGGCCGAGGCCGCCCGCCTGGACAACACCGACCCGCGCACGCACCGCGCCTTGGCCGAGGCCCTCGAGCGCGTCGACCAGCCCGCCGACGCCGTCGCGCACTGGACGATCGCCCGCCGCCTCGCGCCCGACGATCCTGCGACGGCGCTCGGCCTCGGCCGCGCCCGATTGAGTTCCGGCGACGCGCACGGCGCCGTCGCCGTCCTCCGCCAGGCCCTGCCGGCCGCCGACGGTGACGTGGTGCGGCCGGAAGGCGACGCCGCGCTCCACGCCGTGCTCGCCGAGGCGCTGCTGGCCACAGGGCGCGTCGGCGACGCGCTCGCCCACGCCGCCGTGGCCATCGAGCTCGAACCCAAGTCGGCCGCCGCTTGGCGCGCACAGGCCGAGGTTCGGCGCGTCGCCGGCGACGACGATGGCGCCAGGGCGGCACTGGCGGAAGCGGCGCGCCTTGCGCCAAGCGCTGCTGCGCACTCCGCCGTCGCGGAGATGGACGACGCGCGCGGCGACGCGGCGGCTTCCATCGTCAGCTGGCGGCGCGTCCTGGAGCGCGATCCCGAACACGCCGTCGCGGCGCTGCGCTACGGCCAGCGGGTGGCGCAGGACGGTTGGCAGCTCGCGCTCGCCGTCCCGGCCCCGGCGCCGGCGATCGATCCCGACGTCGCGGCATACACCGAGATCGTCCTCTCCCGCGCTCTGTCCCGCCTCGAGGGCGACGATGCCGCTGCCGCCGAGCGCGCGTTGGCCGTCGTTCGCAGCCGCGCCGGGCAGATCGGTGGAGCGGTCGAGGCGGCGCGGGCTGCCGTGGCGCTCTCGCCAAACACCGAGAGCCTCCTCGTGCGGGCGTTCACGCAGCTGACCGCCGGCGATCCGGCCGCCGCGCTGGCCGACCTCCGCCTGGCCGCCGCCCGCGGCAGCGACGATGCCCGTCAACATGCCCTCGCCTCCAGCGCCCACCTCGCCGCCGGCGAAATGGACGCCGCCGCCGAGGCGCTGCTGGCCGCGATCGAGCGCGCGCCCGATCTCGCCGAACTGCCGTGCCGCCTGGCCGAGATCCAGCTGGCGAGCGGCGACCGGTCGGCGGCTGCCGGCACGCTCCGCATGGCGGCCGGCCTCCCGATGGACCCGGCTGCCGAGCGCCGGCTGGCAGGCCTCGCGCTCGACGCCGGCGCGCCCGAGGTGGCATGCGTCGTCCTCGAGGCACGCGCCTCGTCCGATCCGAACGATCCCGTGCTGCTGGCGCTCCTGGCCGAGGCGCGCCGCCGCGTCGGCGACATGTCCGGCGCCGCGGACGCCCTGCGCCAAGCCGCCCGCTACGGCCCCGAGCGGGCCGAGACGCAAGCCCAGCTGGCGGACCTGCTGGCCGAGATGGGCGATCTGGACGAAGCCCGCGAGCGTTACGGCAAGGCGATCGCGCTCCAGCCCTATCAACCCGCCTGGCGCTTGGGCGACGCCGCCGCGCTCCTCGCGCTCGGGCGCCGGGACGAGGCGCGGTCGGCGCTCGTCGACGCGCTGACGTTCGCGCCATCCTCCGTCGACGCAAGGCTGCAGCTGGCGACGCTGCTCCTCGAGGACAAGGACGCCCGCGGCGCCCGCGAAGTCCTCGACCCCGCCCGCGTAGACGCCCCCGACGACGCGCGGGTCCACCACCAGCTCGGCCTCGCCGCCCGGGCGTTGGGCGACCACGAGGCCGCCGCGGCCGCGCTGGACACCGCCGCCCGGCTGAACCCGAGCGACCCCCGCCCATTCGTCGCCCTCGGCGACCTCCACCGGGCACAGGGCGAGCAGGACGACGCGATCCAGGCGTACGAACAAGCCGTCGCCGTCGCGCCGCGCTCGGTCGAGATCTACTTGCGTCTGGCCGGCGCGTGCCGCGAGGCCGGCATGGTCGAGCGCGCCCTCCTCATCCACGAGCACGCGGTCGATCTGGCGCCCGACGACGCGGCACCCCGGCTTGCGTTCGGCCGCGTGCTGGCCGATCTCGGCAACTTCGCCCGCGCCGTCGACGTCCTCGACCCGACGCTCGGATTGATGGTCGATGGCGACACGCGCCTCGCCGAGACGCTGACGCTGATCGCCAACCTGTACTCCCGCCTCGACCAGCACGAGCGCGCTCGGCCCTATCTGGAGCAGGCGCACGCGCTGCAGCCGAGCGAGCACGCCGGCAAACGCCTGCGCGCAAACCACATCGTCCAACTCTTCGCTCGCAGCCGCGCCAAGCACGCAAACGGGGCGCCGCGCGACTCGAGCAGCTGATCGCCACCGCACCTTTCTGCGGCGACATGGCCGCCGACAGTGTCTGCCGACCCCCAGAACGATCGGTTTCCCGATCCATCCCCCAGCACCACCGGACCAGGAGCCCCCCCATGATCCCGTTGGTCAAAGGCTGCGCCGCGTCGGTCTCACGGGCAGCGACACGACTGCACCCCGGATCCGCGCACGTTCCACCCCCGGCCGCCGCCGCGCTGATCGTCACGAGCCGCCATCGCCTCTGGCAGCGCTACGGCCCCGACGGGATCTTTGCCATCGAGCACGCCGTCGGCGCGCTGACCGCGGCGATGGACCGCCGCGGCATCGGCGGCACGCTGATCTATGCGGACGGCAGCCCGCTCCTCACCGCCCTCGGCGTCCTCCCGGCCGCGTCGAGCGAGCCCCGCGGCGTGGCCCGCGTCGTTCGCGATGTGGCGCGGCGCATGGCATGGACGGAGGAGGCAGCCCGCTTCGTCCTGCTGCTGGGCGATGACGGCATCGTCCCGTTCCACCCGCTGCCGAACCCGACGGACGACGACGACGCCGCCGTCCTGTCCGACCACCCGTACGGCCTGGATGCCCCGGCCGACGGCGCCGATCCGTGGTCGCTGCGCCCCCGGCGCGCCGTCGGCCGCCTCCCGGACGCCAGCCTGCCCGCCCTGCTGGCCGCGCTCGCAGCGACCACCGCCGCACACAACCGGCTGGCCGACGGCGCGCCGTTCCTCCTTTCCGACACCGCCTTCGGCTACTCGGCTTCCGTCTGGAAGCGGGCAGCGCGCGGGGCGTTCAGCGCCGTCGGCGAGCCGCAACACCTTCGGCTCTCGCCGCCGCTCTCGTTCCAGGACCGCCCGCAGCCGGGCCCGGACGGCCCGCGCTTCCGCTACTACAACCTGCACGGCCTATCCGACGGTCCGGACTGGTACGGCCAGGTCGATCCGACGTTCCCTGCCGGCTACGACGCGTTCCCGGTTGCGCTCCGGCCGGTCGACATCGCTCCGGCGCCGGGCGCGGTCGTTTTCGCCGAGGCATGCCACAGCGCGCCGACGCGCACCGGATCGCCGGGCGGAGCGATGGCCCTCGCCCACTTGGCCGGCGGCTGCCTGGCGTATGTCGGCGCGACGGGCGTGGCGTACGGCGGCCTCGACGGCGGGTTGGTGGCTGCAGACCTTCTGGCGCACCGCTTCTGGACCGCGCTCCGCGACGGGCTGCCCGCCGGCGAGGCGCTGGCCAGCGCCAAGGCGGCCCTGATCGGTGAAGGCCTCTCGCGCCAGCCGTATCTGGATGCCGAGGACGTCAAGGCGGTCCACAACTTCGTGCTCTACGGCGACCCGAGCCTCGTCCACGCGCCGAGCCCCGAGGCCCGGCGCATGGCGACGGCCGGCGCCGCTGCGGAGATGTTCGGACCGGCAGCAGCGGTGGGGTTGCTGCCGGTCCGGCCACCGCACAAGGCCCGTCCCCAGGCATCGACGCGGCCGGAGGAATCGGTGCCGCCGCGGGACACGGCGCGGCCGCCGGTTCTCGCTTTGCACAGCGCCCGCGTCGCCGTCGACCGCCTGAAGCGCGACGACGCGCGCCCCGCCTGGCGAACCGCCGGCGGCCGCTGCCCCGACGGTTCGCTGGCGTGCGCCCTGTCGCCCACCGTCCTGGCGGACACCGTCCGCCGCAGCATCGCCCGCCGCCTGCCCGCGTTTGCCGAAGGCGACGTCACGACGCACGTCCACCCGGTCTGCGCCCCGGCCGCCATCGCCCACGGCCCCGGCGACGCCGCCGGTCGTGCGGCCGCCGACGGCGCCGCACGAGGGATGGTCGTCACGCTGGCCCGCAGCCTGCCGACCGCCGACGGCCCGGCGTGCCACACCGTGCTGCACGTCACCGTCGACGCCCAGGGCGCGATCCGGCGCCTTGCGGTCTCGCGTTAGCGTACCCCGATGAAGACGGGATCGATGAGCGGATCGATGATCGGGTCGATGATCGGGTCGATGATCGGGTCGATGATCGGGTCGACCCGCGGATGGGCGACGGAAGGAACCGGGGGCCGCGCCCCGTGACGCCGGCCGCCGTCGCCCGCCGCCCGGATCCCCGCTGCACGCGCCTGGCCATCGTCGGCGTCGGCGGCGCCGGTGTGGCGACGCTGGCATGGCTGGCCGAGGCCGGCGGCATCGAGGCACGGCTCATCGCGGTGGATGCGTGCGCGGCGACGTTGGGCGGCGTCCCGGACAACGGTGGCCCGCCCTGGCGGCCGGCGGCCCCGATCTGCATCCAGCTGCCGCGTTCGACGGGCGGACGGACCACGCCCGACGCGCGAGCCGATGCGGCCCGGTCCATCGAGCCCGTGCTGCGCGCCGCCGTCCTGGACGCCGACCTCGTCTTCGTCGTCGCCGGCCTTTCCGGCGACACGGGCGGCGGCGTCGCCCCTGTGGTGGCCGAGCTTGCCAAGGCCGGTGGGGCGCTCGTCGTCGGCTTCGGCCTCGCACCGTTCCCGTTCGAGCCGGAGCGCAACCACCAAGCCGCGGCCACGGCCGAGGCGCGCCTGCTGTCGGCGTGCGACGCCGTCGTGACGCTCGACGGTGACCTGGCGTTCGGCGTCGTCGGCGCCGACCTGCCGTTGGAGTGGGCCGCCGCCGCGGCACGCGAGGTCGTCCGCCAGACCGCCGTCGGCATCGCCGCCTTCGCCGATGCGGGCGGCTGCCTGAAGATCGGCCTCCCCGACCTGGTGCGCCTGTTCGGGAACGGAGGGCGGAGCTGCGTTGCCACCGGCACGGCAGCTCCCCGTGCCGTCGAGGACAGGAACTCATCGACGCCGGCCTGGCTCGGCGCGCTCTCACCGGCCGAACGCGCCGTCACCGCAGCGCTTGACAGTCCGTTCACCGACCTGGCGGCCATTGCGACCGCCGACCGCGTGCTCTGTCAGATCACCGCCGGCCCCGACCTGGCACTCGCCGATGTCGATGCCGCGATCGAACGCCTGCATGGCGCGATCCGCCCGGGCTGCGACGTGCGCGTCGGCGTCCTGTCCGGCGCGCTGCTGCCAGGCTCGGCACGGGTACTCGTCATCGGAACGGCCGTTCCGGAGCGGAGTGGGGCGAACGTCGTCCCGTTTTCGCGCGAGCCGCTGAGCCCGCGCGCAGCGATCGGCCGCGCGGATCGCGACGGTGTCTGCGCGCAGGCGGACGGGGCGGCGGGGGCGATCGGCGTGGTGCGCGAGCGGCCGGTGCGGGCGGCGGCGGGGTAGGGTGTGGGCAGTTAGTTGGTGGCGGACAGTTGGTGACAGACAGTTGATGGGTGGCAGACAGTTGATGGCGGACAAGAGAGCAGCGACGGCTTCCGCCGCTGACACCGTTGCCCAGGAGAGCCCGCGGCCTCCGAGAACTCGCTGCCTCGCCCCCTACGCCGCCCGCCCCACCGGCAACCGCAAGCACAGCTGAACCCGCTGGTCTTCGGGCGTCCGCCGGGTGAACCACGCCTCGCAGCCCGGGAAGCCGCGTGCGGCCAGGGCGTGGCCGACCCGCAGCGCGGCCGGGTGTGACGCAAGCGCGGCCTCGTCGAGCAAGCGGCGCGGCGTCATCGGCGTGAGGCCGCCATCCAACAGGTCGATGACGACGACGATCGCGCTGGCCGGATCGCCCGGGACGATCGCCTCGTGGCGCACGTGGACCGACAGGTGCGAGCCCCAGCTGGCGGTCGCGACGGCGCCGGTCACGACGGCCAGCGCCACGTGCTCCAGCAGCCGGACGTCGACCGTCACGTCCGACGGCACGATGCCGCGCACGCCGCGGAACCGGATCCCCCGCAGCGCGAAGAGGTCGCGCAGGCTGCGCTCCGTCGTCGCGCCCAGCACGCCGATGTCGACGGCGCCGAGCTCGGGACGATGCCGGTGCGTGGCCAGGCTGCGCTGCGCGGCGAGCGCGCCGAGCACCGCGCGCAGGCCGGCGGCGTGGCCGTCGAGGACCGCGAGGTGGCGCATCAGATCCGGTACGGGCATCCGGACCTCGGCGTCCAGCGACTCGCCCTGCAGCCGGAGGTCGACCAGCGGGTCGCGCAGTGCATCCAGCAGATCGACGAGGATGGATTCGCTGCCCGCGGCCGCGTCCGCCGTCGTCGTGACGACGAGCGTGGCGCCAAGGCGGTTGCGGTGGCGCCAGTTCGGCCGATCGATCGGCTCCACGCGCACGACGGTGTCCATCGCGTGCAGCGGCACCCGTCCGCCTTGAAGCGTGCTCGAGGCGTCGCGGAGCGAGTGGACCAGCGTCCGCGCCCCGGGCCCAGGGATGTCGATTCGGTGGCCGGGCAGGAGCGCCGCCCCCACCAGGAGCCGCCGGGCGGCGGTGTTCGCCAGAATCACACGGCCGTCGGCATCGCAGACGACGACACCCCACGGCAGCGGCTCGATCAACCGTTGGTGTGCCTCGACACGCGCCAGGTACGACGTCGCCGGCGCGGGCACCATCTGCGCGGCGCCGGCGAGCGCATCCGACAGCACCGGGTGGCCCTCGACGCGGCGCTCGATCCCGTCCAGACGCGATCCGAAACGCGCCACGTCGCCGTGCAGCGCCGCCACCTCGGCGCGCAGCCGGGCGATGTCGTCGGCCGTCGCGGCGGGCGCAGCCGGTTGCGGCGGGGCGACGGGCTCGTCGAGGCCGGCAAGGCGGTGGGCCAGCGCGGCGGCGGACGCAGCCAGCTTGGCCGGGTCGTCCCGCCGCCACGGGCCGTACGCGCTGCCGGCGACGAGGACGACACGCGTCGGCCGGCCGCCGGCGGCCAGCAGGATCGGCCCGTCGAACGGCAGGCCGAGATGTCCGTACAGGTCGTCGACGTCGCGCGCCTCGGTCCGGCTGCCCAAGGCCCCATCGCCGGACTGCAGAGCGCGCTTCACGGCCGCCAGCTGGGTCAGCGGCCGCCGATAGAGCTCCTGCAGCGCGCCCGACGGCGTCAGCGCCCAGAAGCGCACGGCTTCGTCCTCGACGAGCCCGGCGTACACGACGGCGGCGTCCAGTTCCTTCAACGCTTCGCCGAGCGCCCGGCCCATCGCACCCGCCAGCGCCAACCGCGCCCGCGCCGACGCGCCCGGCCGGCCCGGACCGACGGCGTCGGTGCCCCGTGCCCCGGTCGTGCGGACCGCGCGCCAAGCCGCTCGTGCCCGCCTCTGCGCACCGTCCGCCACCGCTCGTCCCGACGAGGCCAGGGCGATCGCCGTGCCGGCGACGATCGACGATGTCCGGGCGACGGCGGTGGATGTCCGGGCGACGGCGGTCGAGGCCCGTTTGACGGCCGCCTCGAGAGCGGCAGAGGCTTCCTGCGCCACGATCGCCGTCCCCGTGCGCATGGCGGCAGCCTCGCCGCGCAGGACGGCCAGCGCGATCCAGGCGCCCGCCGCCAGCACCCCGGCGCGCCACAGCGCCGCGGCCGCCGGCATCGGCCAAATGGCCTGCAGCGCGCTGCCGAGAGCGAGCATGCCGAGGCCGACGAGGGGGTGGTGCGGGATCATCGCCGTACGTGCCCTGACCGCGCGCGGGCGGGCGACGGTGCGGGCAACCGTTCGGGCGACGGCAGGGCCGGCGATGGCCAAGGCCAGCGCCAGCGTGCCGGTCGCCAGGACGACGTCGGCGAGGACGGCCCGGCTGGTGGCCGAGGCGGCGCCGGCGCGCGCCGCGGCGGCCCAGCCGGGCGCGGACGCGAGCCAGGCGACAGCCATGGCGGCGGATCCCGCGAGGAAGGCGGGCACGGCACGCTCGATCGTCGATCGCTCGAACGCCGGTCGCACGGCGATGACGATGGCGACCACGACCATGCCGCCGAGCAGGCGGTCGGCAGGGGCTTGCCAGTGGGCGATGTCGGCGAGGCGGAGGACGAGATCGCTCAGCAGCTGCAGCGCCCCGACGAGCGAGAGCGCGGCCAGCGATCGTACGGCAGGGTCGCCGCGCCACGTCGGGGCGGCCGGTGCTGCGCGGTGGCGCATGGCGCCGCTACGTACGGTGCGGAGGGTCGGCCATGCGAGAGCCAGGAGCAGCGCGGGTCCAGGGCCCTGTAGAAAGCGCAGCACGGGTTCCGACCATCGGGGCATGGCATCCGGTCCGTCGGCGGCGTCGCTCGTCGACCGGGGCGAGTATACCGGAAGGTGAGGCGGCGGCCCAATGCGTTAGGGCAGTGCGTCAGGGCAGTGCGTCAGAGCCGTGCGCCAGGGCAACGCCTCCGGGCATTGCCGCAGGGCTGCCCGTCGCACCGCATCACCCACACGGGGTCGAGCAAGTCCACCGCACGGCGATGGCGCACGGCGCCGGCACACGACGCTACCGCACGACCTGCCCTTCCTTCAGCCGGGTGTACACGACCAGCCGCTGCCCGTAGTTGGCCTGGCCGGCGTTCCACGCGCCGTCGCACGTGATGAGGTTCAACATGCGCCGCGCCGTGGCGCCGAATACCTTCTGCACCGGCGCGCGGTCGAAGGCATAGCGTTCCTTGGCCTCGACGACGAAGATGAAGCGATCACCGTTCTCGTACGTCACCTCGACCTCGTCGCCGGGCACCAGCATGCGCAGCTTGTAGAAGACGGCCGGGCCGTACGGATCGTCCAAGTGGCCACTGATCACGCTCGTCTTGCCGGCTTGGCCGGGCAGCGCGCTCTCGTTGAACCAGGCCACGTTGCGCGAGATCCGCGGCACGTCGACCTTGCCTTCCTTGTCCCGCCCGCTCCGCTCGATCGACGCATCGACGCCGATCGCCGGGATGCGGAGCCGGATCGGGACGCCGGCGGCCTGGAATGGGTCGGGGGTCGGCGTCTGGTAGGGCACGGTGGCCGTGGCCGTCGGCGGCGGGGTGAGCGTTTCCGAGGCGGCCGGCAGCGGGGTGTACGTCGGCTCGAGTTCTTCCCTGGCCCAGCCGGACATCGTCTCGGGCAGGACGTCGGCGCTGGCGCCGCCGCACGCGGTGCCGGAGAGCGGGGCGACGAGCGCGAACGCCAAGATGGCGAGGCGGGTGCAACGGTTCATCGAATCGTCTCCGCGTCGAGCGCGCCGCGCGGCGGTCCTGCACGCATCTTGCGGCGCGCGAAGCGTCGTGCGGCGCGTCATGCCGGCAACACGATCCGCTTGAAGCCCTCGGCCAGCGCCAGCCCGTTGGCCGCGCCGATCGTGGCAGCGCGCTCGCGAACGCGCTGCGCCAACACTTCGGGATCGCCGAACTGCGATCGGTGGGCGTGGAGCGCCGTGATCTTGCGGTCGATCACGGCGCTGATGTCCACGATGTGGTCCGGATTCGGGTTGATCGTCAGCCAGACCTCGCGCACCTTGTGGACCTCGAGCCCTTCCGCCAGCAGGTGCGGCGCGTTCAGGAAGTCGCGCGCCGTCGGGAACACGGCCTCGAGCGTCGCCTGGCCGACGGCGCGGTGGTCGGGGTGGTTGACGTAGGTGTCCGTGTAGTACGTCGACGGGTCGTGCGTGATGACGATGTCGGGCTGATGTCGCCGGATCTCGCGGGTGATCGCATGGCGCAGCGCCAGATCGGCCACGACCTCGCCGTCCGGCAGGCCGAGAAACACGATGTCCTCCACGCCGAGCACCCGCGCCGCCGCCCGCTGCTCGTCGACGCGGAGCGCGGCGAGCGCCGGGCCGGTGAGCGACCGATCGCCCGTGCCCTTCGAGCCGTCCGTGACGATGACGTACGTCACGGCGGCGCCGCCGTCCGTCAGTGTGGCGATCGTGCCGGCGGCCGGGAACTCGGGGTCGTCCGGGTGGGCGACGACGACGAGGACGCGTTCGATGGGTGGTGTGGTCATGGCCCCATTCTACGGGCGGATCGGGTGGTCGCCAATGCGGAGCACGGCGGATCGATGCGCGCTCACCATGCGGACGAGGGCACCGCACGGCCGCACGCCGCCGTATCGCCCCGCCCATCGCGACGTCGTATACGTCGTATACTGCGTGTCGGCCGGCCGCGGTCATGTCTCTTCACGTACCCCCGACCGCCGATTCCGCGCCCGGTCGATTTCCGTGCCCACGATATCCGTGCCCAGTCGCTCGAGGATGATGACGGAATGACGATGTCCGCTCCATGCGCCCCGCGTACCCGTTCGATCGTGCTCGCGCTCGCGGCGGCCCTCTGCGTGGCGACGGCGCTGGCCGCCGCGCCCGCGGAACCGCCGGCGCAGGCGCAAGGCGTGGCCAAGCCGTTGCCGACCGGTGCGTGGACGTCGTTCGCGCACGGCAACGACATCCTGGCGCTCGCGTGGGACAGCAACGTTCTTTGGTCCGGTTCGCGGGCCGGCGGCTTGGTCCGGTGGCAGGACGGTGAGGGCGTGCAGTTCCTCCGCCCGCAGGATCCGCTCGGCGGCAACACGGTGCGCGACATCGCCGTCGGCACGGACGGTCGGGTCTGGATCGCCAACGAGGGTGGTCTGACGGTGCTCTTCGACAATGAGACCGCCGCGAAGTCGGACGACAGCTGGTACACCTACACCATGTCGAACACCGCCGGCGGCCTGCCGTCGGACGACGTCCGCGCGGTCGCCGTCGACGGGACGACGATCTGGGTAGGCACGACGCAGCGCTGGGACCGCGTGAACGGCACGCACACCGGCGGCGGCCTGGCGCGGCTGGAGACGAAAGGCACGCCGGACGCGTCCGACGATGCCTGGGCGCGGGTCTACACGTTCGACAACACGTACATCAAGTCGCCCACCGGCGACGACAAGCTCGGCCTCGTTTCGGACAACATCGAGGACGTCGTCGTCACGCCGCAGGGCAATGTCTGGGTCGCCACGTCGCCGCACTGGCGGCTGGAGCAGGAGCGGGTGGGCGAGCAGGCGCCGGTCCAGCGCTGGACGCGGATGCACGGCGGCTTGAGCTACCTGGCCACGAACCACACGTGGGACACCGCCGACGACGTCTGGACATCGAACAGCTGCGAGAACAAAGAAGTCACGGTGACGTGCTCCGTCCAATCGCTCGGCATCGACCCGCAAGGCTATGTGTGGGCGGGCATCGGCGGGCGGGGCGTCCTGTGGTTCCGCGGCGACCAGGCGACGATCCCCGACGAGCTCAGCCGCCGCTTCTCGGTCCAGGGCGAGTCCGGCTACCCGCTGCGCTTCGTCGACGACATCGCGTTCGGGCCGGCGAGCGATCCGGCGCTCGTGAACACGGTCTGGATGGCGTCGCGGGACGGCGGGCTCGTCGTCCTCAACCACAAGTTCACGCTGGCCAACCGCAACGACGACGTCTGGAACCTCGGCCGCGACGTGCCGTTCACGTCCGCCGACGGCTTGGCGCGCGACCGCGTGCAGGCCGTCGCGCTCGGCGGCGGGCGGGCGTGGGTCGGCACGGGACCGTACATCGGCGGCGCCGGCGGCATCAGCCCGTTGGACACCGTCAACCTCACGTTCAGCGCACCGCTCGTCACCGCGCAGTCGCCGGCGACGAACTTCATCACCGCCCTGGCGCTCGGCGCGCCCGGCTCGCGCTGGGCGGGCCACCTCTGGATCGGAACCGGCAGCCGCATCCAGCGGCGTTTCGGGGCGGGGGTGATCGACCTCGACACCAAGGGCACGCTCACCAGGGCCGACGATATCTGGACACCGTATACGACCGTCGGCACGGATTCCGACAAGGCGCCGCCGTGGACCGGCCTCGTCGGCGACAACGTGCTCTCGATCGCCGGCGACGGCGATAAGATGTGGTTCGGCAGCGCCGAGTCGACGTGGGACGGCAAGAACAAGAAGTACCAGGACGGCGGGCTGGCCGTGTTCGACGGCACGAGCTGGACGGCGCGAACGCCGTTCAACACCGGCACCCCCGCCGGCCTGCGCGACGCCAGCGTGAGCTCCTTGGCGCGCGGCTGCTCGGGCGACGTCTGGGTCGGCACCGGCAACCCATGGGACGCATACGGCGAGGGGATCGACGTCCTCACGCCGGGCAACTCGGTCCACGTCGTGGCCCAGGACAAGTGGGTGGCCCACAACTACATCAGCAAGGCGGTCGACGGGCTGCCGTCAAAGAACATCACGGCGATCAGCGTGAACTGCGCGGCCAAGAAGGTCGGCGTTGCGGCCTCCCACCACGTCCGCCAGCCGGACGGCGGCTCGCCCGGCGGCTCGCTCGTCGGCGGCGGCATCGCGCTGTTCGACCTCGACACGAGCACGTGGAAGCGCTGGGACTCCCGCACCGGCTTCATCAGCTTCAACAACGGCGATCTGCTGGCCGAAGCGAGTTCCGTGGCCGTCAGCGACAGCGGCGTGCTCCACGGCGGCACGTACGGCACGGACAAGACGAGCACCGAACTCCTGGTCAACGAGAAGCCGTTCTGGCCCGCCGTCCTGAACACGTTCGCCGACCCGACGTGGTCGAAACGCGTCTTCTCCCACTCCGGCACGGTCAGCACGTTGGCCCACGATCCCGACGGCCGCCTGTGGGCCGGCACGTCGCGCGGCGGGATGGCGCGCGAGAGCGCGAGCCCCGAGAACTGGCGCGAGGGGCCCGACCCGGGGGGTCTGCAGGTCTTCGACGGCGCCGCATGGCACACCCTGGCCGTGACGAACACCGGCCTCGTGGCCAACGACATCAGCGCCGTCGCGATCGGCGCGGACGGCACGGTGTGGGTCGGCACCGAAGGCTGGGGCCTCGCCCGCTTCTCCCCAGGCGCCGCCGTGCCGACGCCAACACCGACGGTCCCGGTCACGCCCGGCACGGTCTTCCCGACCGCCACCCCGTCCCCGACGATCGAGGTCACGCCCACCCAACCCGGCACCCCCGGCGGCACATCGCCCACCCCGACGCGCGGCACCCCGACCGCCACCCGCACGCGGACGGGCACGCCCGGGGGGGTGACGCCGACGACCATCTACCTGCCGAGGGTGGTCAAGAGACGGTAACGCGGTCGCCGCACATCGCGATGGGCGGTGATCATGCATCTGGGGCGGTGTCGCGATGTGCGGCGGGAGGGTGGCCGTGCGGCGGCGCGTTGACCCCTTTGTGGCCCCTTGCCCCCTCCCCGGCGACGCTCCGGTCCGGTACGCTGTGCGCACCGTGATCGAGACCGATCGCCGCATCGCCGCCCCGTCACTGCACATCGCACACATGCTTCCCTCCTGACGGGCGATCGGTCTCGGTCCGGGCTCACACAGCACCGGACGGAGGTCAACATGTCCACGATCAGCCCCAGCCGCACGCATCCGCGCAGCCACAGTCCGAGCTGCGGCCCCAGCCACCCTCCCATCCACGGCCATGCCGATGTCGACTGGCGTTCGTACGCCGCGGTGTACGACGTCATGGCGGAGGCGAACCCGGCGTACCGGGCGCTGGTCGACGACTACCGCCGGTTCGTCGGCGGGCTGCGCCTGCGCCCCGGCGACGTCCTCGTCGATGTCGGCGCCGGCACCGGCAACTACACGTTGGCCGCAGCGGAAGCGTGGCCGCAGTGCCACGTCCTGCACGTCGATGCGGACGACGGGATGAACCACCGGGCGCGGGCCAAGCGCGCCGCCACCGGGTTCGGCAACCTCGAAATCCGGACGGCGGGCATCGATGCATTCGATCTGCCCGACGAGAGCGCTGCGCTCGTAACGGCGGTCCACTCGCTCTACACGTTCCCGGACCCGCACGCCGCCATCGCCAAGATGTTCCGCTGGCTGCGGCCGGGCGGCGCCCTCTTTGCCTGCGATCCGGGCGCGCCGATCGATGTGGGCGAGTGGTCCCGCTACGTCTTCCGGCACATGTGTGCCGATCGCGGCTTCGCCCGTGCCGCTCTGCAAGTGTGGCGCGCCCGCGAGGTCATCCGCCAGAACCGGCGGATCGGCCGAGCCGTGGATGCCGGCACGTACTGGCGGCACGACGCGAGCACGTTTCGGACGGCGTTCGAGCAGGCCGGATTCGAGGTCGCCGAGACCCGGTCGGTGTACCGCGGCGTGAGCGACCTCGTGATCGCCCAGAAGCCGGTGACGGTCGCGCGGGCCGCGCGACTCGGAGAGGCCTTCGAGGCAGCGATCTGAGCGCTCCGCGACGCGATGCGAGTGATCGATCGCACGTCCCTGTTTCATGCAGTTGCGCGAAGTTCACGTAGTAGTCAGGATTGGAGCTTCCGAAATGTTGATTCGCCCCGCCCTCGACGCGGCTGATTTCGACGCCGTCCATCGCCTTACCCACGACGCCTACGTCGCCCTGGGCTACATCGGTCCGCAGCCCGACGGTCGCCTGCGCCACTACGCCGACATCGACGCCGCGCCCGAGAACATGGTCGTCGTGGCCGTCGACGACGGCTCGATCGTCGGTACCGTCTCGATCACGCTCGACGGCCCCAGCGGGCTGCACGTGGATCACGACTTCCCCGAGGCGTGCGATGCCGTGCGGGCGGAGGGACTACCGATCGGGGCGGCGTGGCGGATCATCACCGAACCCGGTCACCGCGCGACGATGGCGCTCGTCCTCGACCTCATCCGGGCCACGACCGACGTCCTCGGCCGCTGCGGCATCGAGACCGCGCTCCTCAGCTTCGCGCCGCGTCACGAGCGCGCTTACCAACGCCTCCTCGGCTTGACGACGATCGCCCGGACCGACGGTACGGCCGACCTCCGCACGCCGGCCGTGCTCATGCGCGGCTCGGTGGCCGAGGCCGCCAGCCGCCTCCCGCCGCACGACAACCCCGCCCTGGCGACGCTGGCGGCCGAACGCAAGCGCCTGCTGGAGGTGGTCCGCAGTGTCGCGGCGTAACACGAGTCCCTCGCCAAGCCGCCGCGCGGCCGCGCCTCGTGGACGCGCGGAGCTTCCGCTCCGCCCTGGCGAGTCGCTCCGTCCGCCGTACTCCCACATCGTCGGCTGGGGCGCCGACGTGCCGCGGCAGGCGGTTACGAACGAGGACGTATGCACGCGCATCGACTCCTCCGACGCCTGGATCCGTGCGCGCACCGGCATCGTGACGCGGCACATCGCCGCGCCCGACGAGTCGACGGAGACGCTGGCCGTCGGCGCCGCGCGGGACGCGCTCGCGACGGCGGGGCTAGCGGCGGCGGACATCGACCTCATCATCTGCGCGACGAACACGTTCGATGTCCTCGTCCCCAACCTGGCGTGCACGGTCCAGCGCCACCTCGGCGCCCGCGCCGCCGCGGCGTTCGACGTGCAGAGCGCGTGCTCCGGCTTCGTGTTCGCTCTCGCCGTGGCGACGGCGCTCCAGCGCACGGGCCGCTATCGCCGCGCCCTCGTCGTCGCCGCCGAGACGATGTCGCGCGTCGTCGACTGGTCGGACCGCAACACGTGCGTGCTCTTCGGCGACGGCGCCGGCGCAGTGGTCCTCGAGGCGTCCGACACGCCCGGCGGGATCATCGGCTTCACGCTCGGCAGCGACGGGGCGCAGGGCGATCTGATCGTCCTGCCGATCGGCCTGCGCCACTCCGGAGCGATCGACGGCCAGGCGATGTGTGCGCCGCACGTCCAGCTGGACGGTCACGAGGTGTTCCGCTTCGCGGTGCGCATCGTCGGCGACGTCGTCCGCACGTTGGCCCTCGACGCGGGGCTGGCACTGTCCGACATCGACCTCGTCATCCCGCACCAATCGAACCTGCGGATCCTCGAAGCCGCGGCCAGGCGCATCGACGTGGCGCCGGAGCGCATCTACGCCCATGTCCACGCCCACGGCAACACGTCGGCGGCGAGCATCCCGCTCGCGCTGGCCGACGCGGTGCGCGCGGGCGCGGTGCGCGGCGGCGACCGGATCGCGCTGGTGGGCTACGGCGGCGGGCTGAGCTGGGGCGGCTGCCTGATCGAATGGACGGCTCCGACCGGCACATTGAACCGAGCGACCCCAAAGGAGTGATCGCCATGACAACGTCGACGACCGTGACCGAGACCACGACGTCCCGCCGTCCCGGCCAGGCTGCAGCCCGCAACGGGCAGCAGCACCACGGCGACGACCATGCCGCCGCCAGCCACGGCAGCACGTACGATGGCGGCGGCTACCTGAACCGCACCCAGATGCTCGTCGGCGACGAGGTGCTGGCGACGCTGGCCACGAAGACGGTCGCCATCGCCGGCTGCGGCGGCGTCGGCGGCGCGGTGGCGATCACGCTGGCCCGGATGGGCGTCGGCGGCTTCACGCTGGCCGACCCGGCCGACTTCGATCCGCCCGACATGAACCGCCAGTGGGCCGCCACACACGACTCGCTGGGACGAAACAAGGCGGACACGTACGCCGACGTCCTGCGCTCGATCCAGCCGGCCGTCCGGCTCGCGACGTTCACCGAAGGCGTCACGGCGGACAACCTCGGCGCCTTCCTCGACGGCGCCGATGTCGTCGTCGATTGCCTGGACGTGGCCGTGTCGCCGCTGCTGCGCGTCGGCCTCTACCAGCTGGCGCGCGCCAAGGGCCTGCACGTCTTCTGCGCCCCCATGCTGGGCTTCGGTGCGATCATCGTCGACGCCGCACCGGACGGGATGCCGATGGAGGCGCTCTACGGCCGCGTCTTTGCCGAGGCGGTGGCCACCTCGAAGCTGCCCGACGGCCTGCGCGACCTCGTCGTGCCCGAGCACATCGACGCAATCGAGCGCCACCTGCGGAACCTCAAGGCACCGTCCGTGGCGATCTCGCCGATGCTCTCGGCGTCGCTCATCAGCACGGAGATCTACCTCGTGCTCGTCGGCGAGGGCACGCCCGGCTGGCGGCCGCCGCACTGCCTGCCCGACGTGATGGTCGTCGACCCGATCCGCTCGACGTTCCGTGTGCTGCCGCTGCAGGATCTGGTGGCGAAGCACGCCGACGTCGCCGCACCGGACATCACAACGCCCGACACGCGCCGCGCCGCCCTCGCCGCCGCCGGCTGGAACACGGTCCGCCTGCCCCACGGTGCCATCGCCGTCGACCTGATGAGCGACAGCTGGCGCGAGCGGGTGCGATCGAGCGCGGCGACATCGTCGCGTGCCGCCCCCGCCGACGTCGAAGCGCTGCTCACCGCCCGCTACGGCTTCCCGCACATCGTTCCGGTCCACCGCGGCCGCTTCGCCGAGGCGCTCTTGGCCAAGGCGCTCATCCGCCCCGGCGCCGCCGTCGTGACGAACGCCCTCTTCCCGACCACGCGATTCCATTTGGAGAGCGCCGGCGCGCTCGTCCTCGAGTTCGGCCTTAGGGAGGCGGACGATCTGTACGACCCGCACCCGTTCAAGGGCGAGCTGGATCTCGACCGGCTGGCCAACGTGTTTGCCGGCGTCGACGCCAACGACTGCCCGGCCCCCATCCTGGCGGTCTACGTCGAGCTCGGCGCGAACGCGATCGGCGGCCACGCCGTGCGCCTGTCCCACCTGCGCGCCGTGCGCGACCTCGCCGCCGCTCACGGCGTGCCCGTCCTCATCGACGCCACGCGCGCCTACGCAAATGCAGCGCTCGTTCGCGAACGTGAGAGCGGCCAAGCGGGCCGCCCGCTCGGCGACATCGTCCGCGACCTGTGCGCTTGCGCGACGGCATGCACCGCAAGCTTGAGCAAGGACTTCGTCACGCCCGTCGGCGGCTTCGTCGGCACGCGCGACGAGGCGCTGTTCGTCGGGCTGCGCGACCTGGCGGTGCTGGCATACGGCGACGGGCTCGGCGACGACGACCGGGCGTTGATGGCGGCGGCGGTGGCGACGGGCGCGGCGGCAACGCCATCGTCGGAGGCTGGAACGGACGACGGAGCGGACTTCGCCGGGGATGATGCGGTGGGCGCGGCGGCAGCGATGCGCGCCTCTTGCGTCCGCCGCCTGCACGAAGCGCTCACCGCCCGCTCGATCCCGGTCGTCGGCCCGCCAGGCGGCCACGCCGTCTACGTGGACGCAGCCGCCTTCTTGCCGCACCTCGGCCCGGACGACCACCGCGCAACGGCGCTGGCGAACGCGATGTTCGTCGCGGGCGGCGTGCGCGTGGGCGCGCACCTCGGGACGCCGCGGCAGGCGGCGGCGGGCGTCGATCTCGTGCGGCTGGCGGTGCCGGTGGGGGGGGTGAGCGACGCCGACGTCGAGCGGGTCGTCGAGGCGTTTCGGCAGGTGCACGTGGGGCGGGCGGGGATTGGGGGTGGCGGCCGGTCGACGTGGGCGGCGGAAGGGTCGGCGCGCTCACGGCGGACTTCACGCCGGCTTGAGTCGCCGGGTTGGTCGCGATGCGGCCAAAGGCCGGCCGTTCGGTTCGGGAGCGAAGGCAATCGATATCGCAACACTAAGCAACACCAAGAGATGTCGCAACAACAAGACGAGGAGTGGATGATGGGCAAGGAACCGCAGGGTCGAGCTCCCCGGGCCGTACGGCGAACCGAGCCGGACGAGCCGGTCGTCCAGCGCTTCATGGTCGCGGGCCTCACCACGAAGCCGTCGAAGCTGGCGTTCAAGGTCGTGAAGAGCACGATGCACCAGGAGGACGCGCCCCTGGCGGTCAGGCAGGGAGCGCAACCGGATGCGCAGACCATCATCTATGTACACGGCATCGGGAACAAGCCGCCCGCGTCGGTGCTGAAGTGCCAGTGGGACACGGCGCTCTTCGGGCGGGAGCTGGGCGATCGAAGCCGGCTGGCGTACTGGGTGAATCGGGCGTTCTATCCGACGCCCTCCGCCGACACCTGCATGACCGAAGCCATCGAGAACCTCGACGCCGAAGAAACCTCGACGCGGTCCACCATGCAGATCATCGAGGCCGCGTCCGACGGCCTCGACGCCGGGCTGGCCGCCGAGATCGCCGCGATCGCGCCCGGCGACGAACAACGAGCCTGGCTGACCGGCCTGGCCGAGCGGATGGCGTCGCAGGCCGACAAGCCACAATCAGCTGTTGCGGCGAGCGGCGTAGGGGCGCGGATTCTGCCGCTCCCGCCCTTCGTTCGTCGCTGGATCACCCGCCGTATCACGCGCGTGTTTCTTCGCGACGTCAACGAGTTCTTCTTCGACGATGAGCGCCGTTCGGAGATGGAAGCGAGCCTGACGGAGCGTCTCAGCGCGGGCGGCGGGCCGTTCGTCGTGATCGCCCACAGCCAGGGCTCGATGATCGCCTACAACGTGCTCCGAAGGCTGCCGGAGGCCGATCGCAACGTAAAGCTGTTCTTGACGATCGGCTCGCCGCTCGGCATCGCCGAAGTACGGGACATCCTCAAGGTATGGTCGCCCGACGGCGTGTTGCGCATGCCGCCGTGCGTCGAGCGCTGGGTCAACGTCGCCGATGCCCGCGACCCCGTCGCGGCGGACACAACGGTGGCCGACGAGTACGAGGTGTCGGCCGGTCAAAAGATACGGGACGTGCCCGTCGACAACGCTCAGTCACCGCGCCATCCCCACTCCGGCTCCGGTTACCTGCGGGTCCCGGTCGTCCAGCAGGTGGTGCTCGAGACCGTCGGCAATGCGTTCGTCCAGCCGGTGGCGCGGACGATCATTGCCAAGGACCTGGTCGACGGGATCGAGGATGGTCACCGCTTGGCGAGGCACCCGGTGTTGATCCAGCTGGCGCCAAGGAACGACATGCCCAAGAAGGACGGGCCCAAGGAGGAGATGGAGACCGTTGACACGGTTCGCAAGTCCCTGATCACCGCGATCCATGAGATGGTACGGACGACGGCACGCTCGTCGCAGTCCGATGTGAAGGACGAGATCGAGCAGGCGAAGGTCGAGCCGCTGAAGCGCTTCGTGGCCGCGCATCTCACGCGCCATGAGATCGAGCAGCTCCGGACGTGTTTCGGCGACCTGAAGGTCGAGCGCGTCTGGCGTGATGCGGTCAAGCGGACGCTCGTCCACGCGTCGGTCCACACGATCCAGTCGCGCCCCGCCGTGCTGGGCTACGATGCCACGGGGCGCGATATCGGCTGGGCGGTCCTGGACACCGGCATCCGCGCCGACCATCCGCACTTCCGAATGCACAGCAACGTCAAGGCCCAGTGGGATTGCACGCAGGCCGGTGGCGCTCGGCGATACACGCCTCAGGACCAAGCGTTTAACGGCTTGGACGAGCACGGCCACGGCACCCACGTCGCCGGCATCATCGCGGGTGAGTGCCCGTCGATCGTCCTCAAGCCCGGTGAGCAGCCGCGCCGGTTCGCCGGCGTCGCGCCGCAGACGTCACTGTACGGGTTCAAGGTGCTGAACGACCAAGGCAACGGGCAGGACTCCTGGATCATCAAGGCCCTCGACACGATCGCGGACCTCAACGAGTCCGCCGGCCGGCTGGTGATTGCCGGCGTCAACCTCAGCCTGGGCGGCAACTTCGACCCAAGCGTCTACGCGTGCGGACACACACCGCTTTGCCAGGAGCTGCGGCGCCTTTGGAACCAAGGCGTGTTGGTCTGTCTTGCAGCCGGCAACGAGGGCTATGCGCTGCTGCAAACCGCGCACGGCGACGTTCCGTCGAACCTCGACCTATCGATCGGTGACCCGGCCAACCTCGACGAAGCGATCGCCGTCGGCTCGATCCACAAGACGAACCCGCACACCTACGGCGTTTCGTACTACTCGTCGCGCGGCCCGACGGCCGACGGCCGAAGGAAGCCGGACTTGGTTGCCCCCGGTGAACGGATCCTCTCCGCGCTTCATCAGTTCAAGGCCGTCGACCCCGATCCGAAGACGGGCAACTATGCGGCGGACGATCTCTACATCGAGATGAGCGGCACCAGCATGGCCGCACCGCACGTCTCCGGTCTGCTCGCAGGCTTCCTCTCCGTGCACAGGGAGTTCATCGGCTACCCGGATCGCGTCAAGCGCATCCTGTTCGACCACTGCATCGACCTTGGGCGGGATCCGTACATCCAAGGGCACGGCATGCCCAACCTCATCGGGATGTTGGCGAACACGTGACGGATGGGACCGGGTGATTGTATCTGTGAGACTGCGGCCGAGTCTCGGTGAGTTTACACATGTCTCTCGGTTGGATCGACCCCCGATCTCGGTTAGACAGCCCGCGTGTCTAACCGAGACCGAAGTGTAAACTCACCGAGATCCCACCCCACCCTCGTACGCCCCATCCCACCGGAACGCGGTATCATCGCCCGCGCACGTGCCATTCCCCGATCCGCCTCCATCTCCTGCCCCTCGTCGCCCCAACCGCGGCCGCCCCTCCGGTGTCCCTCCATGTTCCCATCCCCCCACCCTCCCATCACCCCCCGTCCGGCGACCATCCTCGTCGTCGACGACGAGCCCAGCATCCGCACCGTCGCCCGCGCCTACCTCGAGCAGGCCGGCTACCGCGTCGTGTGCACGGACAACGGGCCGGACGCGCTGCTCAAGGCCGAGGCCGAATCGCCCGACCTCGTCGTCCTCGACCTCAACCTGCCGGGCATGGACGGCATGGAGGTCGCGGCGCGGCTGCGGGAGCGGTCCGACGTCTACATCGTCATGCTCTCGGCCCGGACCGAGGAGGCGGACCGCGTGGCAGGTCTGCGCCTCGGCGCCGACGACTACCTCACGAAACCGTTCAGCCCGCGCGAGCTCGTCGCGCGCGTCGACGCCGTGCTGCGGCGGCGGCGGGGGGAGGCCGCGGCTGGCGCAGCTGCCGAGGCGGGCAGGCACGTGCTGCGCTTCCAGCACGTCGTCATCGATCCCGACGGGCGTGACGTCCGCGCCGGCGGGCGGCCGCTGGAGCTGACGCCCACGGAGTTCGAACTCCTCGTCGCCCTCGCCCGCCACCCCAACCAGACCCTCACCCGCGAGCAGCTCATCGACCGCGTCTGGGGCGCGGACTTCTACGGCACGGACCGGGTCGTCGACGTCTACGTCGGCCAGGTGCGGCGGAAGATCGAGGCCGCCAGCGGCGCAAACGTCATCGCCACCGTCCGCGGCGTCGGCTACCGCTTCACGGACGCGCGCGACGGATGAGCGGCGCGCCATGATCGTCACCCGATGTGCGACCCCCGTGTGTGATGTCGCCTGTGCGGCGCCTCATGCGCGACACCGCACGACCCCCACCCCATGACCCCCATGACCCGACTCCGCCAGCTGCGCTGGCAGCTCGTCGCCGCCCAGCTCCTCGTCGTCGTCGTCGGCGTCACCGTGCTGGCCGTGACCGCCGACGCCACCGGCGCCCGCCTCGTCGCGGACGATCTGCGCCCCCTCGCCGCCGCCGCCCTCGCCGCGGCCGCCGTCGGCCTGACGACGAGCGTGCTCCTGCTGCGCCAGATCCTCCGCCCGCTCGACGAGATCGCCCGCAGCAGCGAGCGGATCGCGGCCGGGCGATACGACGAGCGCGTCGCCGTGCCGGCCAGCGACGAGCTGGCGGCCGTGGCGGACAGCTTCAACGAGATGGCCGCCGCCCTCGAAGCCGTCGAGGCCCGCCGGATCGCCCTGATCGGCAACGTCGCCCACGAGCTCCGTACGCCGCTGGCCGGTCTCGAGGGCTACCTCGAAGGGCTGCTGGACGGCGTCTTCACCGCCGACCCCGCGACGCTCCACGAGCTCCAGCACGAGGTCCGCCGCCTGCACCGGCTCGTCGATGACCTCCAGACGCTCTCCAACGTCGAGGCCGGCCAGATCCACCTGTCGCCGACGGACTTCGACCTCGTCGCCCTCGCCCGGCGCGTCGCCGCGCAACTCGGCGCCCAGACGCCCGCCGGCAGCGTGACGATCGACGTCGCCTCCGACGGTGCGCCCCTCGTCGTCCACGCCGATGCGGACCGCGTCGCCCAGATCGTGCTGAACCTCGTCGGCAACGCCGTGCGCTACACGGCCGAAGGCGGCCGCGTCACGATCCGCCTCCGCCGCGACGCCGGCACCGCCCGCCTCGACGTGATCGACACGGGCATCGGTATCGCCTCCGCCGACCTGCCGCACCTCTTCGAGCGCTTCTACCGCGTCGACCGCTCCCGCGCGCGCGCCAGCGGCGGCAGCGGCATCGGCCTGACGGTGTCCCGCCACCTGGCGTGGGCGATGGGGGGCGACGTGGCGGCGGCGAGCGATGGGATTGGGCGGGGGAGCACGTTCACGTTGACGTTGCCGGTGGGTCGGTGAGGGATGTGAACGGCACGGCCCACCGGTGCCCGACACCTCGACTGTCTATGTGTAGGGGGTCGCTCCTCCACGCACTCGGCCACACAAAGCATGATCCGGCCGCTCACGCATCGTGCACTCAAGGTGTGATGAAATCGGCCGCTGGAATGAGGCGCGGGTTGCCAAAGCGCTCCGCATTGTAGACGGTGACGTGAGAGCCCGGCACGTTGAGGTAGAGCGACTCATACAATGCGGTGATCGATCGGGTCGGGTCGGCGGACAGCGTCTGGTACAACTCCCAAGAAAACTGATCGGCCCGCCACAACCCGCCCGCCGCGTCCCAATTCGCCGAGAACGAGTTCTCCGTCGGGCTCGCCGCAGCGACAAGCAGGGCACCCGGCGCAACCACACCGGGCTCGAGCACCCCGGCATGACACGCCTCGACCACCACGAGCAGCCGGCGATGGCGGTCGGTGGCACGCCGGCCATCGAGGGCTCGGCGAAGGAGTGGCGCGTCCAGGTAGCCGCCGCCCCCTCGCCCCGTCGCATCCTCCGCCCCGAGGTGTAGCCCCTCACCTCCGCCATGCCCCACGAGGTACACCAAAGCGTCGTCTCCGGCGCCTCCGCCGAGCACGACGGGTGTCGAAGCGGTGGGCTGCCCCTCCAGCAGCGCTTGCAGGTCATCAGGCCCGATTTGGCTCAGTCGGTAGTCGATCTCGGCACCGGCACGCAGGTCAGGACCGCCGGCCACGTTGCGGACGGCGCCGTCCGGGTTGCGTGGATCGCCGGCGAGGTCGTCCTCGAGGACGAGGATGATGCGCTCGTCGGGCACACCACGGGACTTCAGCAGCTGGTACATGGCCAGGGCATCGGCTTGGTGTCGATAGTTGTCCCAGCCGGTCGACAACGCTGCGACCAGCGCCCACAGGCCACGCCGCTCCGCGACCGGATGCTCGTCCGCCGCGCCGATGTCGGCCGTCGAACGGTGGCGCACCGAGGCCAGCGTGCGCAGCGCGGAGTGGGTCGACGCCGCCCGCAGCGAGCCGGTGCCGCTCAGGTAGTCGGTCGTTTCGTAGGCGCCCGCGCGTACGCGCCAGACTCGGAAGGTGGACTGGGTCGGATCGGTGAACCGGTCGTGGTCGAACTCCAGCGGCCCGGTCGCACCGGTGATGTCGGGCTGCTCGCCGGCCCTCAGCCGGCGCAGTGCCTCGGCGATACCCGCCTTGTCCCAGCCCGTCAGAGAGCCGCGCCCGGTCACGACCTCCTTGATCGCTGCGGCCAGGGCGGGGCCGCCGGCGCCGTCCGATCGCTCCAGGGCGTAGGCGATGAGCACGAGCGCGTCGTACGCCGGAGCGGCGAAAGCGGGCGGCGGGACACCCAGCTCGACCTGGTATGCCGGCTCGAAGCCGGTCGCGGGATCGGGCGCGAAGGCCGTCCCCTCCATACCCTCACCCAAGGCACCGAGCCGCCCGGGCAGGCCCGGATAACGGGCGCCATCGCTGAAGAAGAGCCGCGTCGCGGGGCTGAGCGTGGGCGCGGTGCGCAGCAGGCAGGCGATGTCGTCGATCGACGTCGTGGCGACGAAGAGAACCTCAGGCGCCGCCCGAATCGCCTCGGCCAGCGACGCGGAACAGTCCGGCGCATCCGGCTGGCGCCGGACGATGCCGACCACCTCCATGCTCAGCTCCCGGGCCAGGAAGCCGAACCAGTCGAAGAACGTGGCCCCGTACGGGCCGAAGTCGGTCCACAGCGCGACGCGACGCACGCCTTGCTTGCCTGCGTGTGCGAGCATGGTCTCGGTCTGGGCGACGTCGGACTCGACGGTGCGCCAGAAGTAGTCCCGCCCGCCGAAGGCGCGGAAGATGTCGCCCGCGCTCGCGCTCGGCGAGATGAGCACCCTCTGCGCGGCGATGAAGCGGTCGGCCACGGCGAACACGTCGGCCGACGCGTCCGGACCGATCACGGCCACGATGCCATCGTCGGCAAGGAACCGGTCGGCCGCCTGGGCGGCGGTCGTCGTGGCCAGGTCGGCGTACTCCAGCGCGATGGGCCGGCCCGCCACGCCGCCGGCGTCATTCACCGCGGCCTGCGCCCACGCGAGTGCGGGACGCAAGCCGAGGTCGGCCGACCCTGACAGCGGCAGCATCACGCCGATCCGCAGCGGCGGTTGGGACGCGCAGCCGCACAGCAGGGCTGCCACGGCCACGGCGGCGATGACCGGCCTCACGGTGCCCACTCCGGCGTCGCGGTCCGGGCCGCGTTCCCCGTATGACCGTCTACAGGGTGTCCGGGCTCAGCGTGAAGTCGACCGCGCCGCCATCGACCCATGCCTCGACGTCTAACGCCTTGCTGCGCGCGCGGAGCCTAAGGTCGATCACTTTGCCCCGAGGGACGACAAATTCCGGCGATTTCGTGCTACCGAAGGGAGGGACCGGGGTCCAATCCGTGTAGTGCACGGGCTCCTCGTCACCCGTCGCGACGCCGTCGATGCGGTACTCACGGGCCGTGGCGACGGCGTTCACGGCCGGCTCTTCGAAAGCCACCGTGAACGTGGACGTGGTTGCCGTTTGAGCGAGGATGTTCGCCCGAATATCGCCGACCTTCGGCACGGAGGCGAACTCGGCGAGCTTGATGCGCTGGACGGACGGCCAGGAGTAGACGCGCGTCTGCGGACCATCGGATGGCGACGCCCGGTCCTCAAAGGCGAGCACCTGGAGCATGAGGGCGGCGCGCAGCGGCAGGCCCTCGAGCTTGATCGAGGTGGCATCGCCCGGGACGATTGCCACGGAGTTCGGGCCATCCGGCGCCGCGCCACCGAGCAACGGGGGGTCCGTTTCCGGATGCGCCAGGTCGAACACCTCGTAGCCGGTCGGGCTCGTGACCGGCTTCGTCCACTGCAGTGTGACGTTGAACTGGCCTGGGGCGGTCCGCCGGACCGTCGGGGTAAGGAGCTGCGGGATCGCCGGCCGCACGGTGGGCACAAAGGCGGCCAGGTGCGCGCCGATGTAGTCGTCCGTTGCCGGCCGGAGCACGTTCGTATCCGGGTTGACTTCGGCCTGCCGGGTCGCAGCCAGCGGGAACGGCGCCGGGATGGGCGCCAAGGTCTTCAACGGCTCCCAGGTGATGTTCAAGGTATCACGGAGGTCCCGTCTGCACCCGTATGCGAGGAGGTGATGCACGGTCTCGGACCCTCCGGTCGCCAGAGACCGGACCGTCACGTCGACATAGCGGTACACGTCCATTTTGGATGGGCACGACAGGGGGGCGCTCGAAGCGGGCGCGGCGATGACGTTGAGCTGTACGGCCGAGTTCGTGAGCGGTGCCGAGACCTTCGCTGACTTGTCGAAGCCTGAAAACCCCTGCAGATGCATCCAGGCGGCGGCATCGCCCGCGTACTTGGCCGGAACCGCGGATGCGAGCAGGTCAATGCTCGCGCTGCCCGAAGACGGTAGGCCGCCCATGACCGGCGCCGACACCGGACCGGTCCGGTCACCACCCGGGAAATTGAGGAGGAAGTCGACCCCGCCCATGTTGACACTGAGCGTCTGCACGAGGTTCGGTGCCGCCGGCCAGATCTCCACCGGGCCCGGAGTGGCCCGGCCGGACGTGCCGATCCGGTTGACCAGCCCGACGACGTTGCCCTCGCCGTCGCACAGGTCCAGCGGCCAACCCGCCTCCTGGAGCAGCCGGCGCCCGTTGACCGTTAGCGTCTGGGACGCCGCTTCCGCCGCGGCCGACTCGCCCAGGTACGTGTGCGCCGCGATGAGCAGGCGCGTTGCCTCGATCTGCATCAACAAGAGCTTGGTGGCATAGCCATACAGCTTGCTGTAGTACGGCAGGTCGCCGAACCCCCAGGCGCCGCCGTAACCGCGCTCCGTGCGGTAGGCGACGATCTGGCCGTAGTTGCTCACGGAATAGGACGTCTTGCCGAATTCGTCGGCCAAGACCTTGTCCCACGTCGAGGTGCTCCAGGCGCCGACATCCGAGGTGATCGCGTTCGCCAGGGCTTTGAGCTGCTGGTCGGAGGTGCCCTGCCCCTGCTTGATGTTCGCCAAAGCGGTCTCGAGCTGGTTCGACTTGGGCACGACGGCGACATCGTAGGAGGACAGGAGGCTCGCCCAACTGTTGGCGAAGTCCTTCTGACGGTCGTTCCACTGGCCCTCGACCACCTCGTCGAAGCCCTGGGTAATGCGGTTCTCGATCCGCGCGACGTCGCTGCGCAGGCCGGCCATGTCGCGATCGAGTTGGTCCAAGCGATCCAGCACTTGCTGGTTGGCGCCGTTGCCCGTCCAGTCCATGATGCCGTTGTAGATGCCCATGCCGGAATGGGCGGCGCTGAATACTGAGCTGACCTTGCTCAAGGTCGAGAAGATGGACATGACGCTCGCGGCACCCTGCAGCGAACGTCCGACGGCCAACGTGCGTCCCTCCGCGTTCATCGCGATGAGGGCGCGGGGAGCGGCGGCAGCGCAGTCACCGGTCTCGCCGGCGAGGTCAAGGGACCCGGACTGCGCCGCAGGTGCCTCGTTCGCCACCGGCGACGGTGCACCGTTGGCCGACGGCGGCTCGGACGGCGCCGGTTTCGGGACTGTGCCGGCGGGCGCGCATGCCGCGACGGCGACGAGCAGGGCGGCGAGGACAGGGCGGGCGATGTGGCACGCAGACATGGTGGGGCTCCGGGGAAGTCCGTGGTGGATGCGGCTGACACTTGCAGCGCGCAGGCGGGGTCCAGGTATCGGCGCGCGGCCGCATGGTAGTGCGCGGCGGTCGGGAGTCAATCCGTGCGGGCGCATAGCCCAGTGGCCCTGCGCTCCGCGCGGCGTAACGTGAGAACCTCGCACCACCTGAGGCATACTTTCCGGCCGACAAGGCCAGGGGGATAGCCGCGTCCCGGCCTCCCCCGCGTTCGGCTCGGGGGCGGACGCACGTTTCCCCGGGCTGCCCCCGTCCCGCAGGCGTCGACCTCGCCCACTGCGGCCGCCGACGCCCCCCTACCCCGCCGAGGATGGTGCCCGCCATGTGCCGTATCCCCCTCCGCTCCGGTGTCGTGCGCCTTGCGACCGCCGGCCTGTTCGTCGCCCTCGCTGCCTGCACGTCGACGCCGGAGTCGACCGAGCCACCACCCGCCCCGGCACCGCCCAGCCCGGTTGCCAACGAGGCGCCGGGCGCCGGCGGCGAGACGAAGGCCTTCGACCCGAGTGGCTGCCGGCCGCCGGAGACGACGACGGGCCCGCTGGTCGTTCGGGGCGGGCCCGACGGCGCATGCACGCTGATCACGGCGGACGACGACTACGCGTACGAGTTCGTCAACGTCGCCGACGGCGGCACGCTCTACTTCCAGGACGACGGGCGGGCGATCGACTTCCGTGCCAAGTCCATCCTGGTGGAGATGGGCGGCACGGTGCGGGCAGGCAGCTGGGACGAGCCGTTCGGCGCCAAGGGCGGCTCGCTCACGATCGGCCTGTGGGGCGACGACCCGACGGCCGAGGGCACCAGGCGGCCGGCGTCCGAGCCGGGCATCCGCTGCATCGGCGGCCAGGGCGAGACGGGGTGTTACCCGGAGGATCGGGTCGATCGATTCTGCCTCGGAACGGACCCGGACGATCCCTGCACTGCGCGCGAAGCCGGCGCCATAGGCGACAACGCCCGGTTCGAGGGCTACCGTGACCTGGAGTACGACGAAGGGTTCTTCGGTTACAAGGTCTTGGCCGTGAGCTACGGCGGCCGGCTCGAGCTGTTCGGCCGGCGAGGGGTCGTACCCAACGCGTCCGACCCGACGGCGCGGGTGGAGCACCCGACCTGCGCCCCGCCCGGGCCGGACCTCCACGCGACCGAGGCGACCGGCTCCAGCTGGGCCCGGCTCGCCGCGCCGATCGGCCCCGGGACGACGAGGCTGGAACTCGACCACCCAGTGGATTGGGCCGAGGGGGACCGGGTAGCGCTGGCGACGACCGACTGGTACCCGAGCCACTCCGAGGTCGTGACGGTGGCCGACAACGCCAACGGCGTCGTGACGCTCCAGGCACCGCCGCGCTTCGAGCACCGCGGCGACGTCTTCACGATGCCCGCGCAGGCCATGGCCGGCACCGGCAACCCAAACACGGCGGTGGACGTGCGCGGCGCAGCCGGCCTCCTGACGCGCAGCATCACGATCCGCTCGCTCGGCCGCACCGCCGACGAGCCGTTTCCGGATGCCGGAAGGTGCGGTATGGAAGCGGACGACCCCGGCTGCTACTTCGGTGGCCACGTCATCGTGCGCCAGGGATTCGGCGCCTTCCACGTGCAGGGTGTCGCATTCCACCAGCTCGGGCAGGGCGGGCGGATGGGTCACTACCCGCTGCACTTCCACCTGAACAAGTCCACGCGCTACACGAACGCCTTCGTGACCGACAGCGCGATCACCGAGAGCCACAACCGCTTCGTGGTGCTCCACGGCACCCACGACGTGACCCTTGCCCGCAATGTCGGGTACCTCTCCGTAGGCCACGGGTTCTTCCTCGAGGACGGTTCCGAGATCAACAACCTCCTGTGCTACAACCTGGGCATCTCCGCCCGTGGCGCGCTCGAAGAGTATTACCGTGCCCAGCCGCCTGACAGCCCCACCCACCGCGCCGTCCCGCCCATCCTCGACAAGATCCAGGGCGGCACCGGCACGGCCGGCAGCGACGGCCACATGCCGGTGATGTTCTGGATCATGAACGCCTACAACGAGTTCGTGGGGAACAAGGCCGTCGGCGTGATGGGCGCGGGCTCATGCTACTGGCTGCTCGGCTCCGGCGTCAGCGGCATGAGCGCGCCCGGCCACATGGCCGGCATGGGGGCGGTCCGTTGGACGTCCGGCACGAACACCGATCAGGACTACGCCGCGTTCAATCGCGCCGGCGCGCGCCAGGCACCACTGAAGCGCTTCCGCGCCAACTCGTGCGCCACCGCGGCCTACGCCCTGCAGACGACGATCGACGTCGAGCCGACGCAGCCCGTGAACACGGGCTTTCACGCCCTTGCCAACCCGTACCTAAAGGTCGAGGACATCATGCGGCCGATGGTCAGCGGCAACTTCAACCCGACGCGGGTCGACGACCCCGCGCTCGCCGCGCTCCCCGGCCGGCCGGAGCCGAACTGCCGCCAGGGCATTGCGACGGGCGACTCGTGGGCCCTCAACGGTCCTTCGTGCTCCGGCACGGTCATCGATCGCTTCACCACGTCGTTCAACTGGGCCGAGGTCGGCTTCGGTTCCGTTTGGCTGCGACCGTGGTGGTACGTCTTCGTCAACAGCGCGATCACGGACCAGCTCTTCGGCGGTCTGGGCTTCGTGACGGGCGGGAGCTGGGCCCAGGTGCCGCCGGGCAACCTCCAGATTGCCAGGGACAGCCTGTTCGTAGGCACCACCTCGGGGGGCGACCCGGCGGGCTATCATGGCCCGGACGTCACGCGCGCCGTCCGCAGTGGCCCCGCGCTCACGCTGCCGGCCGAAGGCATCGGCTATCCGACGGGCAGCCTGAACCCGCAGCGGCTGATGACGATCTACGACGGGCCGTTCTACTCCGATGGCAGCGCGTTCGCGGCGGTCGCACCGTTTGACTGTCCGGAGGGAGACTTGGCTCGCTGCGGGGTCTACACGTTCACGATGCAGCCGAAGAAGGCCGGCACGCCGCCGCAGATGACGGTCGTCAACGCGGCCATCGGCTGGAAGCAGCAGAACGGTTTCTACTACCCGCCGGCGTTCGCGTTTCGACGCTCGGGCTTCGATGCGGCGTCGTTTCGCCACAACACCTTCGACCAATATGCGCCCTACGCGGGCGGCGACCCGTTTGGCCTCGTCACCTCGATCGACTTCTCGACGATCCTGAACGACCTGGACGGCACGCTGACGGGCGTCGTGAGCAGCCGCGGGCCGCGAAGCGCATCCATCAGCCGGAACAAGTTCTTCGACGCGCCGTCGCAGGACGACGAGTGCTTGTCCTTTGGCGTGCAAACATCGCCCTACGACTTCGTGACCACGGCGATGGCCAAGCTCCAGGGCGATGGCCCATGGACCGTGGACTGGCAAGCGTGGAACACCCCTACGGTGAACCCTGCCGTGCCGATCTACCGCCAGCTCAAGCTCGCGAGCGACGTATGCGACGGCGACACGACCTGCGGTTGTTGGCGGGCAAGCTTCCTGATGGGCGGCCAGAACGGCGAGGCGCCCTACCTCACGGCGGACCGAGGCGTGTACTACGTCGACACGACGATGACGTCCAAGCCGTCCTGCGGCGCGGGCGAGAACCGACTGCTGCCCGTCAACAGCCACCTCGCGCCGTTCCGCGATGGCGAAACGTACGTGCTCTACCACCTCTTTGCCCGGCCCGACACGCGCGTGACCTACCAACTGTTCGTCGGTGACGGCTTCCGGCCGACCGACGGTCGCTGGGTGCGCGTGCAGCCGCACGTGTTCTCGGGCGGCGGCAACAACCTACTCGTGACGGCGGACGACGGTATTGCGGCTCCGCTGCCGGCCGCGGTCAACGGCGTGCTGACCGTGACGCTGGACAACGCGCAGATCGGGGCCGACTTCGCCTTCACGGCGCGGGCCGACGACGAGAAGTGCCACCCGCGCGACCTATGCCAGATCGCGGCAGACGGGGGCGGCTGCACCATCGCCGAGCGCTACGCCGAGAGCGACCTAGCGGATGCCATCCGCAGCATCTGCGAGGAATGGGCCACGGTGACGGCAGGCGTGGCCGACACGATGGACGGCCTGACGCTGGCGGACTGTCCCGAGGGCGGCTGCCTCGGCTACGCCTTCACGATGCCCAGCGGTTTCGAGGCGTCGCGGGCCGGGCACCCGTACACCGTGGCCGGCCTCCCGCTCGCCACGTGGTTCCCGGACGATGCGGACTGGAACGTGCCGATGAGGCTGCTCCCGGGCGAGAATCCGTGTCCCGCCCCCCCGCCGCCGAGCGGCTTTGGGGGGCAGTGAGGCCGGCCGGAATCCGGTAGGGACATCATGAGCGTCCCCAGGCAGCTCTATCTCCGCCTTCTCCGAGACCTACCGACGCGCTCGCCTTTGCGGCCTGCCGGAAGGTGTCGAGTTGCTTGACCAGCTTGGTTGCTGCCAATGGGGAACGGCATGCCGTTGCCCGCCAACGACGACCGGCGGGCCAATAACGGGCATCCCCCTCGCCGTGGGTCCCGCTTGGGGTCTGGGGTCCATCCGCTCGACCCTTACACGACCCTTACGATCCCCTTGTCCCCCCCTTACGCCCCCGGCCTATCCTAGGCGCATCACCGACACGGCCGTCCGACGCCCACGAGCGCGCGGCCCGAAGCGCCGAAAGGGAAGCCCGATGACCGACCTCAGCCTCATGCCCGCGCCCGCTGCCACCGCCGCGCCCGCCGCAGTCGCGCCGCTCACGACCTCACCTGCCGCCCCCGCCGTCACCGCCGTCACCGCCGCCGAGCTGTACGCCAAGCTGCTCGCCGATGCACCGCTCTTGATCGTCGACGTCCGGAACCCCGCCGAGTTCGCCCGGATGCACGTCGAGGGCCGCGAGGCGCTCGACGTCCTGAACATCCCGTACTACGCCTTCATCGAGGACGAGGACGAGGCCGCCGCACCGATTCCGACGGACCGCGAGGTGGTCGTCGTCTGCGCCAAGGAGGGCTCATCGGAGTACGTCGCCGAGCTGCTCGCCGCACGCGGCATGGCGGTGAGCTACCTGGCGGGCGGCTTCCCGGCCTGGGGCAACCACTATGACGTGCGCGACGTCGCCGCCGGCGCGTGGGGCAAGATCGTCCAGATCGCCCGCCCGGCGCGCGGCGACCTCAGCTTCGTCGTCGTCAGCGATGGCGCGGCCGCCGTGATCGACCCGCTCCGGCACGTCGACGTATACCACGACGCGATCACCGCCGCCGGCGCCTCGCTCACGGTCGTGCTCGACACGCATGTCCACGCCGATCACATCAGCGGCGGCCCGGCGCTGGCCCATGCCACCGGCGCACCGTACCACGTCCATGCCTACGATGCGATCCACCCGATCGACATGCTGCCGGCGACGATTCCCTACACCTCGCTCGACGACGGCCAGACGTTCCGGATCGGCGCCGTGACCGTCACCGCCCATTGGTTCCCCGGCCACACGCTCGGCCAGTTCAACTTCCGCCTCGACGCCCCCGACGGCACGAGCGCTCTCTTCACCGGCGACGGGATCTTCCTCCGCTCCTTCGGCCGCCCCGACCTCGGCGGCAAGGGCGAGGCTTGGACACCGCTGCTCTACGAAAGCCTGACCGAACGCCTACCCGCCATCGTCCATCCGCATACGCTCATCCTGCCGGCCCACTTCAGCGCCCTCGACGAAGCCGGCGCCGACGGTGTCTTCAGCGCCCCCTACGCCACGGTCGCTGCCACGAACGACGCCCTGCGCCACCGCGACCGGGCCGAGTTCACCGCCTACGTCCTGGGCCACCTGCCCGTCTTCCCGCCCGAGTACGTCCAGATCAAGCGCGTGAACATCGGCCTCCTCGAAGCCGGCGAGCAGCTGGCCGACGAACTCGAGCTCGGCAAGAACATCTGCGCGCTGAGCCAGTAGCCGACCCGGCCGACTGCTCCACGCCACCGCACCCGTCCCTCAGCCCAACCCAACCCCAAGGAGAACCACCCATGTCCACCCACTTCGACGCCACCCTCGACGTCAAAGGCGCCAAGTGCCCCATGCCCCTCGTGAAGAGCCGCAAGGCGATCGGCGACCTGCCCGTCGGCCACGTCCTCCAGGTCATCGCCACCGACCGCGGCTCGATCGCCGACTTCCAGGGCTGGGCGACGACGGCCAAGAACATCCGCCTCGTGGCGCAGGAGACGACCGCCGAGGGCGGCCAGGACCTGTACGTCCACTACCTGGAGCGCACCGCATGAGCCCCGTCGACACGCTGTCGCCGTCCGCCGCGCCGATGCCCATGAACGTGCCGGCCGCCCCCGTCACGCCGATGTCCGCGTCGGCACCGACGCCCGTCGCTCCTCCGGCATCCGCCGCCGCCGACCCGCCCGACCGCCTGGCCGCCCTCGAGGCGCGCCTCACCGCCCTCGAAGACCACCCGTCGCAGTCCACCGAGGACCGCGTCGCCATGGTCGTGTTCTCGGGCGACCTGGACAAGGCGATCGCGGCCTTCATCATCGCCACCGGGGCGGCCGCGATGGGCATGGAGGTGAGCATGTTCTTCACCTTCTGGGGCCTGAACGCGGTGAAGAAGCAGAAGATCTTCGCCGGCAAGAACGTCATCGAGCAGGGCTTCACGGCGATGCTGCCCGGCGGCCTCGGCCAGACCGGCCTGTCGCAGATGAACTACTTCGGCGCCGGCGCCAAGATCATGCGCCGCCTGATGAAGCAGCACGACATCTCGTCGCCCGAGGAGCTGTTCGGCCTGGCGCAGGAGCTCGGCGTCCGGATGGTCGTGTGCGACATGTCGCGCGAGCTGCTCGGTGTCCGTGACGAAGAGCTGATCGACGGCCTCGAGACCGGCGGCGTGGCCACTTTCCTGGCCGACGCGGCCCGCGCCAAGGTGACGCTGTTCATCTGAGGCCGTCGACGACGGCCGATCGCCATTCGACACCGCACGAATCGACAACCGACAACCCCACGCGTTGTCCCACAGGAGGCCACGATGCTCCGCAACCTCTTCCAACCCCGCCCGGCCATGCCGGCCGCCGGCCCCCTCTCCGCAGGCCACTCCGCAGGCCACGTCGGCGCTCTCTCTGTCGCCGAGCTGAAGCAACGGCTCGACGGCGGCGAGCCGCTGCACGTGATCGATGTCCGCTCGGCCGCCGAGTTCGCGCACGACGGCCGCATCGCCGCCGCGCACCTCATGCCCCTGCCGGTCCTTGCCGAGCGCCTGGGCGAGCTGCCGCGCGACGTGCCGATCGTGTGCGTCTGCCGCTCGGGCCAGCGCAGTGGCCTGGCCGCCGAGCTGCTCGCCCGCCACGGCTTCACGAACGCGCTCAACCTGACGGGCGGCATGCAGGCCTGGGCACGCGCCGGCCTGCCCGCGCAGCGCGGCTGACGGGAGGCACCGATGATCACCGACGCGCCGGCCGCGACGTACGTCCCATGCGCACCGTGCGCCGCCCTCGCCGACCGCTCCGCCACCGCCCCGCCGCAGAGCTACGACGTGACGCCAACGGTCCGACTGGCCGCCCAACCGCAGCCCGAGGACTGGTCGCGCTGGGCCGCCGAGGGCTTCCGCACCGTCCTCAACCTGCGCGGCGACGGCGCGCGCGCCGCCGAGCAGGCGCACACCGCCGAGGCGGCCGGGCTGCGCTACCTCCACCGTCCCTGGCCGGCCTACGAGCTCGATCGCGCCCACATCGACGCGTTCGCGGACATCGTCGAGGCGCCCGACACCGGCCGCCTGGTGTTCCACTGCCGCACCGCCAGCCGCGTCGGCCTCATCTGGCTGCTCTATCGCCAGCTCCGCCACGGCTGGACGCGCGACCAGGCGGTCGCCGAGCTGCGCGCCGCCGGCTACGACGACGACGCGATCGAGACGTTCGACTTCTGCGCCGACGACTACTTCGAGCGCAGCACATGACCGCGCTCGTCCGGCCCGCCCTGCCGGCCGGCGCGATGTCGGCGTGGCTGCCGGTGTGGCTGCGCGACTACCGGCGCGCCGACGTGCCGCGCGACGTCATCGCCGGCCTCGTCACCGCGGTCCTGCTCATCCCGCAGAGCATGGCCTACGCCCAGTTGGCCGGGCTGCCGCCGCAGGTCGGGCTCTACGCCTCGGTCCTGCCGCTTGCCATCTACGCCATGCTCGGCACGTCGCGCCAGCTCTCCGTCGGCCCGGTGGCCATCACGTCGCTCCTCGTCTACAGCGGGGTGAGCGCCCTGGCGGCACCGGGCACGGCGCGCTTCGTGGAGCTTGCGCTCGTCCTCGCGCTCCTTGTCGGCGCGGCCAAGCTGCTCATGGGCGTGCTGCGGCTCGGCGAGCTGCTGAACTTCATCGCCCACCCCGTCCTGGCAGCGTTCACGAGCGCTTCGGCGCTGATCATCGCCGCCGGACAGCTCAAGCACATCCTCGGCGTGCCCGTCGGCGGCGATCGGCTGCACCAAGTGCTGGCGCAGGCCGCCGCGCAACTCGGCCGCGCCAACCCGGCCACGCTCGCCATCGGCCTCATGACCGTCGCGCTGCTCGTCGGCTTCCGCAAGGGCCTGCGCCCGGCGCTGGCGCGCACGCGGCTGCGGCCGCTGGGCGTGACGCTCATCGTCAGCGCCGCGCCGCTCGTCACCGTGGTGCTCGGCACGCTCGTGACGTGGCTGATGCGGCTCGACGCGTCGGCCGGCGTGGCCGTCGTCGGCGCCATCCCGCTCGGCCTCTCGCCGTTCCGGGTGCCGCACGTCGCCTGGCCGGACGTCGCCGCGCTCGGACCCGCCGCGGCGGCCATCGTCCTGGTGAGCGTCGTCGAGTCGATCGCGGTGGCAAAGTCATTGGCCAGCAAGCGCCGCCAGGCGATCGACCCCAACCGGGAGCTCGTCGCGCTCGGCGCCGCCAATCTGGCCGCCGGGCTGTTCAGCGGCTACCCGGTGACGGGCGGCTTCGCCCGCTCCGTGGTGAACGACCAGGCCGGCGCGGTCAGCGGCGCGGCCTCGCTCGTCACGGCCGGCGCCATCGCCGTCATCCTGCTGTTCTTCACCCCGCTCTTCGCGTTCCTGCCCCAGGCCGTCCTGGCCGCGACGGTCATCGTCGCCGTCGCCGGCCTCGTCGATCTGGCCGAGCCGCGCCGCATCTGGCGCGCGAACCGCGGCGACGCGGTCGTCTGGGCGATGACCTTCGCCGCGGTGCTGGCGCTCGGCGTCGAGCGCGGTATCTTCACCGGCGTCGGGACCTCCCTCGCGCTCCTCTTGTGGCGATCGAGCCGGCCGCACATCGCCGTCGTCGGCCGCCTGGGCGAGAGCGAGGTCTACCGCAACGTACTGCGCCACGCCGTCACGACGTGGCCGCACGTCGTCGCGGTCCGCATCGACGAGAGCCTGTTCTTCGCGAACACGCGCTTCCTGGAACAGGCGCTCCTCAAGATCGTCGCCGACCGTCCGGCCGTGCGCCACCTCGTCCTCATCGGCTCGGCCATCAACTTCATCGACTCGAGCGCGCTGCACACGCTCGAATCCCTCCTCCATGAGCTGCGCGACGGCGGCGTCGAACTCCATCTGGCCGAGATCAAGGGCCCGGTGATGGACGGCCTCGAGCGCACCGACTTCCTGGATCACCTCGGCCGCGACCACGTTCACCTCACCACGGACCGGGCGCTGCGGGCGCTTGGATGTGACGACGAGCCGCAGGACGATGGGCACGAGGATCGGCACGACGATCTGCACGACGCCCCCGCGCCGTCCACCCCGCCGCGCCGTCAGCCGAACGCCACCGGCAGCCACACCCGCCGCCCGCCCGCCCCGCCCGTCGGCGTCGCCTCGCCCCCGGGCGTGGTCGCGCTGGCATCCGGCGACGGCGTCGCGGTCGGCGTGGCGGGCAGCGGCGTGGGCGTCGCCGATTCGGTCGGGGCCGTCGTCGCGGTCGGCAGTTCGGGCGTCTCGCTCGGCACCGGGAACGTCGGCGGCGGTCCCGGCACGGACGTCTCGCTCGGCGGGCTCGGCAGCGGCAGCGGCGTCAGCGGCGGCGGCGGGAACGTCGCGGTCGGCGTGGTCGTCGCGCTCGATACCGACGTGCCCGTACCGGCTCCCGGCGTCGCCGTCGGCTCCGGCGTGAACGGTGGCGGCGGCGGCTCGAAGCTCGTCACCCCCGCCCAGTCCGGCTCCGCCCCCGTCGTCAGCGGCCCGTACACCGTCCCGCCGCCGTCCTGGACGTAGTACAGCCGCACGTCCCGGCTCGGCGTCGTCGCAATCTCGGCGTTGAAGATGATCCAGCCGCCGCCGGGTGACCATGACGGGCGGAACAGCGACCAATCGGGGTGCGTGGCGACGGTGCCGGCCGTGCCGGTGTCCAAGTCGAGCAGCCAAACAGCGTACGGCCGCCGCCCGACCGACGAAGCGTGCGACGCGAACGCGATCCGGCGGCCGTCCGGCGACCACGCGGGCTGGACATCGTCCCAGCCGGGGTGGGCGAACAGGCGCCGCGTCGTCGACGTCGTCAGGTCGAGCGCCCAGAGCTCACCGTCCGCGCCGTTGCCGCGGTCGGCGGCGCGCAGGACAAACGCCAACGTGCGCCCGTCGGGCGACCACGACGGGTTGCCGATCACCTGGCTGTTGCCGGTCGCCGAGAAGAGGAGCCGCGCGCCCGTGCCGTCCGGCCGGACGACGGCGATCCCGCTGCCGCCGATGATCTGGCCCTGCGACGACGTGATGTACTGGATGACCGTGTAGGCGATCCACGCCCCATCCGGCCGCCAGCGCGGCTCGAAGTGCGCCGGCCCGTTCGTCACCGCCCGCCGCTCGCCCGTCGCCACGTCGACGACCTCGATTCGCCACTGCGCCGCCGCGCCCGACCCGCCCGTCGCCGTGTACGCCACCGCGCGCCGATCCGGCGACCAATGCGGTTGCGCCTCCGTCAGCTGCGGCGTGTTGACCAGCGCCTGCCGCCCGGTGCCGTCGGCGGCGATGACGAACAAGTCCGTCCGCCCGCCCGCCGCCGCCACGTCCTGGAACACGATCGCCCCGCCCTGCGCCGGCCCGACCGGCGGCCCGACGGGACCGGGGGTCGGTTCGTGCCACGGCGACGTCGCGGCCGGCGTCCCGGTCGGCGTCGCTGTCCCGTCCGACACCTCGGGCACGACGACCACCCGCCCCGTCATCGCCCCGTGGTACACGCAGTGGTACCGAAACACACCCGGCGACAGAAACCGGACCCGCAAGCCCCGCCCCGGCGCCAACGTCCAGTTGAACCACCCGGCATCGCTCGTCACCGAGTGCAGCCGCTCCCCCCGATTCACCCACCGCACCGTCGACCCGAAGGTCACCGTCACCGCCGCCGGCACGAACACATCGTCCGTCACATCGACGTCGACGATCGGATTCGGCATCGGCGTCACCTGCAGCCCGTGCATCCCCATCGGCGCCGCCGACACCCCCGCCACCGACCCAAGAACCCCCATGATGACGGCACCCACGCCCACCGACCCAATGACCCCCATGATGACGGCACCCACGCCCATCATCACCCCACCCGCGTAGGGGCGACGCATGCGTCGCCCGAAGCCCGTCGCCCCCCGCGATGCCATCGCCCCCCCCATGGTCGGCGGGTCGCAAGGCAATGTGGATGGGTCGCACCCCATCACGCACCCCCGTTCAATTCACCCAACACCGCCGCGCGCTCCTCCATCGTCAGACCGTCCGCTTGCGCGATCGCCGGGCCGGCGTACGGGTCGTCGCGCTGGGAGACGAGGTCGGCGAGGTCGAGGCCGGCCCGTTGGAGGAGGGACCACGATCCGCCGCCGGCGCGGTAGAACGCGGTCAGGACGTGCTGGTTCGACAATCGCGCGCCGGATTCGATCGACGGCGACGACTCCGCCGTCGGGTCGAGGCCCATGTCCAACGCGGCGCCGCTGCGCGCGGGCGGTTCCATGCGATCGACGAGGCCGGCCATGGGCGTGATGTCGACATCGTAGACGCCCGGCGGCAGCCAGTCGCGGCTGCCGTGGCGCGACTCGACCGCGTCGAGCGCGCGGGCGAGGTCGGACGGGGGCACGCCGGCGGAGACGAGCAGCTCGGTGACCGTCGGCACGCGAAAGCGCACGGACGGGCGCGCCGGCGCGGCGGCGACGGGCGCTCCGGGGCCGACGTCGAGCAGCTCGCCGTCATCGGTGCCGGAGCCGCCGGCGCCGACGTCGTCCAGGTCGGCCAGCGACGGCGCCGTCGGGTCGAACAGGACGGACGGTGGCGAGCTGATCTGGCGGGCATACTGCGTGAAGTCGTTGTAGGCCTTCCACGCCGGGCGGACGCTCGCAGGCGAGAGATCCACGGATGCGAACAGGCCGTTCGCGGCGCCGGTGTCCGTCAGGGCGGTCCAGATCACGGCGGCGACGTGCGGGTCGGCGGTCAGCGTGTCGAAGGCCGTCCAGAGGTTGCGGGCCTGCACGGTATCGCCGGTGGCGTCGGCGTCCCACGACAGGCCGGTCGCCCAGACGCTCTTCACGTCGACCGCGTGGCGGCCGAGCGCCGCCGCGGCAGCGCGCCACACCCGCCCGGTGCGCTCGGCCACGGCCGCAGCCACGGCCGCCTCGTCGACGCCGCCGTCCGGCAGCAGCCGAAGTTGCATGCCGATCGCGTCGAACGGCGGCGTCCCGACCGCCCAGCGCCCTGCTTCGATTGCGGCGCGCAGGTAGTCCACCCCGTCGTCGTCGGGCGTGCAGAGCAGGCCGCCGGCGACGACGGTGGCGCCGGGCGCCGCGGCGCGCACCGCACCGCCCACCGCCTCGAGCAGCGCCGCCCAGCGTGCCGGTGGGATGGGATCCCGACCCGCCGGCGCATGGTTCGGCATCGGCACGATCTCCCAAGCCTGCACCCGATCGCCGAGCGCGCCGGCCAACATCGCGGCGTGTTCGACGAGCTCCTCCAGCCACGCCGCACCAACGGCCGGCGCAACCGACGCGTCCGCCGCCGCAGCATCCGGCGCCACGGTCAGGCCGCCATCGATCACGCCGAGCACGCGCAGCCGTCGGGCGGCAGCGGCATTGACGGCGTCGACTGCCGCAGCCAGGAAGGCATCATCGACCACCCGCCGTTCGTCGAGCACGAAGCGAATCCGCACCCAACGCGCACCGACCGCTGCGGCAGCGGCCAGACGCGTGTCGAGGTCGGCGCTGGAGCCAACGTCAATGCCGATGCGGTTGATCACCATACGCCACCTCGATGCCGCGCGACTCCACGCGTTCCCGCACGTTCCCGAACGTCCTACGGGGTGTCCTGCAGGGGCGGACACGGGGACCCGCCCCTACAGGATCGCCCGGACCATCACGATTCCCAACGCGATCTCGACGAACGCGGCGCACGCCAACAACATCCGCGCGGCCACCGCGAACCCGCGCTCATGGACCACCGCGGCGAGCGCGCCGTTGGCCACGAGCGCCAGCAGTCCGACCGTCGGGAGGCGCCAGGCGCCGCTCTTCGGACCGGTCGGGCCGGGTGCGGTCAAACCAACGCCGTCCTGTACGACGTAGGCGAAGCGCAGGCTGACCCGCGTCGGCAGATCCGGATAGTGCCATGCGAGAAAGCCGAACGCGAACGCCAGGACGGCCCCGGCGGCCAGCAGGAGCCCGACCGAAATTCCGTCGTTCCAAAGCCCCAGCCGGGCCCACGGCGCCGGGAAGGAGCGTTCCTCCAACGCTTGGCGCGCGCCGAGCCGCCGGCGCTGCACGAACTCGTCGGCGAAGGCGAGCGGGTCGGCAGGTGAGATCGCGTACGACAGCGCTTGGGTCATGATGAGGACCTGCGATTCGGGCGGCATCGTGGCGTACACCAGCACCGGGCGCGGCTCGCCGGCGTCGTCGAGGATCGTCGTATGCCCGACCTCGTAGCCCTCCACCCGCACGCCGGTGAGCGGCGCTTGGTACGGCCGCCCCTTGACGACATGCGTGATCGCGCCCATCGGCACCACTTGGCGCGTCGCCGCCCAGCGGATGACGAGGGCGTCGCGGCTGAGGGCGTAGTGCATGTTGAACAGGCCGTAGCTCCAGTACGCCAGCCGGAGCGTCCCGGCCAGGAGCACGACGAACGCTGCGCCCCACAAGACGGTGCGCGGCCCGACGCCGTGCGCAAGCGCAAGGTAGAGCACGCCGCCGCACGCCGCAATGCCCAGCGCAACGAGGCCGAGTGCGATCCAGCGCGCCTGCGTCCGAACAGGGTGGAATGACATCGCGTGGTGGCCGCCCGGGCGCTAGAACCGCCGCCAGGCGAGCGTCGCCGGGAAGAGGCTGGGCAGGAAGTCGTCCGTCAGCATCGCGGCCGTCTCGGCGGACGTGCCGCGCACCGGCGCCGCGAGGCGCAGGCTCACGACGCCGCGCTCGGGGTCACGCCCGGGGTGGTCCCACAGGTAGACGTAGAGGAACACGAGCTCTCCCTTGGCGCCGCTCTTCTTGGCGGTACCGAAGTTCACGGACAGCGGCCGCGGCCCGTGCGGCAACCGCACGGCGCGCGCGTCGAACGCCTCGATCGCCCAGCCGCCGAGCGGATAACACGTCTCGGGCGTGTGCTCGAACAGATGGTAGCTGTGCCCGCCCCGGCTGCCGAACGCCGTGAGCCAGACCAGCGCGCCGTCCGCGCGGCGATAGGTGCGGGCGATCGAGACCTCGGGATCGCGCAGCCAGATGTCGACGGCCGGGTCCTCGGCCCGATCCTCACCCGCCCATGGCCCGAGGTCGAGCGGCAGCGCGGCCGGCAACGCGCTGAGCGACCAGTCGACGGTCGACCGCATCGCGACCTCGCCGGGCGTCCGACCATACCAGCCGGCGGTGTCGGCGAAAACGACGTGGCCGCCGGCCGGCATGGTGGGCGGGGGGGGCATCGCATCGCGGGTGCGGGCAAACAGCAGTGCGGCGACGAGGACGGCGGCGGCAACGGCGATCAGGCGGCGTTGGCGACGATGCGTCGGCAGGCCCTCAGGTGGAAGCAACGACATCACACCCCATCGCTCTCCCCATCCACAACAACCCCAGCACCGCTGCCGCAAACAGCACCGGGCTCGACAGCCCGTGGTAGTACGTCAGTCCGGGCACCGTACCGAAGGCCTCCGCCACGACGAGCAGCCCGCTGAGCCGAACGGTGTTGGCGACGAGCGCGAGCGGCACCGCCAGCGCGACGAGCGACCAGCGCCGTGCGCGCGGCCCGTGCAGCGTCCCCGCCAGGCCGACGGCCAGCGTCACGAGCGCCACAATCGATCGCAGGCCGCTGCACGGCGCGCCCACCTGGAAGCTGCCGTCACCGACGATCAGCTGAGGGCCGCGGTGAATCACGTCTACGCCGAGCGGGCCGACGAGGGCGGCGGCTTGACCGGCAGCGGCGGAAGCGAGGCGCGGGGCGATGTGGGCGACCCACGGCAGCGGGATCGCCAGAGCGAGGAGCGCCAGCGGGAGGGCGAACGCGCGCAGCCACGCAGGCCCGCCGACGATCAGGCATGCACCGGCCAAGAGCCCGACGAGCGCGAGCGCCGAGGCGGGCCACAGCGCGTACCGCGCGGCGAGCGCATGGGCGGCGACGGACAGCACGACGAGCGCAAGGCCCGCGACGGACGGCGCGGCGGGTCCGAGGCGCTTTGCGGCGCGCCAGGCGAGGATGACCGCGGCCACGGCGACGAGCGGGCCGTGCGAGTAGTACGGGTTCACGCGCCACGTCGCTGCCACCCAGGCCATGGCCGGCGCGAACAGCACGGCCGCCGCGATGAGCGCGGCGGCGGCGGCGGCGAGGGGCAGTCTGTCGTCAGCCTTCGGCAATGCGTCGGCCTACGCGGGCGTCGGGACGGCGGCGGGCTCGAAGACCGGCGTGCACCAGTGGCGGTACTCCGGCACGCGGCCGCGGACGACATCGAAGTAGAGGTCCCGCAGCCCGGCGGCCACCGGCCCCATCTGGCCGGACCCGACGCGGCGCTTGTCGATCTCGACGACGGCGGCGATCTGGACGCCCGTGCCGGTGAAGAACACCTCGTCGGCACCGTAGAGCTCGCTGCGGTCGATCGAGCGCTCTTGGACGGGCATCCCGAGGCGCTCGCCACACAGCTGCATGACCGTCGAGCGGGTGATTCCCTCGAGGATGTTGTCGAAGACGGGCGGCGTGATGATCACGCCGTCGCGGACGATGAAGATGTTCTCGGCACTGCCCTCGGAGACGTGGCCGTTCTGGTTCAGGACGATCGCCTCGTCGTAGCCGTTCATCAGCGCCTCGCTCTTCGCGAAGGCGCTGTTCACGTACGTGCCGGTGATCTTGCCGCGGGCCGGCATGCTGTTGTCGTCCACCCGCCGCCACGACGAGACCATGACGCGGGCGCCCTCCTCGTTGTCGACGTACTGGCCGAACGGGGTGGCGAAGATCGAGAGCTCATCCTTGAGTCCGTGCAGCCGGACGCCGATCATCTCGTCCGACTTGTAGGCGAGGGGTCGGATATACGCGTCTTCGCGGTAGCCCTCGCGCCGGAGCAGGTCGATCGTGATCCGGCTGAGGTCGTCGGCGCTGTACGGAAGGTCCATGAACAGGAGCGCGCAGCTCTTGATCATCCGCTCGAAGTGCTCGCGCAGTCGGAAGACCAGCATCTGTTGCTCTTCGTCGTTCCAGTAGCCGCGGATGCCCTCGAAACAGCCGGTGCCGTAATTGAGGGCGTGCGTGCGGACGCTGATCTTGGCGTCCTCGATTCCGACGATCTGGCCCTTGAAGAACGCGAACTGTCCCTTCATGCCTACACTCCCGACATCAGAGGGCGCGGCCGGTCGCCATGGGGGCGGCGCGGCGCCATTATACCGTGCGGCATGGGTCGGGCCAACCGGTTTCGCGGGGCACGGCGCCGGCCTATGCCCGCCCCCGCTCCTCCGCCAAACATCGCGGACACCCCGCTTCCGGCGACGCCACTTCGACCTCGTGCTTCAGGCAATACGCGTCGACGCGCAGCCGCCGCAGCAGCCCCCACCGCTTGACGACGGCCAGGTCGACGCGCAGCTCGCGGCCGGCGTTCGCGCGCAGGATCGCCGGGACGCCGCACTTCGCGCAGTCGCCCGGCAGCCACGGCAGCGAGCGGCGGCTCGCCTTGATCAGGCGGCACTCCTGGATCGCCCGGCCGCGGTTGTAGTCCTCGTAATAGTGGCGGCACTCGGTGCCGGCGGGGGTGCGCATGGCGGTGCTCCTGGGTGGGTCGCATTGTACCGCGGCCGCGGTGCGGGCGATCGGCATTTCGTTCGGGCGCGCGCCGCTATCGACCGACGCGCATCGCCCACGGCAACGCGATGCGGGCGCGGGGGACGGCCGTCTCGATCGGGGTCGGGATTGCGGTCAGGGTCGCGGTCGCGGTCGATGTTGCGGGCCATGTCGAGGTCCATGTCGAGGTCGACGTCGCCATGGAGGTCGCCATGGTTGTCGCACTCGACGTCGGCGGCCCCGACGACACCGTCGGCTCGGGTGTCGGCCCTGGCGGCGCCAGCCGCGGCGGCGACCCGGTCGTATCGCACGTCCGCCCGTCCCGGTACTCGAACGCGCCGATGTCGGGCCGAGCGTCGTCCCGCGCGTTGCCGCACCAGTCGTCGATGAGGCCGGAAATCGTCCGGGCTTGATCGACGATCGCGCTGCCGTCCTTCAGCGCGAAGTCGCGCCCGTCGGGGTCGCGAAACCAGGTGCGGAAGTCGGCGGCGCTGAGTTGGAGGGTGCCGACGATCCGGGCCTTGCCGCCGTCGCGCTCGCGGACGCGGCCTTGGACGAGATTGCCGGTGATGTCGGCGACCGACGCGGCGAAGCGGACGTCGATCCCGGCCGTGTCGTAGAGCGTATTGTGCTCGATCCGCGTCGCCTTGGCCTCGTTCAGGTAGATCCCGACGTCCGCCGGGCAGTGGGCGATGACGTTGTTGCGCATCACGCCGCCCTGGTGCTCCGGGCTGCACGTCCCGTCCTCGCAGATCCGGTCCGGGCTCGACCCGCCGCCGCCGAAGGACAGGCCTAGCCGGATCCCGCCCTTGTGGAGCATCTCGCACACGACGAGGTTGCGCTCGAACACACCGTCGCGGCTGTTGCCCTTGAGGAACGCGGCGTAGCTGATGTGGTCGCCGCCGTCCTTGAAGTGATCGTGGATGAAGTTGCCGACGACGTGCCACCGCCGCCCGCCCACGACATCGATCGGCGTCACCGGGTTGCTCGTCTTTCGCCCCGCCGGGCTGAAGAACTCGGTGTCGCGGATGACGACGTCGTCCGGCCAGCGCCAGCCGCCGCCCGCCGCGCCCATGTCCTGCCCGTTGCCCTTGATCATCGCGTTGAACGCATGCAGCCGGCCGCCGTCGATCACCGTCCGCTCCGCATCGCCGACGATGTGGAACGCGTGCTCGCACCGGCTGTCGTCCGCGCAGTCGCCTTCGATGTCGAGGTTCTCGAAGCGCCAGTCGGCGGCGGTCACGTGGAAGCCCTCGACGTACGTGCCGTCCGTCGACACGAACCGCAGCAGCGCGTCGCCGAGCGTGGCCGCGCGGACGGTGATGGGGCGGTCGGGGGTGCCGGGGCGGGTGACGGCGAGCTTGGGGGGGAGGGTGTAGGTGCCGGGGGCGAGGGTGATCACGTCGCCGGGGGAGGCGGCGGCGAGGGCGCGGGTGAGGTCGGCGGGGGTGTGGACGGGGATGTCTCGGGACTGGGCGTGGGCGGAAGGGGACGGTGACGTCGACTGTGCGATGGCAACGGCAAGGGCGACGACGCAGGCGTAACGAGTCGCGGCAGCGGCCGGTTGGCGCGCCGTCAACGAGCCGTCGGCGTCGTCTCGTCCGCCACCTCCACCACCCGCGGACTCCCCCATCCACCATCGTCATCCACGCCCGCCCGTCCGGCCCGAACGCGATATCGCGCACGCTCGACACGTCGAGGAGCATGAGCGACCGCCACGCTCCGTCCGGCCGGCGCACGCGCACCTCGCCGGGGAGGCCGCCAAGCCACGCGCTGCCATCGGGGGCGATCGCCAAGGTCGGATCGTACGGTTGCCGTTCACCGGCTGGCTGCAGGTCCAGCAACGGTTGGCCGGTGAACGCATCCCACGTCCCGTCGGCCGAGCGGCGTACGAGGCCTCGCTCACCGCTGAAGAGCCAGACGGCGCCCGTGCCGTCGCCCGCCAGCTGCACGATCCCGCTCGTCACAACATCGGCCGGCATGGCCACGTCCGTCCAGCTGCCGTCCGCTTGAAGCGACGCGATGTGCCCTCTGGAGCTGCCCTCAATGCCCACCCACACGGCCCCTCCCCCACCCGTCGCCACGTCCCGTACTTGGCCGCTCGGCAATCCGGTGGCCACCGAATGCGGTTCCCAACGGCCATCCGGCCGATGCCGGGTCACGAACACTTCCGCGCTCATCCCCTTGGCGACGGCCCACACCGAGCCGTCGTTCGCGGTGACGACGCGGGAGACGTCGCGGCCGCCGAGTGCGTCGGGACCGGCGAACTGCGTCCAGGCGCCGTCAGGTGCGAGATGCACGAGGCCGGTCGCAGTGGCATACCAGACCCCGTCAGGCGCGAGGGCGATGTCGCGGATCTCGCCGGCCGCCGACGGAAAGCCCTCCAGGAAGTGCTGCCATTCGCCCTTCTCATTGCGATGATGGGTGTCCATCCAAACCTCGGCGCCGTCCACGGCCACGGCGTTCGGGGACTCCGGGCCGCCGATCCATTCCTGGCGCCAGGTGCCATCCGGGAGTCGTCGGGAGACGGTGCCCGATCCCATCCAGGCGACACCGTCCGCATCCAAGATGAGGCCCGTCGCCCATGCCACTCCCCGTCCCGGAACCTCGAAGTTCCATCGACCGGAATGGTTGTCGTCCGGGACATAGATCCCTTTCGTGCCTCCGAACCACGGTCGGCCGGCGCGATCGAAGGCGATCGAATGGAGTCCGGTTTCGTCGGCCGCGAGCCTGACCTCGTCCATCGATGCAGGCGTCCATCGGCCGGTGTTGCCGAGGACGTCGGCGAACGCGACGATCCGCTGCAACGGGTTCGAGTACTTCAGAGTGCCGTACAGCGCCCAGATCTGCCCATCCGGGCGCTCGGCCAACATCGGAATCGGCCCAAGTTCGATCCTCAGCCCGTCCGCCGAATCGAACGACTCCCATCGCCCGTCCGCGCGTCGAACGGCGACGCCGGCCGGCGCACCCTGCGGCGCATAAGCAACCCACACATCGCCGTTCGCCGCGGCAAGCATGTCCGTCACGCTCACCTTCGGCCCGAGCGGGTACCCGCGCACGGGCGATTCCCAGCCGCAAGTGGCGCCTAGTCGCGCCACGCCGGAACCCCCGCCCACCCAGACGCCCCCGGAGCGATCCACGGCCACGTGATCGGCATCGACCGGCACGTTGATCGACCCCGACCGCCCATCCGCGTTCAGCCGCGCCAGATCCCCACCTACAATCGCCCACACGCTACCGTTGGGCGCCACCGCCAGATCCGTCCCGGTACTCCACTCGAGGCCGTCCGCCTCTGTGTACGACTTGACCAACGCCCCATCGCGCGACCGCCGAGCAGCCCCATCGATCCCGACGGACCACACATCGCCCGTGCGCGGATCGAGCGCCATCGCCTGCACGTCGTTCGCCGGCCGCAGGTGCTCCCACCGCCGCGCCGCCAAGGTCGGCAGCGGCCCCGGCGTCGGACCGTACACAGGCGATGCGAAGTTACATGCGGGTCCGAACGCAAACGGAAGGTAGATTCGATGCTCAGCATGCGCGATCGACGTCGGCGTGAGCGCAGCGAACAGCGAGGCAAGGGCGACGGGCCAGCACAGGAAGCGCGGGTGCATTGTTGGCTCTCCGAGACGACGTTGGCGGGCTTTGGCCGATGTTCGGAGAGCATACTGCGTGCGCGCGTCAAGGGCGAGTGGCCGCGATCCCCCGCACCACCACCGGCACAAACACCCGCCTCCCCCCACCCCACCCCGCCCACAACGGGCACCGCTCGTTCCGCGTCCGCGGCCGCGCGACGTTCTCGCGGTGGTTGTTCGCCACGTCGAACCGCTCGGCCACCTCATCCCGGACGTCGACCCGGAAGCTCGTGACCGGCGGATCACCCATCCGCATCTGGCGCGTGGCCGTCAGCACGACCTCGGCGCCGACCGCCAGCGTACCGACCTCCCAACGGATCACCTCGCCGGCGGTGTTGCCGGCCCACGCCTCCACCGCGAACGGCACCGCCGGCTGCGTACCGATGTTCGTCACGCGCGCCACGAACCGCTCGTAGTGCGTCCCGTGGATACAGCCGACATCCGCGACGGTCGCGGCGGCCAGGGCGAGGTCGGGCGCGTCCATCCCGCAGCGCAGCGTCGCGGTCATCGCCTCCAACGCCGTGACGACGATGCGCGGGTGGGCGTCACGTGCGTTGTACTGCCCGCCGGCCGGCGCGCGGCGACCCTGGAAGCGTACCTCGACCGGTGGGTCGTCCCAGTGGCTCGCCCTCTCGCCACCCGTCAGCTCCTTCGTCACCGCGTCGTATCGCTCGAGCCAGGGCGACCGCAAGCCGTAGCAATCGTGTTCACCGTCACAAATCGTGAGGTCCCACGCCGGCCCGTCGTACGGACACATCGCCCCGCCCGGCACGAAGAGGTCGACGTGGCGTCCTCGCTGATAGAGCCCGTCGTACGTCCGGTCGATCGGCCCGTCCGTCGTGTCCACGCGCACGCCCCAGCGGACGTCGGCGTCCGGATCGCCCGACCAGCGCGCGCGAACCTCGAGGACCCAGGCGCCGGGCACGGCGGGCAGCGTATACGTGACGTGCCGCAGCGGGGCGATCGGCGCGAGCGCCTCGACGACACCCGGCCCCGTCGACCGCCAGCGTGCCGCCGTCCCTTCCGCCGCCAGTCGCTCGAGGCCGGCGGCGCGGTGGCGCGTCACGGTGATGGCGTCCGGTGCGCGAAGCGAGGCACGCGACGGGGCGAGCACGAGGCCCGCGCCGAGCGGCACGGTCAGCGGCTCGGCGAGCGTGACGATGGCGCCCGCATCCGCGCACGTGCCGTTCCAGCAGTACGTCTCGGCGACGGCGTAGGATGTAACGGGCCCGTGCGCGAAGGCGAGCGGCAGCCATGGCCCGGCGCCGCGGACTGGCGCGGCGAGCAGGACGGCTGCGGCGGACAGCGCGACGGCGGCGGTGAGGAGGGCGTGGCGGAGGGGGCGGTGGTTCATGGACATATTAACGGACGAGTGGAAGGTTTCGGACCGGTGGCACGTCGGTGTGGGGCCCCCACCCACCACATCGCCCCGCCGGTATACTTCTACTACGATGAACGACCTCCACCCCGCACCCCCCGGCCACATCCCCGGCCAACCCCTGACCGCCCTCGCTCCGATGCAGGACGTCACCCACCTGCCGTTCATGCGCGTCATCGCGCACTACGGGGCGCCGGACTGCTTCTTCACTGAGTACTTCCGCGTGCACGAGGTATCGTGCCCGGAGCCGCACATCCTGCGCTCGATCACGGACCACGCCACCGGCCGCGCGGTGTTCGCGCAGCTCATCGGCGAGCACATCCCGTCGATGGTGCGCACCGCCAAGGCCCTCTCCGCCTACCCCGTGGCCGGCATCGACCTGAACATGGGCTGCCCGGCGCCGAAGATCTACAAGAAGAACGTCGGCGGCGGGCTGCTGCGCGATCCGGACAAGGTCGACGCGCTGCTCGGCGCGCTGCGCGACGCCGTGCGCGGCCGCTTCACCGTCAAGATGCGCGTCGGCTTCGACAACACCGAGCCCTTCGAGCGCATCCTCGCCCTCGTCAACAAGCACGGCGTCGACCTGCTGACGATCCACGGCCGCACCGTCGCCGAGATGTACCGCCCCGGCGTCCGCTACGACCTCATCGCCCAGGCGGTTCGTTCTGTTCGCTGCCCGGTGCTCGCCAACGGCGACGTCACGTCCGCCGCGACAGCCGTCGCCGTCCTGTCTGCAACCGGCGCAGCCGGGGTAATGATCGGCCGCCACGCCATCCGAAACCCGTGGATCTTCCGCCAGACGCGCGACGTGCTCGCCGGCCGCCCGGTCACGCCCGTCACGCTCGCCGAGGTGCGCGAGTACATCGATCGCCTCTACCGCGAGACCACGTCGCCGACCGCGTCCAGCGTCGCCCACGTGCACAAGCTCAAGAAGTACCTGAACTTTATCGGCCAGAGCGTCGATCCCGACGGAACGTTCCTGCACCAGATGCGCCGCGCCATATCCGAGACCGAGCTCTTCCACATCTGCGACCGCCACCTGCTCAGCGAGCCCGACCGCCACGCGTCGATCGAGCCGTACCCAGGCGTCTTCGCGCGGCCGAACAGCGAGGCGCCACTGGACGGGTGCTCGTTGGCGACGGTAACCGGTTGACCTGGGGCCGTCCCGATACGCCGCCGCCCTCGTGATTCCCGCCCCAGATATCAACCCGCCAACTCGCTCAACGCCAACCACCTCTCCGTGGCGGCATCCAGGGCATCGGCGACCGTGGCCAGGTCGTCGGATAGCGATTGCAGGCGCGTGAAGTCGCTGCCGGCCGTCTCGATGGCCGTGGTCAGCGCCTTTTGGCGGGCTTCGAGGTCGGCGATCGTTTGCTCGAGGCCCTCGAGCTCACGCGATTCCTTCCACGTGCGCTTGCGGGACGATGGCGACGGCGACGGCGCATTGGCGTCGCGGACACGGCCGTCGACCTTGACGGGCGCGCGGACGCCGGCGGTGGACGCGGCGCCGGTGGCCGCCTGCGCCCGCTGCTCGCCGCGAATCCGCAGGAACGATTCGAACGGCGTCGGGTAGCCCACGTGCAGCCGCCCGTCCTCAAGCACCGCCAGCTGGTCCACGACGCGGTCGAGGAAGTAGCGGTCGTGGCTCACGACGATGACCGTGCCGGTGAACGTGTCGAGAAACGACTCGAGGACGCCGAGGGTCTCGATGTCGAGGTCGTTCGTCGGCTCGTCCAGGAGCAGCACGTTCGGGCGGTGGATGAGGGTGCGCAGGAGGTAGAGGCGCCGCCGCTCACCGCCGGACAGGCTGCCGATCTGGGCGTGCTGTTGCGGTCCCGGGAAGAGCAGCCACTCCAGCATCCGGGAGGACGTCACCTGGGACCCATCCGCCATGCGGATGACGGGCGCCTCCTGGTCGATGTAGTCGATCACCTTCATGTCGTCGCGCAGCGCCGCGCTCCGCTGGTCGAAGTAGCCGACGGCGACGGTCTCGCCCCACTTGATGTCGCCCTCGGAGGCGTCGAGCACGCCGGCCAGGATGTCGAGCAGCGTGCTCTTGCCGGCGCCGTTCGGGCCGACGATCCCGATTCGGTCGCCGGGACCGAGGCTCAGGTCGACGCCGGACAGGACGGCGCGGCCATCGAACACCTTGCCGATCCCGGTGGCCGCCAGCACCTGCTTGCCGAGCCGTCGGCCCGCCAGCGCCAGCGCGACGCGGTCCTCGCCGCTGTCATACTGGATCTGCTGCATCTCCTCGACCCGCTGGATGCGCGCCTTCTGCTTCGTGCTGCGCGCCTTGGCACCCCGCCGCAGCCACTCCAGCTCGCGCCGCAGCTGCCCCCGGCGCGTGTCCTCCATCTTGGCCAGCCGCTCGTGGCGCTGGCTGCGCTGCTCGAGGTAGTGGCGGTAGCTGCCGGGATAGCTCACGAGCTGCCGCCGATCCAGCTCGAGGATGCGGTTCGCCACGCGGTCGAGGAAGTAGCGGTCGTGGGTGACCATCAACAGGGCGCGCGGGCTGCGCAGCAGGTACTGCTCCAGCCAGGCGATCGTCTCCGCGTCCACGTGGTTCGTCGGCTCGTCGAGCACGAGCAGGTCCGCTGGATCGATGAGCGCCTTGGCCAGCGCGACCCGCTTCTGCTGCCCACCGCTCAGCGTGCCGACGCGGGCATCGACGTCGGTGATGCCGAGCCGGTGGAGCACCGCCTTGGCCTCGGCCTCCGCCGCCCAGCCCGACGTGCGATCGAGCTCCGCCGCCAACCGCGACAGCCGCGCCTGCCCGGCTGCGTCGTCCGGCGCCGCCACGAGGGCGACGTTCATGGCGTGGTAGTCGCGCAGCAGCGACAACACCGGCGCGTCCGCGGCGTACACCGCCTCGAGCACGGTGTGCGACGGATCGAGGACGGGCTCCTGCGGCAGGTAGACGACGCGCACGCCGCCCCAGACCGTCACCGTACCGGCATCGGGCGGCTCCGCGCCGGCGACGATCCGCAGCAGCGTCGTCTTGCCGCTGCCGTTGATGCCGATCAGCCCGATCCGATCGCCCGTGTTCAGGCGAAGGTCGATGTCGTCCAGCAGGACGCGCTCGCTGAACTGCTTGGCGATGTGCTCGAGGGTGACGAGGTTCATGGGGAGGGTACTGTAAGTGGGGGGAGGGGGCGGGGCAAATGGGGGCAGGGCGGTACCCTGCGCGGCACGGAGGGCGATGGCCCACGCCCCCGCCCCCGGCACGCTTCGCGCGCCGACCCCTCCCCCAATGCAGGTGGAGGGGTAAGGAGGACCCGCAATCGCGTTCTGTGTAGATCGCAATGGGTCCCGCCCCCAGCATTGGGGGCGGGACAGGCCGGCGAAGCCGGCCAGGGAGGGGGCCTTCGTCGGGATGCGCAGCACGGTGGGACCCGTCCAACCAGAGGCGAAGCCCCTACAATCGCCCCATGCCACCCCCCGCCCCGCCCGCACCGCCCGACCCGCGACCCCCGACGCTCGTCGTCGACGCCGACGGCTGCCCCGTGAAGAACGAAGTCTACCGCGTCGGGCGGCGGTACGGGTTGAAGGTGATCCTCGTCGCCAACACCCAGCTCGGCGGCCCGCCGATGGAAGGCGTCGAGCGCATCGTCGTCCGGAGCGGCCTCGACACGGCCGACGACTGGATCGCCGAGCACGTCGGACCGCGGGACATCGTCGTGACCGCCGACATCCCGCTCGCCTCGCGCTGCGTCGCCGCCGGCGCCCGCGCCCTCAGCCCCCGCGGCCGCGTGTTCACGCCCGACGACGTCGGCGACGCGCTGGCGACGCGCGACCTCCTGACCAGCCTGCGCGAGGGCGGCGTCATGACCGGCGGTCCGCCGCCGTTCACGCCGCGGGACCGGTCGAAGTTCCTGCAGAAGTTGGATGAGCTGGTGCAGGCGGCGCTGCGGGCGGAGTGACGGGCGGGTCGACGGCGTCGTCCGCCAGCGCCACCAGCCAGCGGTTCAACGCTTCGCGCGCCGCCGGCAGCGTTTGCATGGCCGTCCGGTTGGCGACCAAGGACGATGCCGTCGCGACGTCGAGCAACGCGCGGAAGGGGTCGGCGGCGCAGCGCTCGCCCGCGACGAGGGCGAGCGGCCAGTGAACGGCGAGGATGTCGGCGAACGCGGCGTGGCGCGCGGCGAGGGCACGGCGCAGTTCGTCCCACTCGGATGCGTCCGCACTGTCGGCGATGTTGGCGCGGAAGACGCGGATCACGAACGCCTCGACGCGGTCCCAGCCGGCGACGAATTCGGCCAAGGCGATGTCCTCAGCACGGCCGGGCGGCAGCAGCGACTGCAGGTGCGCGGTGTACGGGTTCATCGTAGAGGGAATCACGCAGGCCATCGCCAGCAGGCGAGCGACGGGCCGGGTCGATCGACGGCCAGCGCGCCGTAGTAGCCGGGGCCGGGCGTCAGGCGTCGCACGGACCACGCGCCGGTCGAGGTGTCGTCGGCGATCGTGCCGCCGAGCGTCAGCGATCCATCCGCGTGGACGTCGACGTCGAAGCGCGTGAAGCCTGCCGACAGGCCGGCGCCGATCGCCTTGGTGTACGCTTCCTTGGCCGTCCAGAGCGTGAAGAACGCGTCGCGCCAGCCGTCAGCCGATTGCCCGGCCAGATAGGTCTGCTCGACCGGCGAGAAGTACCGCGCCGCGATCGCCGCCAGGTCGTTGTGGCCGCGCCCGGTCTCGACGTCGACCCCGACGCGGCAGCCGCGCGCCACGGCGACGAGGGCGAGGCCGCCCGAGTGGCTGAGGTTGAACGCGAGGTCGGCAGTGGCGAGGCCATCGGCCCGGTCGATGCCCGTCGCCAGGTGCGGCTTGCCGAGGTCGTCCACGACGAACGCGACGTCGCCCGGCGCACACCCCGCATATCGCGCCAATACCTGCCGCAGCCGCGCCCGCGCCACGCAGAAGCGCACGCCGTCGATCGGGCGGCGGAAGCGCGCCACGCGCAGCCGCTCGTCGGGGGCGAGGACGAGGGCGTTGAGCGCGGCGACATCGACGCCCGGCAGATCCAGCTCGATGCGCCAGACGTGGACGTCGCCGGGCGCGAGGACGAGGTCGCTCGGCGGCGGCAGCCAGACACGGGCATCGATCGCGCCGTCAGGCACGGTCACGCTACGTGCTCAACGCGTCGGCGCGCTTGGGTCATCGGCCGATGTTGTCATAGGGCGATGATGTCATAGGCCCATGATATCGTCCCGGACGCGCTCGGCATCGGACTTGGAGGTCGAACCCACCGGCACCGCCTCCTCGTCCCCCCGCAGCCGCAGCAACAGGAAGTCATCGTCCACCCCGAACCCCGCCCGCTCGTAGAACGGCTTCGCCCGCTCGGCCGGCGAGACGATCAGCTCCTCGAAGTCCTGCTCCCGCGCCCACGCCACCACATGTGCCAGCAGCGCCGCGCCGATGCCCTGGTTCCGGTAGGCCGGCACGGTGTAGCAGTCCGTCACGTACCCCCACTGGTCCGACGTCCGGCACGGCCGGGGCACGGGCGATATCTTGTGCACGGACATCGTGCTCACGATCAACCCGTCCGCCTCGGCGATCCAGCGCGTCCACGTCCCGTCGGCCACGCCGGTGATGAAGTGCGCCAGAAACCGCCGCTCGAACGCGTCGAACGACTCGACGGGCACCTCGCCGCCCTCGGCGCGGAAGTCCCAGCGCATGCGCGCGAGGAGGAGGGCGTCGGCGGGGGCGGCCTTGCGGAATGTGGGGGGCATGGGGGTCCTCGGGGGGCGGGTCACGTACGCCCTCAAACCTGGCGTCGGGACGACGATAGCACGGGGCTTGGGTGCGCCGGACACCTGGGAGGGTCAAGGTCGATGGCCAACTGCGCGGGGCCGATGGTTGTCGGAGACCCTGGACCTAAGCGTTGACGGTAAGTCTCACGCCCAACGCCCGAAGCACCTTGAGCACGGTGTCATACCGCGGCTTCGCGCCGGGCGCGAGCGCCTTGTACAGGCTCGTTCAATCCTCACGTCATCCGCCATCGCCGAGGTTGCCGAGGCCAGCCATCTTGGGGATGAGAGACCGATGCCCGGCACGGTCAATTGCCCGCCGCCGAAGAGAAACATGGCTCATCGCCCGATTTCAACATTGAATCCCGACCACAATCAACATTGCTCTTCACCCAGAATCAACATTGAATCCCGACCACAATCAATGTTGCTCCCCACCCTCCCGAAACCGCACCCGCAGCACCACCCCCACGTCCACCGCCACAGCCGGCGCGCACATCGGCGCCACGCGCTCGCCATCGCCATGCACCATCATCTCACGATACCGCCGCCCATGCGGGTCGCGGTGGACCTCGAGGCGCCGCTCCGGCAGGCTGACGAGCCAGACCTCGGGCACGCCGTGGCGCGCGTACAGCGGCAGCTTGCGGCGGCGGTCGTGGGACAGCGAGGTGTTGGCGACCTCCACGGCCAGCAGGACGTCGGAGACGTTGGGCACTCGGAGGCAGTACTCGTTGGGCTCAGGGCGCAGGAGGGCGACATCGGGTCGGACCACCGAGTCATCGCCGAGGCGGACCGCGTTTTCAGTCCAGACGACGAATCGGTCCCCTTCCCGTGCCATGAATAGGCGGGTCAGGGCCATCTGACACGAAGCGTGGAGAGGTCCGGGCGTCGGAACCACGAAGATCTCGCCTTCGATCAACTCGGTGTGCTGATCGGGCGGAATGAAGCCGGTGTCGCACAGCGCCAAGTACTGGTCGGCAGTAAACCGCCAGCGGACTTGCCGGCGCGCACGCAGCGGCATGGAAGGAACTTGGACGGCCATCGGCTCCATCCTGATCGGGGCGTCTCGCGGGTACGTCGCACAAGCATAGCAGCGAGCATATCGGCCAAACAGCCGTGGCAACAGGTCGCGCGCGACAGGTCGGTGACAGCTTGGCGACATTGCCGCGCCACGTGCTCGCCGCGAGCCAAACAGAGGAGCCGCCCCCATCGGGACGGCTCCTCTCGATGCCCCTATTCAGTTGTCCCCATCGGCCGGGCCGATCGCATCGGCCCATCCAAACGCGCGCCGCCTCACGCCACCTTCGTCGCTCCGGTCCCGGTTCCGGCCCCAGCCCCAACCCCCTTGACCGGCATGTCCATCGGATCGTCCGGGTGCTCCCGGTCCCACCGCTCCTTCAGCGCCGCCATGTCCATCCCGATCGACTCGCGGCGCACGACGCCGCCGTGGAACGCGTCCACGTGGGACACCGCGGCGCGGAGCGACTTGTCGAGGCGGACGCTCGGGTACATCGAGCCGTCCAGGCGGATGTGCGGGCTGAAGATGCCGATGCCGGGCAGGCGGACGCGGACGCCAGCGCTCAGCTGCTCGGCCAGCTCGCGCGCCAGCTCCTGGAGAACCATCTGGGCGATCGGCTGGGTGACGAGCGTTCCGATGGAGAGCCGCGCGGCCAGCTCGTCGATCTCCATCGGTGGTGCGCCGGAGAGGCGCGGGCGGTAGGCGTTGATCGCCTTGATCCAGCTTGTCATGAACGTTCCTTCCTACCGGTGAGCGCTCGCGGGTCAAGTCGAAGGGTGCGAGCGCACGCCCAGCATAGGGGGCAACGTCGATCCCGCGACGTCGGGAAACCGCCGCGCGGCCGCCGCGCAACCGTTAATCCGTCGCCTGTACCCCTGCGCCGTGCCGTATGCCCTGCCCAACACCGCGTCCAGCGTGCTGCCGTCCGCCGACCTCACCCGAAGCCGCACTCACAGCAACTCGGCAACGTCCACTTCGATGTCAGGCGCACAAAGCGGAGCAGCCACATCGCCCGCCTTGAGAACGGTGATATCGCGATACCGGCGACCGTGCGGGTCGCGGTGCACCTCGAGGCGCTGCTCCGGCAGGCTGACGAGCCAGACCTCAGGCACACCGTGGCGGGCATACAACGGCAACTTTCGGCGGCGGTCGTTCGCCAGCGACGTGCTGGCAACCTCGACGGCCAGAAAGACGTCCGCAGCGTCGGGCACACGGCGGCGGTACTGGCGCAGTCCAGGCCGCAGGATGGCGACATCGGGTTGGACGATCGAGTCATCACCCAGTCGTACGGCATCCTCGACCCAAACGACGCCGCGATCGCCAAGGTGCAGGACGAATTGGTGGAAGAGGAACGTCTTCGACGAAGCGTGCAGCGGGCCTGGCGGTGGCACGACGTAGATCTCGCCTTCGATCAGCTCGGTGTTCTGATCGGACGGCAGGACGCCGGTAGCGTACAGGGCCACGTATTGCTCGGCGGTGAACCGCCACCGAACCTGTCTGCGGGAGCGCACGGGTGCATCAGCGGCTCGGACGGCCATCGGCTCCATCCTGAATCGGGGCGTCGCGGGATGTGTCGCACAAGCATAGCAGCCAGCGTAGCGGCTCAGCCGCCCGTCTGACAGGGTGCCGACGACACATCCGCGACAACTTGGTTACAGCGCCCTCGCGCCATCCCTGAGAGCGTCGCAGCCTACCGCCCCACCGCCAGGAACGCGCGATACGCCATCGCCGCCCCCGTCCCGCACCCCGCACATGCCCGCCCGAATCCGAGCGCCGCGAGCGACGGGTGCCCCGGCGCGCCGCCACCGTTGACCGCTACCCCCGCCGCCGGATCCCCCGCCGCCAGCCCGATGTACGTCGCCGCGTCGGACGTGTCGTTCTCCGAGATGTCGTTCACGAGCACGACGACCGGCCGATCGCTCGTCACGACCGCCGAGCCGTACGTGCCGGCCGGCATCGCGTTGAACGCGGCCGACGGGTAGAACGTGCGGCTGGCCCGCGCCGGGATCGCCACGCTGCACGGCGCGCCGCACGACGTCTGCGGCACGCCGGTGTCGCTTGCGAACGCCAGATCGACGCGCGCCGCTTCGTCTGAGACGTTCGTCACCTGGATTCCGGTCGTCAACCGCATGGCCGTGTGCCCGCGCCGCACGAGCGGCAGGACCACCCGCCGCGCCGCCTCGCGATTCGGCACGGCGCTGTAGGCCGCGCCCTGGATGGTCAGGTCCTTGGCGTCGAGCACGACGGCGGCGATCGGTGCGTCCGCCGTGATCCGGGCCGAGGCGACGCAGTTGTCCGGCAGCACGGCCGAGGTGCCCTGGTAGATCGTCGCCCCGCTCCCGCCCGCCACCGTCACCGGCGCCTCGTCGAACGACTGGCCGGCGCACGCGCCCGTGCTGCCATCGTAGTGCACGCGCACCGTCGTCGCCGCGGCGCCCGGGTTCACGACCGCGATGCCGGTGTCGTACAGTCCGACGGTCGTCGCCTGGCGCTTGCGGACGAGGGGCGCGTTGAGCTCAGTGGCCAGCAGCGTGTCGGGAATCCCCTCGAACGCGTAGACCGCCTTCTCGCTGGAGGCGACGTCGATGAACGACTGGACTGCGACGTCGGCCGCGCTGGTGATCCGCATCCAGCCGAGGAAGCCGTTCGGCGACGCATCGGCCAGCAGTCGGAAGTCGGCATCCCGCTCGAAGTCGATCGTGACCGCGGCACCGGGCGCGACGTGCAGGTCGGCCGTCGCGAACGCCGTCACGCCGCCCATCCCCCTCACCTCGACGTGGACCGAGTGCTCGGCGGCCGTATCCGTGTTCTGGATGGACACGAGCGACGTCTGGCCGTAGTAGTCCGCCACCACCAGCGGCAGCACGACGGTCTTCCCCGGCACGACGCTGGAGTAGATCCCGGCCGCGCGCGTCGTCTCCCAGTCCGTCCGGGCCAGTGCCGCGATCGGGCGGTCGGCGCTGACGACCATGGCGTACGCGCCGTTGGCCAGGCCGGGGACGAGCGGCAGGTAGACGTTGGCCGCGGTGCCCGGCAGGATGATCCGCGTGATCTCGATCGGCGCGCCGGTGCGGCCGTAGAACTGAATCTTGGCCGTCGCGACGTTCGTGAAGTCCAGGTTCTGGACCTGGATGCCGGTTGCGCCGGCACCCTGGATGGCGGCGGTGTGCGCAGCGGTGCGCACGGCCATGCGCGCCGCGCGGGCCGGCGGGACGGCCGGACCGGCGGCAACGGCGGCCAGCGCCACGGCGAGCGCGGCGGCAACGGCGCCGCGCCGGACGATGCGGGCGACCAGGCGTCGCGCCGATCGGAGGGTGGATCGTTTCATGGGTGTCTCCTTTGTGGTATCGTCGGCGGCATCCGGTCGTGCGGCGATGGCGGGCGCATCAGCGCCACCGCGACACGACGTGATCCTATCGACATTCGGCGCGCCAACAAGGCGACATGTCGCCCCGGACCAGCCGGTGACATCGCCTCCCACGCCTCGCCCCTCAGCAAGCCTCTCAGCAAGTCCCTCGAAAGGATGTCCGATGAAGCTCATCATCCGGATCGCCGCCACCGCCGTCGCCATCTGGGTGGCCGACCGCTACATCAACGGGATCGACGTCGCGCTGTCCGGCCAATCGCCGTGGCTCGTCTACGCGGTCCTGGCGCTCATCCTCGGCCTCGTCAACACGTTCATCAAGCCCATCATCACGCTGTTCACGCTGCCGATCACGTTCCTCACGCTCGGCTTGTTCCTGCTCGTGATCAACGCCGGCATGCTCCTGCTCGCCAGCAAGCTCGCCCAGTGGGCCGGCTACGGCTTCACGGTCGACGGGTTCATCCCGGCGGTGCTCGGTAGCGTGGTGATCAGCTTGGTCGGCGGGGTGTTGTACGGGCTGCTGAACGGGAGCGACAAGGGCAGCCGGCGGCGGTGACGCCGGTGCGGTGGGGTGGCCGCGCCGGCGTCACCGGCGCGGGCGCCACGTGCGGCGAAGCGCGCCCGAGGTCACCGGGAACGGACGAGGACCCGCGGACCATTGTGTGCGGTGCCCAGCCAGACGCTGCCGTCCGGGCCGAACGCGAAGTCCGTGATGTGGGTCGCCGCCAGCCCGTCGCCGCTGCGGAGCGCGCGCCATGACCCATCCGGCAGCCGGACGCGCAGCCCGTCCGGCAGATCGCCGACCCAGAGGCTGCCGTCCGGACCGACGGCCAACGCTCGGCTCGGGTCCTCGGTCTCGAGGTCGATGAACGGCGCAGCAAGCGAGGGGTCTTGCTCCGGCGTCGTCCAGGCGCCCGCCTTGTCGCGACGCGACAGTCCCGCCGCCGTCCGCACCCACAGCGCACCGTCACCCTCGACGGCCAGCGCGAAGGCGCTGCCGGCACCGGCGCCCGCCGGCAGCCCGATCCTCTGCCAACCTTGGCCCGGCGCGTAGCGCGCCAGTTCCTGCGTCGCGCCCCCGCCGCCGGCATCGTCATCACCGTAGAAGCCCACCCACACCGATCCGTCGCTCCCCGCCGCGATCGCAGAAGGGGTGTTCGCCGGCAGGCCATCGGCCGGACCGAAGCACCGGAAGAACGGGTCGTCGGCAGTCGTACAGACGATCTGGACCTGTGTGTACGGGGCCAGCCACCACACCGAGCCGTCTGCGTCGATCGCAAGCGCCGTGACGCGCCCGCGCGGGTCGTCCTCGGCGACGCTCATGCGCAGCGGCAGCGCACCCGATTTCATCCGTCCGACGACGCCGCCGCCGGTGGCCACCCACACGGCTCCGTCCGCGCCGATCGCGATGTCGTCGACGATCGAGAGATCGTACGTGTCGGACGGATCGAACGGCGCCAAGCTCCCGGCCGCCCGGCGCTCGACGATGCCGTCCCCGCCGCCCAGAAAGACGCCGGCCGGCGATGCCGCGACGACCGAGCCGCCGGCGTCGCCGATCGCGGCCGCCTGGAATCGGCTGTAGCGCCCGTCTGGCGTTCGCTCGTACAGCCCGACGTCAGTGGCCAGCCAAGCCGTTCCGTCGCCATCGAGCGCGATGTCGGTCAGCCCATAGATCGTGTAGACCTGAAGGCCTTCCGCCTGCCCTTCCACGCGCGCGCCGCCCGGCGCGTCTGCGTCCGGAACGGTCATGACCCCGTACTGCCAGCCGATCCACGGCTGTCCCTGCCCGTCCAGCGCCAGATAGGCCGCTTCGCCGTTGGGTTCCATGGCGACCGCGCCGAGTTCGACCGATACCCACTGGCCATCCTCCGTCAGGATGCTCATCTCCGGACGCCAGAGACTCCCGACGGGCTCGACCGATCCGTGCAGCGCCAGGACACGCCCATCCGGCCGGATGCCGACGTCCCAGACACGCGGCGTCGACTGCCGCCCGATGGTTTCCCATGACTGCCACTGCCCGTCGGCCCGGCGCACCTGGAGACCGTCGTACAGCGTGCCGATCCAGACGTCGCCGTTTGGCGCCGGGCGAATGCACCCCACCTTGTTGACCTTGTCGATGCCCCACGGCGGCTGCTCCCAGTCCCCGTCGGGTCCCAGCCGCGCGACGCCCATCACCGCCCCGAACCAAACGCCGCCTTGCGTGTCAACCGCCACCTTGATCAAAGCGTTGCCGACGCGTTCGGTCCGGATGTCGCCGTCGCCTTGGTCGACTGTGATCGGGAAGTCGGACGGCAGCGGCGGCCGCACCGTCGTCCAGACCCCATCCGGCGAGCGCCGCCCCGCCCCAAGATCGGTGGCGACCCACACCGTGCCGTCCGGCGCAAACGCGATGTCGTTCGCCGCATTGCTCGGCAGGCCGTCGGCGACGGTGAACTGCGCCAGCGCCTTTCCGCTGCCTGACCATCGGGTGACGCCGCCACTCACGCTCGTCGTCCAGACTTCGCCCGCCTTCGGGTCGACGGCCACGCTCGTCAGGTCATCGCTGTCGACGAACGCCTCGAGGCGATCGATCGCGAGCGTGGGAAGGTCGACCGCGTCGGTCGATGTGATCCCCGAGCCGGAACGATTGGCCGTCAGGGGCGATGTGCTGGGCGACGCGGAATCGGACGCGATCGACGTACCCGCAAGCTCGGTGGGCGTCGGCACGGGCGCACCTTCGAACGGCACGCCCGCGTTCCGACCGGCGCAGGCGAGCACGGACAGGGTGAACGCGGGCATGAACGCGAGCACGATCAGGCGGCGTTGCATCGGTTGAACTCTCCTCGATATCGAACACGGACGGCTTGTGGGTTGCGGCGTCCCTGCGACAGGGTGCCAGCGACGGACGGCGTCACGGCGACCGCATCTCTCAGCGGAAGCCCTTCAACGCGGCCAAGCTTACGCGGACGGCGTTGCTCAGGTGTTACGCGTCAGGCCGCCACGTGCTGCTCGCCACGTTCACGGCCCCCACTCGAACCCCCGCACCCCCCGCTCCGCCGTCCCGACCCACACCCGCCCATCCGGCGCGACGGCAATCTCGCTCACCGCGCCCAGCGTCGGACCGCCCACGACCTCGCCCCATCCGTTGTCCGACCGGCGCGCGCGCAACGGGTGCGACCGCGCACCGACCCACAGCGTGCCGTCGGGCCCGGCGGCCAACGCCGCGGCGTCGCGCGTCGCGCCGAAGCGCCAGTGCGGCTGGTCGGCATACGTCGTCCAGCGCCCGTCGGGCGCCAGGCGGGACAGCCCGCGGGCGCTCATGACCCAGAGCGCGCCGTCGGGCGTCTCGGCCAGCGCGTATACGGCATCGCGGATGAGCGGCTCGGGCGGCGCAACGCGCGTCCAGCCCGTTTCGGGGCGATGGTACGCCATGTTCCGCGCGCCGAAGGGCTGGTCGCGCCACGCCAGGCGCGTGTCGAAGCCGACCCACACCGACCCGTCGCGCCGCGGCAGGATCGCCGTCGGCTCGAGCGCCGGCAGGCCGTCGTCGAAGCCGTAGCGGATCCATGTGCCGTCCGCCAGGCGGCGGCTCACCCCGACGGCGCCCCGCCCGTCGGCCGCACGTCCGGCCTGGCCGGACGCGCACCACAGCGAGCCGTCGGCGCCGAACGCCAGCGCGTTCGTGTGCGGATCCACGAGGCCGTCGTTCACGCCGAACGTCGTCATCGCCCCGTCCGCCGTGCGCCGCACGACACCGCGCGGCGTGCCGAACCACAGCGTCCCGTCCGGTGCGGCGACGATCGCGTCGACGCGCGCGTCCGCGGGATCCAGCGGCGTCCCGTCGTCGGCGGCCACGACGTCGATGTGCGTCAGCTTGCCATCCGGCGCCAGCCGGTCGGCACCGAAGCGGGAGCCGAACCAGACACCGTCCGGTGCGAGCGCGAGCGCCGTGATGTGGTTGCTCGCGAGGCCGGGCGCCGAGCGGCGCGTGAGGGCGCCCGACGGACCGCGCACCGCGATCCCGCCCGATCCGCCCACCCACACGGCGCCGTCCGGTGTCGTCGCCAGCGCGCGCAGCTCGCGGAGCGGCGCCAGCGGTCCGCCGTCGACGGCCATCACCGACCAAGGCGCCGCCGCTCCAGCGGCCCCGCCGAGCATCAGCGCCCCCTCGGCGGCGATCACCGGCGCGCCCGCGGCGTCAAAGGCAAGGCGCCGCAGCGGGCCGGGACGGGACACGTCGCGCAGCCGCGCATCGAGATCGCCCAGCGGCACCGTCCGCCACGTCGAATCGACCGCCGCCGGGTCGATCGCGTCGACCACGACCGGCGGGCCGAGCGCATCGAGCACCCAGACGTCCCCGCCGGGGGCCGCCGCGATGTCGACGGGCCGCTGGACTTGAAGCTCGTCGCGGAACATCTCGAACCGGCGGCGCTGGCCGTTCGCCCGCACCTGATGGAGCGGTGCCGCATGATCGAAGGGCGAGCTGAGCCAGACATCCCCATTCAACATGGGCACGATCCGGTCGATCGCATTCTGGAATCCGAGCATGTGCGACCATCGGCCGTCCGGCGACAACTTGGCCACGCCGTCGTCGAGGCCGATCAGGACGTCGCCACCCGCCGCGACGGCAACGGACCGCGGCGTCGCCGGTTCGGTGCGGCCGCCGTCGACGGGGGTCGGCAGCGGCGGCGGCTGCACGGCCGTCCACGTGCCGTCCGCCGCGCGTTTGGCCGCGCCCCGATCCGTGACCGCCCAGACATCGCCGTTTGGGCCGACGGCCACATCGTCCGCCGCCAGCCAGAGGTCGTCGACGTCCGTCGTCACCGTCGCCGTCACGCCGCCGGACGCCCAGCGCACGACGCCGCCGTACGTCGCGGCCCAGACGTCGCCCGTCGCATCGTCGACGGCCAGATCGCGCACGTCGTTCGGGTTGACGAGCACGACCGCGTCGGCGACGGCGAGCGGCGAGGAGGGCTCGGGCGTGGACATCGGCGTCGGCAGCGGCGTCGGGGCGATGGGGTCGGCGGCGAGGAGGATGGGGAGGTAGATCGGGGTTGCGGCGGTGGCGACGGCGGGGCGGGCAAGGAGCGCCAGGAGGGCGAGGAGCGCGGGGGCGCTGGAGAAGACAGCGTTCCGGATCGCAGGGACGAGAGCGCGATCGGCGGGGGTGGTGGATGGACGCATGGGGGTGCTCCCGTCTGCGGTGCGGGTCTGTCGTTGGCCGCGAGTCCAGGTTTGGCGACGAGCCGTGGACGGCCCGTCGGCGGCCACGCCGTAACGGCTGACACCAACCGGCGCATCCGGGTTCCGCCGAATCGTTACAGCGCATGGGTCGACGCCTGGTCCGACCCCAGCAACCTGGGTCGACCCCGATAGCTTGGTTTGACCCCGACAACTTTGACCCCGACAACAACGGCCCCGGAGCTGCAATGCTGCTCCGGGGCCGTGTGCTTTCGCAATTCAGTTGTATCTGGCCGTCCGTCCCTTGCGGGACTTCAGGCCGTCACACCGTCACGCAGTGCGCGCGGTGTGGTTGGGGTGGACTACCAGCCGCCGCGACCGCCGCCGCCGCCACCGCTCGAGCGATAACCGCCGCCGCCGCCACCGCCACCTGCGCGACCACCGCCGCCGCCACCGGCCGGGCGCTCGCCCGCCTCGTTGACGGTGATCGTGCGGCCGCCCATGGACGAGTTGTTCAGGGCGCGCATCGCCGCGTCGGCGGCGTTGTCGTCGTTGAACTCGACGAAGCCGAAGCCGCGGCTGCGGCCCGTCTCGCGGTCGGTGATCACAACGGCATCGGCGACATCGCCGTGCGGTGCGAACGTGGTGCGGAGCTCATCCGAGGTCACGGACCACGGGAGACCACCGACAAAAAGCTTCTTGGCCATAGGGAACAGAACCTCCTGGTTTGGCGAGGCGGCACGTTGGCCGCTCGCCGATGTGGATCGGGGATGCGCAGCTTGGCCTGAGGTTCCCTACACCACACACAGGAGATCCCAGAATCGGCACACAAGAGGGGCGAACCCGTCGCCGCTAGTGCCGGGAGGCACATCACGCGGTGACCCTTGTCATATCGATATCAGAGGACAACTGACGGAGCGGGAGGGCGAACTCATTGATGCATACGTTCGACTCGGTGTCGAACCCACATCCTCAATGGACAACAGTATACCCTACTTTGGCTGCAATTGCGACGTTCGCCATTAATCTTGTAACAGACCGCGAGGGCGGAGGCTCTCGCCCCCGCCCTCGTCATGCGGCTGCTTGCGGTCGACGAACTAGTAGTCCATCTCCCCAGGCCCGTCCGTGTGCGGCTTCTCCTTCTCCGGAGCGTCCGCGATGAGGGCCTCGGTCGTCAGGATCATCGATGCGATGGAGGCGGCGTTCTCGACCGCGGCGCGGGTCACCTTGGCCGGGTCGATAATGCCCTTGTCCATCATGTCGATGTACTCGCCGGAGAGGACGTTGTAGCCCAGCGTGTGCGACTTCTTGGAAGCGCTCTGGCGCAGGATCTCCTCGACGATCACCGCCCCGTCGCCGCCGGCGTTCTTGACCAGCTGCTTGACGGGCTCGGCCAGCGAGTGAAGGACGATCCGCACGCCGGTGGCCTCGTCGGAACCCGTCGGGACGTCGATCTTGGCCAGCGCCTTGCGGGCGTGCAGCAGCGTCACGCCGCCGCCGGGCACGATGCCCTCCTCGACCGCGGCGCGCGTGGCCGAGAGCGCGTCCTCGACGCGGTGCTTCTTCTCCTTGAGCTCGACCTCGGTGGCGGCGCCGACGCGGATGATCGCCACGCCGCCGGCCATCTTGGCCAGGCGCTCCTGGAGCTTCTCCTTGTCGTAGTCGCTGGTGGTCGTGTCGATCTGGGCGCGGATCTGGTCGATGCGGCCCTTGATCGCCGCCGCGTCGCCCCGGCCCTCGATGATCGTCGTGTCGTCCTTCGTGCTGACGATCTTGCCGGCGCGGCCGAGGTCGCGCAGCGTGGCGCTCTCGAGCTTCTTGCCGATGTCGTCCGAGATCACCGTGGCGCCGGTGAGGGCCGCGATGTCCTGGAGCATCGCCTTGCGGCGGTCGCCGAAGCCGGGGGCCTTGACGGCCAGGCAGTTGAAGATGCCGCGCAGCTTGTTCAGCACGAGCGTCGCCAACGCCTCGCCGTCCACATCCTCGGCGATGACGACGAGGTCGCGCTTGCCGGTCTGGACGAGCTGCTCCATGAGGGGCACGAGGTCAGCGGCGGCGCTGATCTTCTTGTCCGTCACCAGGACGTAGGGCTCGTCGATGACGGACTCCATCGTCTCGGCATTCGACATGAAGTACGCGCTGATGTAGCCGCGGTCGAACTCCATGCCCTCGACGTACTCGGTCTCGAACTCGAGCAGCCGGGACTCCTCGACGGTGATCACGCCGTCCTTGCCGACCTTGTCCATCACGTCGGCGATCAGGTTGCCGATGTGGTCGTCGTGCGCGCTGATCGAGGCGATGTGGGCGATGTCGTCGCGGCCCTCGACGGGACGGCTGATCTTCTTGATCTCGGCGACGATCGCGGCCGTGGCCAAGTCGATGCCGCGCTTGATCTGCATCGGGTTCGCGCCGGCGGCGACGTTGCGCAGGCCCTCGGTCACCATCGCCTGCGCCAGCACCGTGGCCGTCGTCGTGCCGTCGCCGGCAACGTCGTTCGTCCGCATCGCGGCTTCCTTGAACAGCTGCGCGCCCATGTTGGCCCACGGGTCGGTCAGCTCGATCTCCTTGGCCACCGTCACGCCGTCATGGGTGACGGTCGGCGAGCCGAACTTGCGTGCCAGCGCCACGTTGCGGCCCTTGGGGCCGAGCGTCGTCTTGACGGCGTTGGCGACGATGTCGACGCCTTCCTTCAGGCCGCGGCGGGCGGCCTCGTTGAACACCAGGATCTTGGCCATGTATGCAGTCTCCTTCGAGAATCGATCGGGCGGTCGTGACTGAGAGTGGGGATTGAGCGTGCGGACGGAAGTGGGCGCGACGGGTGCGCTAGCTGGCCACGCGGGCCAGGATGTCCTTCTCGCTCAGCACGAGGTACTTCTTGTCGTCGATCTTGAACTGGGTGCCCGAGTACTGGGCGTAGAGGACGACGTCGCCCACCTTGACGTCCATCGGGATCCGCTTGGTCCCGTCCTCGTCCAGCCGGCCCGGCCCGACGGCCATGATCGTCCCGCGCTGCGGGCGCTCCTTGGCGCTCTCGGGCAGGACGATGCCGCTGGCGGTCACCTCTTCCTGTTCGATCGGCTCGACGATCACGCGGTCGCCCAGCGGCTGCAAGTTCATGCCCATAGCGTGCCATGCCTCCTAGTAGATCGGATTCGATTTGCGATTTGCGGGTTGCGCCGGTCGCACGTGCGCCGGCCGCCGGACGCAGCCGACGTCGACGACGCGGCGGCGATGTCCGTTACGGGTGGCGATCGACCGCGTTAGCAGTCGCGGCCCGGGTTTGCCAGCCGCCCAGGCGGGGAGAGTATAGTGCGGAGCCCGAATCGAACAAGGTGCGGGCGATTAGACGTCCGTTAGAGGATCGCGAATTCCGTGTATGGGCACCCCTTGTGGGTGCCCTTACGGCCCCTCCTCGAACGAGCACAGCTTCATCCCCTCGTGCGCCGGCTGCGACGTGCTGTCCTCTGCGAGCGCCTTCTCGAACCACGGCCTGGCTTCGTCGCAGCGGTCCTGGAAGGCGAGCGCGAAGCCGAGCAGGTAGTAGAAGTCCACCTGCTGCGCGCCGAGTTCGATCGCGCGCTCGAGGTGGTGGGCGGCTTCTTCCCAGTGCTTGGCGGCGTACGCCGTCCAGCCCATGTGGCCGTGGCCGGGCGCGTAGTCGTCGTCGGCCTTCACGGCGCGCTCGAAGCGCGACTCGGCGGCGTCGATGTCGCCGGCGTCGTAGTCCAGCAGCCCAAGGTTGTCCCAGCCGATCGGGTCGCTCGGATCGATCTCCGTGGCGGTCTTGAACGCCTCGCGTGCCGCGGCCACATCGCCGCCGAAGCGGTGGATGCGGCCGATGTCGATCAGGAACAGCGTGTTCCGCGGCTCGAGCTCCGCCGCCCGCCGGTAGTGCTCCAGCGCCGTCGCCGACGCGCCACGCGCCTCCCACGCCATCCCGAGCGCCCGCGCCGCGTACGCGTCGTCCGGCCCGCGCTCGACGGCCTTCTCCGCCTCGGCCAACGCGGGGTCCCACCGGCCGGCTCCGGCGTACGCCTCAGCCAGCGCCGCACGGCCGCCGGGGTTGTCTGGATCGAGGTCGACGGCCTTCAACGCAGCGTCGATCGCGCCCTCGGAGTCGCCGCCCCAGTCCAGCGCCACGGCCAGCGCGGCCTGCGCGTCGCTGGCGTCCGGCGCCGCCGCGACGGCCGTCGCCGCCGCATCGGCCGCGTCCGCGTACCGTCGGCGCGCCGCCAGCCGCCGCACGCGCGCCAACGCCACGTCGGCCCGCGTCGGGTCGATCGCCTGCGCCGTGGCCCACGCCGCGAGCGCCTCGCTCTGCCGCCCGGCCGTGCGCGCGGCCTCGGCCGTCGCCAGCGTCACCGGGAGCGGCGGCGTCGAGGTCGGGCCGGGGGTGGGCGACGGCAGGTAGCGCGAGATCGCATTGCGGACGATCGTCGGTCGCTCGCGCAGGTAGATGGCGCCCGCCAAAAGCACCAGCGCGGCCACGAGGGGCCAGCGGCGGGGCTTGCGGCGGTGGGGGTCGCGGGGGGCATCGGGGGAGAAGAACACGGCGGGCGATGGTAGCGGGGGGTGGGGGTGGGGGGCAAGGCTGGTTCGGCCGACCCAGTCGACGGTAGGACGACGAGCAGACCGAATCGCCCGTCGTCCTGCCCGCTATATCAATCCCCTGCGGTCGCCGACTTCACCCAACCGCGCGCCGCGAAGGTCACGAACGCCGGTCAGCGATGCGTTTCAGCCGCCAAGGACCACGGATCGGCGTACAGGGCGACATGACCCCGTCGCCCTTCGTCAGTCGTCGTCGTCGTCCTCATCCTCATCGTCCGCGTCCTCGTCTCCCGCCTCATCCTCGTCCCCGCCCTCCGCCGCCGCCGGATCCGGCGTGGCGTACGCGCTCGCGGCGCCGTGCTCGTAGACCAGCGCGCCGCCCGAGTGGCCCACCTCGTAGCCGAACCAGACGAGGGCGAGCGCAGCCACCGGCGCGACGCTGCGCGCGACCTGACCGGGCTTGCCCTTCACAAGGCCGACGAGAACGATCGCGGCGGTGAGCAGCGCCAGGTTGCGGAACAGCTCGCCCTCCTCCTCATGCTCGTCCACGAACCGGTCGCCGATGACCTCCTCGACCTTCTCGCCCGACTCCTCGCCGGTGTACGTCGCGGCGAATGCCGAGATCGCCAGCAGCACCGAGAAGGCCGCGGCGATGCCCCAGGCGGTCCGCACGGCCATGCCGCGACGGACCGCGAAGAATGCGCCGAGGAGCACGACCGGCTGGAGGACCATCAGCACGATCGGAAAATGGACGACGGCAGGGTGGAGCGGATCGGGATACATCTTCGCGGGACTCCTGTGAATAGCGCGGATCAGGCGTTTGGGCCGAGAGTATGCGCCCCAACCCATGGACACGGCCAGTACCGGACGATATAATGGCACGCGCTTGTGTCAACGCCACGCCGGCGCGGGCATGGGACAGGGGGGAAGCGAGGCGGACACGGGCGGCGCGAAGGGCAGCGGTGAAGGCAAACGACCTCACACCGCGGCCGAACGCACCGTCGGAGTCCACTTCGCAGACGTTCGATCGCCGCCACGACCGCCCGAATGCGGGCTTGGCTTGGCCCCCGGTCCCGTTTCCGTTTGCCGTCTGGGCGCCAGGACCGATCGAGCGATCATGCCCCATCTGCGACCGCCGGACCCGTCGGCCCGCGGCGATGCAGCCCCCACTGTAGGGCACGCTGCCTCCCGCCCCCACCGACCGCGACAGCGCCAGCGCCATGCGCGGGTGCTGGCGGCGCTGGCTACGTGCATCCCTGTGGCGGCGGGCGCGTGGTGGGGCTCGGCGGCGGTGCAGGCCGATCCCATTCTGCCGCCCATCCACCTCGACTCGCTCGGGATCGTGCCCCCGATCGGCCAGTTGAACGACCCGCACGGGATCGCCGCCAGCCACGGCGAGGACGGACGGTTCTACGTCGTTGACGGCGCCAACGCCCGCGTCCAGGTCTTCAGCCCGAGCGCCCTGCCCCTCGGCGAGCTCGGCCGCCGCGGCGACGCGGTCGGGCGCGGCGAGCTCTGGCAGCCGGCGGATGTCGCGGTCAGCCCGGACGGGAAGTTCGTCTACGTCGTCGACCGCGGTACGCGCAAGGTGATCCGGTTCACGCCCGAGCTTTGCCTGCCGCCCGAGAACCGCCCGAGCTGCGCCTCGGGCAGCTGGGGCGGCCGCGGCCGCGGCAACACGCTCTTCGAGTCGCCCGTCGGCCTGGCGACGGACCGGCAGGGCCGCGTGTACGTCGTCGATCAGGCGACGGACGAGGTCAAGGTGTTCGACAGCGAGGGCACGCACGTGACCACGTTCGGCGGCTCGGGCAACGGCAACGGCCAGCTGCTCCAGCCGACGGATGTCGACGTGGCGCCCGACGGCACGGTCTGGGTGGCCGACCGGGACAACGACCGCGTGGTGGCGTTCAAGCCGAACGGCGAGTACCAGAGCACGTTCCGCGGCGCGCAGCAGTCGATGTTCCATCCGGACGGCATCGCGGTCGGTCCGAACGGGCAGATGCTCGTCGTTGACCAGACGCCGGCGGAGGGCGAGCCGCGGGTCACGTGGTACGACAAGGGCCGGCTGGCGTGGCAGATCGAGCTCACCGGCGGTCCGGACATCGACCGCGGCGCCCCGATCGCGGGCGGCGTGGCGTTCCTGTCCGACGGGCGCGGGATCGTCGCCCACCCCCGCTCCCTCGAGTACAGCCTCTACCTGGCGAACGCCGACAGCTCGTTCATGCCGTTCGCGCTGCGCGGCCAGGAGCGGAAGCAGTTCGATCTGCCGACGGATGTCGCGCTCGACCCGCAGTTCTATGTGGTGGCGGACAAGGGCAACGGACGCGTCCTGATCATGAACCCCCAGAGCGGCGAGTCCGACGTCATGCTCGGCGGCCTCTACCAGCAGACGGTCGGCATGCTCGAGCCGACGGCCGTTGCCGTCTGGCGGACCGGCCCGGCGTGGGCCGACGCGCGGATCTACATCGCCGACCCGGCGCGCCATTCCGTGTTCGTCGTCCGGCCCGATGGCCAGGTGATCGACCGGTGGGGGTCGGGCGAGCCGCGGCGGGACCCGGAAGGGTTCGCCGAACCCATCGACCTGGCGGTCGGGCCGACGGGCGAGGTGTTCGTTGCCGACAAAGGCAACGGGCGCATCGTCCGCCGCAGTCCGGACGGACGTTTACTCGGCCTCGTCGGTGAGCCCGGCGACCTTCCTGGCCAGCTTCGCTACCCGATCGCCGTGACCGTCGGGCCGGACGGGCTGGTCTACACGCTTGAGTTCGGCAAGTCCCGGGTACAGGCGTTCACCACCGACGGCAAGCCAGCCCATGTCTGGCCCGGCGCCAGCCTGCCCGTCCAAGCCGAGCTCGGCCTGCCGTGGAACCCCGTGGCCCTCGCCGCCGACGACCGTTTCGTCTACATCCTCGAGAACGACCAGCGCGAGCACGTCCGGGTGCAGGTCTTCCAGCCCCGGCTTGACGCCCAGGTCATCGGCGACGTCGTCGCCACGTTCGGCACCGAGCCCGGCCCGAACGCCGGTCAGCTCTGGAACCCGCTCGGCCTTTCCGCCGGCGACGGCAAGATCCTCATCGCCGACGCCGGCAACAACCGCGTCGAGCTCTTCGGCTGGGACGACGGCCACGTGATCCCGCCGACGGACGGCCCGGACACGCCGACACCGTCGGACACGCCCACATCGCCCCCGACCGCAACGCCCGACGTCGCGCCGCCGACCGAGACCCCAACGGCAACGCCCAGCGACGCGCCGAGCGCAACGCCGACGGGCCGACCGACCGACCCCGTGCCGTCGGCCACGACGCCGCCCGTCGGATCCGCGACGCCGACCGCGTCGCCCCCGCCCGACACCGCGACACCCACCGCCACCCTCGGGACGCCCTCGGCCAGCCCGCCGCGGCCGAGCGAGTCGGCCAGCCGGACGCCGACGGTCACCGCGACGCGGGACGCGGGGCTGACGGTGCGGTTGTTCCTGCCGCGGGCGTATCGGGTGTACCGGGGGCGCTGATCGGGGTCACGGGCCTGCTACCCCTCGTCCAACAACCCCGCCAGCGCCACGATGACGATCCGCCCACCCTCGACGTCGATGCTTTCGATCACGTCCCCGATCATCGGCACGAGCACCTGCCGCTCGCCCCGCACCACCAGGATGTCGCTCGCGCCGGCGTTCATGAGGTCGACGACGCGGCCGACCGGGTCGCCGTTCGTCGTGACGACGGCCAGGCCGATCAGGTCGTGCGGGTAGTAGCTGTCGTCTTCGTCCAGCGGCACGGCGTCCGACGTCGGGACGTAGACGGACAGGCCGCACAGGGCGGCGGCATCGTCGCGGTCCGCGGCGCCGCCGAAGCGGACGAGGAGGCGCCGGTCGTGCGACCGGACGGTGTCGATCGTCACCGGACCGGGCGGCTCGCTGCGCGCGAGGTCCGGGCCGGCCACCCAGACCGTCCCCCCGGGCTTGAACCGCGCCTCGGGGTGATCGGTCAGGATGTCGACCTGGACCTCGCCGTGCAGACCATGAGGCCGCCGGATCAGACCGACGGCGATGTACTCGGGGCGATCCGCGCGCGCAGCGGTCATCGCGCCGACCGGACGCGACGCCCGGACGCCGCGCGCGCCACCGCGCCGTTCAATCGACGATCTCGAGCCGCCACCGCTCGCCGTCGGCCGCCGCCGTCAGGAGCGACCGCACCGCAGTGGCCACCCGACCGTCGCGGCCGATCACGCGCCCCATGTCCTCGGGATCGACCTTCAGCCGGACGTAGTGCGTCCGGCCCTTCGAGAACGACGAGACCTCGATGGCCTCCGGCTTCTCGGCCAGCGCCGTGGCGATCGTGCGAACGAGCTCGGTCATTTCGGCGCCCATCTCAGCCCGCCTGACCGATCCGCTCCCGAATCTCCTCGACCGCCTTCGCCCCGATGCCCGGCAGTGCCAGCGCCGCGTCGTCGCCCTCGGCCAGCAGCGCGTTCAACGCCGCGGCGGTGGTCACGCCGGCGTCGGCAAGCGCCTTCTCGATGCGGGACGAGAGGCCGAGCGCCGCCAGCTCGCCCGTCGCGGCGACCGCTTCGGCCGGCGCTGCCTCGTCCTCGCCCGACACGGCGTCGGCCAAGGCCTCCGTCACATCGGCAGCCTTCTCGACGACAGCCTCGGCCGCGTCGGAGACGACATCGGCGACGACATGGGCGGCCTTCTTGGCGCCCTCGACGACCGTGTGCGCCGCCTTCTTGGCCCCCTCGACGACGGGATCCGCGGCATCGGCGACGACGTGCGCCGCCTTCTTGGCGCCTTCGACGACATCCTCGACCACGGGCGCGGCCGCGTCGCTCACGACGTCGACGGCGTGCTCGATCGCGTCGCCGGCCTTCTCCAACGCGGCCCCGGCCGCGTCGATCGCGGGCGCAGCAGCTGCGGCAGCGGCGGCGGCGGTGTGCTTGGCGCGGTCGAGGAGCGAGGCGTCCTCGGCCGGCACGTCGGCCACGGACGCGGCCTTGGTGGCCTTGCCGCGGGCCGGCTTGGCCTCGGCCTTCGGCGCTGCAGCCTCCGGGACCGGGGCGACCAAGCTGTCGATGCTGGCGCCGCCGTGGATCTTCTTCACCTTGTCGGCCAAGCCGAGCTTGGTGAAGAAGCGCTCGACCGGGCCGCTCGGCTGGGCGCCGACGCTCAGCCAGTGCAGCGCACGCGCTTCCTTGATGACCACCGTCGGCGGGTCCGTGCGGGGGTCGTAGTGCCCGATCGTCTCGATGAATCGGCCGTCGCGCGGTGAGCGCTGGTCGGCCACGACGATGCGGTAGCTGGGCTTCTTCTTGGCGCCGACACGGCGCAGGCGGATGCGAACCATCTGTGTGAGCTCCTCTCGCTAGGTCCCGAGTAGGCCGGGCGGCAGCTTCATCTTGCCGCCCGACGATTTACCACCCGACAATCGCTTCATCATCGTCTGCATCGACTTGAAGTTGCGCAGGAGGTCGTTCACCTCCGGTACGCTCGTGCCGCTGCCGGCCGCGATGCGGCGCCGGCGGCTGCCGTTCAGGACGTCGGGCTTCTTGCGCTCGCGGGGCGTCATGGAAAGGATGATCGCCTCGACGCGCTTGAGCGCACCGTCGTCCACGTCCGCGGGGAGTTGCTTCATCGCCTTGCCGAGGCCGGGGATGAGGCCCATGATCTCGCGCAGCGGCCCCATCTTCTTCAGCTGCTGCATCTGCGTCAGGAAGTCCTGCAGATCGAGCTGGCCGCTCTGGAGCTTGCGCCCCATCCGCTCCGCTTCGTCCGCATCGACCGTCTCGGCCGCGCGCTCGAGAAGCGAGGCCAGGTCGCCGCGCCCCAGGATGCGGGACGCGAGTCGCTCGGGCTCGAACGCCTCGAGGGCGCCGGTCTTCTCGCCGACGCCGAGGAATTTGATCGGCACGCCCGTCACGGCGCGCACGGACAGCGCCGCACCGCCGCGCGCGTCGCCGTCGATCTTCGTGAGGATCAGGCCGGTCAGGGACAGCCGCTCGTGGAATGCCGCGGCGACGTTCACCGCCTCCTGGCCCGTCATCGCGTCCACGACGAGCAGCGTCTCGACGGGCTTCACGCGCCGCGTGATCTCGGCGAGCTCGTCCATGAGCGGCTCGTCGATCTGCAACCGGCCGCTCGTGTCGACGATGACGACGTCGTACGCGCCCCGCCGCGCGAACTGGATGGACCGCGCGGCGATGTCCGGCGGGGCGGGCTCGGCGCCCTCGCTGTAGACCGCCACGTCGAGCTGCTTGCCGAGCGACTCGAGCTGCTGGATCGCCGCCGGTCGGCGCGTGTCGCACGCGACGAGCAGCGCGCGCTTGCCCTTCTTGCGGAGCATGAGCGCCAGCTTGGCCGCCGTCGTCGTCTTGCCGGCGCCCTGCAATCCCGCCATGACGATCACCGGCGGATCGCCGCGTCCGATGTCCAGCGGCGCCGCCTTGCCGAGCGTGGCCACGAGCTCGTCGTAGACGATCGTGACGACCTGCTGCGCCGGCGACAGGGACCGCATGACCTCGGCCCCGACGGCGCGCTCCTTCACCCGCGCGACAAGGTCCTTCACGACGCCGAACTGCACGTCGGCATCGAGCAACGCCAGCCGCAGCTCGCGCATTGCGCGGTCCACGTCGGCTTCGGTGAGCACGCCCTTCTTGGCGAGGTCGCCGAACAGCGCTTCGAGTTTGTCTTGGAGGGCGTTGAACATGGGGGAGCCAACAACAATGCGCGGTGAACGATGCGCAAGGCGCCGACGTCACGGCAGGCCGAGGCTGCCCGACGGTCGGCGTCGGTGGGTCAAGGGGCGGATGATAGCGATGGGTGAGTCGGTCGTCAAAGAGAACGGCCTTCGGACGTCGCGGCCCGACGTCTTCCAAGAGACCATCAGCCGTCAATCCTCCTTGACACCACCCCCTCCCCATACGACCATACCCGCCTGCCGCCCGACGCCCCGACCGAGGAGCCCCGCCATGCCCACGCCGCCCGTCCGCCGCTGGCCCATCTGGACACCCCGCGTCGCACGCGGCGGCGCCGCCGCCGTCGCCGTTCTCACCGCAGCCGCGCTCTCGCTCGGGCACCTGGCGTCCGCCGCACCCTTCGTCGCCCCATCGGCCGCGCCATCGGTCGCCCTATCGGTCGCCCTTTCGGCCGCGCCATCCGCCGCCCCGGCGTCGCCCCCCGTTGCGCCACCCCCTGTCGCGCACCCCGCCGATCCCGCGGCTGCGCCGTTCATCAGCTACGTGCAGCCGAGCGAGGTCCTCGTCTACGACGCCGCCCGCCGCAACGCCGGCCCCGGCGCGAGCCCGGCGGCGGTCGAGGCGGCGGCGGCCGCGTTCCGGGCGGCGTGGGCGGCCGACCACTTCCATGGGCCAAGGTCCGAGGATCTCGAACGGCTGCACCAGCGCGAGCTGGCGTGGCTGCATGCGACATCGCCCGCCGACGGGCCGTCCGCCATCGATCCGCGCCGCGGCGGCGCGCGCTCCGGAGCCGACGCACATGCCGACGCACATGCCGACGCGGGCGACCGCGCGGACCAAAACGTCGATCCGGCCCGCTCGCCCATCCCTTTGCAGCGCGCCCCGGTCCTCGGCGAGCTCAAGCTGCTCGTCATCGCCGTCGAGTTCGACGGGACGGACACGGCCGAGAACTTCTCGCACGAGGTCGGCATCCGGGCCGGCGGCCGGTGCGTGACCGAGACCGTGACGTACGACGGGCCGCTGCATGGCCAGATCGCCCGCCCCGGCCCGCTGGACAACCACACCACGTGGCGGCCGAGCTTCGAGCGCGACTTCTACGAGCAGATGGTCTTCTCCGCCGAGGGCGTCACCGAGCGCATCCGGCCCGACCTCGTCGACCCGGAGGACGGCCGGCCGGGCATCGACATCGGCGGGAACTCGATGGCGAACTTCTACAAGGAGGTCTCGGGCGGCAAGGTGACGTTCGACGGCGGCCCGCGCGGGGTCACCGCCTGGGTCAAGGTGCCCCATTCCGTCGGCTACTATGACGCGAACGCCTGCCGCAACGGGCGGCCGTCGGGCTCCGGCCTGCCGAGCAACCCGCGCTTCCCGAACGGGACGGGGCAGCTCATCGCCGACATCGGCGCCGCGATCAACGCCGCCGACCCGGACTTCCCGTGGGCGGACTACGACACGGACGGCGACCGCGTCGTGGACCACGTCGTCTACATCCACGCCGGCATCGACGAGTCCGAAGGCGGCGGCGTGGACGGCAACCAGCAGATCTGGGCGCACCGTTCCAGCGTCGACGCCCGCACCGGGCTGATGGACGACCGCGGCACACCGACGGACATGACGGACGACATCACGATCCGCGGCTACACGATCCAGCCCGAGAACCTCAGCCTGGGGGTCCTCGTCCACGAGTTCGGCCACGACCTCGGCCTGCCGGACCTCTACACGACGACCGGCGACGAGGACGTGACGTGGTGGGACCTGATGAGCGTCGGCGCGCGGACGGGGCGGCTGAACGGCAGCGACCCGACGCACATCGGCGCGTGGGGCAAGACCGTCCTCGGTTGGCTCGACCCGGTCGTCGTGACGCCCGGCGCCGACGCCGCGACCGTGCTCCTCGGCCAGCTCGCCCAGCCGCCCGAAGGCAGCACGACGGCCGTACGGGTGGACGTGCCGCCGTCGTACGAGCGCCAGGTACCTCTCGTGCCGGACTCCACCCGACTGTGGTGGAGCGGCAACGACCAGGCGTCGGCCGATCATCGCCTGACGCGCGAACTCGACCTGACGGGGGTAACCGGCGCCGTCAGCATGTCGTTCCAGTTGAACCACGGCCTCGAGCGCGACCGGGACTTCTTCTTCGTCGAGGTCTCGACGGACGGCGGCGCAACGTTCGTCCAGACGAAGGGCTTCCGGGTTGGGACAGGCCAGGAGCGCACGACCGCCGACGACTACGCCGACCCGAACCGCAGCCTAGCCGGCTACGGCGGCTTGAAGTACGGCTACACCGGCGACAACCAGGGCTGGATGGACGTGTACCACGACCTCACGCCCTTCGCCGGCATGTCCATCCAATTGCGGCTGCGCTACGCGACGAGCCCGAGCAACCAGAGCCGTGGGGTGTTCGTCGACAACTTCGCGGTCCGCTCCGGCGGCGCCGAACTCCTCGTCGACGCCGTCGAGCCCGGCGCGCCGAGCGCCTGGACGTCGACGCCCGGCACATTCCTGAACGCCACGGCCGTCGACGCCGGCTGGACGATGACGGACGGCACGAAGCCGATCGCGCGCTACTACCTCCTCGAGTGGCGCAACCCGGTCGGCTTCGACATCGGCCTGAAGTATGCCTACAACACGATCTTCGCCCGGCTGACGGCCGACGGGGCGCGCGAGCTCTTCATCGACCGCGTCCCGAGCAACGTGCCGGGCCTGCTGGTGTGGCTGCGCGACATGCGCTTCGGCGCGAACAACCCGAGCAACAGCATCCTCAGCGACCGCAACCAGCTCGCCTTGCCCAGCGAGGGCGCCAAGGGCGGGCTGCTCATCGTGGACGCCCACCCGGAACCGCTCCGCGGGCCGCTCGGCGGTGTGATCAGCAACACGCACGGCATCTTCCCGTTCCCGCCGAGCGACAGCTGGCGCGGCCGCGTCCAGACGACGAACGCCGCGTTCGGGCTGCACGGCACCGCCGCGATCACGCTGACCGCCTCCGTCGGCGTCGAGCCACCGGCCACGCTCGTGATGACCCCGACGCGCTACGCCCCGCTGCCCGCCGTGCACGGCTTCCACGATGCGCTCGGCTTCATGCCGGGCGTCGAGGAGCTCGAGGTGCCGGTCATCCTCGACGGCGACGGTGACCAGGTGCGCACGAAGCGCTACGCCTTCGCCGATCCGGACGGCGGCGTCGTCGTGCCGGCCGCCGGCTACTACCCGCCGCGCACGCCGATCGGCTTCACCGGCCTCGGCGGCGACCGCGTGCCGCCCAGCGACAACATCAGCGTCTTCGAGACGATGTTCCTGCGCGGCACCGCGCCCGTATTCGTCGACATCGGCGCCTCGACCGGCCGCGGCGTCACGGGCCGCCAGTCCGGCAACCCGGGCGACCACGGCGTCCAGTTCGGTTTCCACTTCGAGGTGATCGACGAGGCGGCGGACGGCTCGACCGGGACGATCCGGCTGTGGCGTCAGGCGGACGACGCCGAGGCGACGCTCGCCACGGCGATGATCCCGACCGCCGACGACATCCTGGTCCAACCCGGCCTCGTGAACATCGGCGGCGCGACGACGATGACGCTCTACAGCGACTTTGACGAAACCGCGGCCACGTATGTCCTCGCCGCCGCCGGGTCCACCGCCGTGCCCGTCGCGGTCTCGGCCGACGCCGTCGCCCGCGCCGTGCTCCAGGGCGGGCCGGGCGCGCTGGCGGCGCTGGCCGTCGCACCGGGCGAGGCCGTCGCGGTGGCATGGGCCGGCTACGTGAAGAGCGGTGAGGATGTCAGCCTCACGTATGTCCTCGAGCCGCGACCGTCGGCGCCTGTCGTGCGGGTGCAGTGCGCGGTCTACCGGCCGGGCGAGCCGAGCCGGCTGCTCGACGAGGTGAGCACCGAGGTGGCGTTGCGGTCGGTGGTGTATCTGCCGGTGGGGCGGCGGGGGGAGTAGGGGGCGGGGGGCGTTTTGGGTGGGGGACGAAGGAAGGATCAACGGCTGAAGCCGTCGCTGAGGGTTGCCCTGACGGGCAACCACGCGCCTGCCTTCGCAGGCGCAGAACCGAAACCGCACACGTGACGTCGGTTTGACGCACGACCTCGTGTATTGGCGCCTGCGAAGGCAGGCGCGCGGTGGCCGAAGGCCACCCTCAGCGACGGCTTCAGCCGTTGACCGATTGTCACCATCGACCAACCCGACGCCATCGACCCCATCGCCCACCCCACGATCCACCCTCCCCCCCCGGCCACACATCGCCATGCCCCCCCTCCCCCTCGACCCCACCCACCTCCCCGCGAACGCCCCGCTCGCTGTCGCCGTCAGCGGCGGTCCGGACTCGGTGGCGCTCCTGTCTGCGCTGCGCTACATCGCGGCCGAGCGACGCGTTGCGCTCCACGTCGCCCATCTGGACCACGGGCTGCGGCCGGAGGCCGTCGACGACGCGGCGTGGGTGGCGCGGCTGGCGGCGGGCTGGGGGCTGCCGGCGACGATCGGCGCGGCGGACGTGCGGGCGTTCGCGGCGCACAGCGGCCGGGGGATCGAGGATGCGGCGCGGCAGGTGCGGTACGCGTTCCTGGCGGGCGTCGCATGGCAGGTCGGTGCGGCCGTCGACGGTACGTGCGCAGCGGTGGTCACGGCGCACACTGCGGACGATCAGGCCGAGACCGTGCTGATGAACGTGATCCGCGGGGCCGGGCTGGACGGCCTGGCGGCCATGGAGCCCGCGGCGCGGTGGCCGATCGCGGCGGCGGAGATCGCGGCGGCCGCGGCGCAGGCGCACCTGGACGCGGCGCGTTCGGCCCACGACTGGCCCGCCGACCGGCCGCTGCCCCGGCTGCTCCGGCCGCTGTTGGCGACCGATCGCGCCGCCGTGCTGGCCTACCTGACCGCCGCCGGCATCGAGGCGCGCACGGATGCGTCGAACGACGACCGCGCCTTCCTGCGCAACCGGATCCGGCTGGACGTCGTGCCGCTCCTGCAGGCGATCAACCCGCAGCTGCACGCCGCGCTGAACCGCCTGGCCGCCACGGCCGCCGACGAGCGCGCGTTCGTCGAGGCGGCGGTCGAGGCGGTGTGGGCGGAGGTCGCGGGGTCGAACGCCCGTGGATCGGTCGTCAATGGGTCGGATGTCGACGGATCGGACATCGTCCTCCGCACGCCGGCGCTGATCGCCCTACACCCCGCCCTCCGACGCCGCGTGCTGCGGCGCGCGTTCACGCAACTGGGCGGTGATGTCCGCGAGCTCGGCCTTGGGCACGTGCAAGCGATCCTGCGGGCCGTCGAGGCTGTGGCCGACGACGGCCCGACGGCGCTCGCGCTCCCCGGCCGAATCCGCCTGCGCGTCGACGCCGCGTCCGTGACGTTCCGCCGCGACCGCGCCGCGCTCCCGCCGCCGCGCCTCGGCCCCGACCCGATCGCGCTGGCCGTGCCCGGCGAGACGCGGCTGCCCGGCGGCTGGACGGTGGCGGCAACCCTCGTCGACGCTCACGCCGGCGACGGCGCGCGCTTCGGGTTCGGCGCCGACGGTCCCGACCGCGACCCGTGGCGCTGGTCGATCGACCTCGACATCGTCCGCACGCCGCTGGGGGTGCGCGGACGGGTGGCAGGCGATCGGCTGCCGCTGGACGGCATGGGAACCGGCCACAAGCGGCTGCAGGATCTGTTCGTCGATGCCAAGGTACCCGCCGCCGAGCGCGACGGCTGGCCGGTCGTCGTCACCGGCGCGACGATCCTGTGGGTGCCGGGGCTGCGCGGGGACGCGCGGTTCAGGGCGGCGGCGGGGGGGGCTGGGCGGCGGGTGGTGCTGGCGGTGACGCCGCCGGGGCGGGTGGTGGGGGCGTAGGCGGGTGAGGAGAGCGGACACGGTGTGCGTCGCCGACGGGCGGCAGGGGGGAAGGGGGCTGGGAGCGGTGAGTTTGGATCGGCTGCTACGGCGCCCCCCTCGCCGGCAGGCTCGAGCGGCGGCGATCGTCGCGGCCGCGATCCCGGCGCCGTTGATGTAGTCGCCCTCGCCCCCCGAAAGTCGACGGCAGGGTCCTCGCCGGAGCAGAGATGCCCCGACTGTGCCGAGCTTCCACCTAAAAGTAATCGACATGGCTTGAACTATGTTCGCAAAGACTGTAGGCGCGCTTTGACGATCTGTGCTATGCAGATCATGGTCGTCCCTGCTTGCGACCAGAACACGCTGACGCCATCGAACATCCCGGCTTTGATTTCTAGTCTGGAAATGGAATAGGTGTTGCCCCGACCGACATCGTTGATAATGGGGTTGCTGATCGCAAAGTAGGGCGGGGGGTCATGAGGCCACTAAACAATAACGTGGCCTGCGCAGCTGAAGTCGCATTTATAGTTGGGGTAACGATGAAAAGAGATGTAGGAGTAGGGTCTGTGGCGGAATCTGTTGCGGTTGGCCAAGGAGTACTGGTAGGAGTAGGGGATTGAGCCGTAATTAGCCCCCATGGTCTACCCCTCAGCAAGACAATCGAGATCAATATTATCGCTATTCCCGCCAACGCAACCTGTCGCCGTCCACGCTCCGTCTTCATTTGTGCCTCCTACTGTCAAGGGCGGACATAAGTCCTGATCTGCTCGTCTTCACGGTGTATCGCCACATGCATCTGTTTCGCCGGTAATATGGTGATCACTAAGAACCGAAACGCTAGGTTTGGGAAATCCAAATCCCAGCTGAGTGCCAGAAGGTGAGGTGCGAAATCGCGTAACCCATCGCCCCCCATAGTTCTCTTCTTCAAAGGCGGTATTGAAGGGTGTAAATTCATGCCACTGATTGGTATCGTACCAATGGATAAAGCGGTGCACCAAGATACCCATATCATTCTGCCAATAATCAGCTTCGCCGCCGAAGCTAAGGGCTATACCCTTTGAGGCGATTTGAACCTCATCCAAGAATGCTCCGTCAACGAAGAATCGCCACTTCTGGGTGGCGGCTGAATAGTCCAATTGTGCTTTTGCGCTCCCGTCCCCATGAAGAGCTCCGTACCCGTTGCAATATGATGTGGAGTTGCATCTGATACAACAGATATAAATCTCGTTCTTAACTGAATTTCCCGAAGCTCCTACTTTTATCACGCCTATTTCCAGAACGGGCGCAGTTGAAGCCACGCTACCCAAATACAGCCAACCTGGACGATAAACCGCGCCATCTACTGAGCATGGATCAGGATATGTCATATCCCATACGACCGATGTGATAAGGGGATCTCCTATCAATATTTCCGTGCGAGCCGCTCGACATTTCTCCGATCCCTGGGTAGAACCGCAAAGAGCAGAACCACCATGGCCTGGCAAGGGTGCGCCGAGTACAAGATCCTTCTTGGCAGAACCAGAGAGGATGGAAGCGATCACTGCGAGCAACAGCAAATGCATCATGAGTTTTGTCGGGAGAACTTTGTCCGTCCCCATTTCTCACTTCCTTCCTTATCGATTCGCTTAGGATAAAGTTGCACGCTTCTTCTGTCGAAACAGAGAAGCGCCTTGTTTCGCACCGTTTCAGTGCCCTTCAATTCTGACAAGGGCGGACCCTATCAAGAAGGCCTTCGTAAGGTATGATACGTGGGACGGTCCTAGTCAAGTCGGGTCTGTGATCTGTCTGCGGCCAGGGTTGTGGCGAGCTAATTGAGTTCAATCTTCTGAGTGGACCCGGCCACGCGCCGCCGCCAATCCTCCAACCATGCCAGGACGTCGGGCAGGCGATCGGCCCTGATGTTCCGATACGACGACACCCCGAATCGCCGACAGAGCTCTCCAAACACGGCCTGATAAGGGTTTCGCCCGCCTGCCGCGGCGTCGGTCAGCAGCGCCGCCAACGCTTTGACGGCTTGCGACACTTCGGCCGCTTGGTCCTCTGTGACGACAGCACCGCCGGATAGCTTGCGCTCGACTGCGGTCAGCCGCCGGCCGACGTCCCCCACCACAAGCGCGGCGCGGTCTAGTCGGTCCTCAGTCGAGCCGACGCGGCCCTCGAGCGCTATTTGTTGCTCCGCCAGTGCGGCGACGGCCAGCGCCATACTCCGCACTTGGGCGAGCGGCGACGCGCCCGCCGGCGGCGCTTCCGGCGCAGTGCCTAGGGCGCCCGCGTTGAACGCTCGCCAGAGCACGCCGAACGCTTCCCGGCGGTAGAGGGTCAGCCGTTCGCGTAGCTCCGGCTTGACGCGCGACACGTCGACCCCGAACAACCAACCGTGCAGGAATTCGACAGGTAGGGCGAGCATATCCTGAGTTCGCCGCGCCCGGCTCGACGGCATGTGAGTTCGTGTGACACGAACGAACATCACCACGGCCGACAAGACAGCATCCCGCCGGATGCGCTCTGTCTGCGCTGGCCACGTCAAGCCAAGGTAATCCGCCAAGGTCCGAACCGGAACATAGATCGTCGGCTGTCCGTCTGGACCGGGCGCGAGAACGGCCGTCAGGCGATCCCCGTGGAATTCGATTGTGCGCTCGTCAAGGGGTGCCAGGGGGGCGGGTTTGTCTGTGGTCATCGGTGGGAGCCTCCCGGCCCGGTGCGATTCTCCGGCCGCGACGTCGGGCGGTTTAGCGTCAATCTACCGACGTCGGTAGATTGTGCGAGCGGCGGCCGGTTCGGTTTCCATCGTCCTACGCTACGCGGGGCGCGGCGTCAGAGGCGGCGACGTCGTCGGCGGCCGGTTGCATTGTCGCGGCCCGAGCGGCGGCATGCTCGAGGGGGGCGATGGCAGCCGGGCGCGTGCGCCATGCCTCGAGTTCGGCCACGTCGCCGGCGGTCGCAACGCCTGTAGCCGCGGCGGCCCGGTTCCGCCAACCCCACGCGGGCGACAGGATCGCACGGGCGAACGCCTGCGCCTGCTGGCCGATCTTGCGCGCCGCCTTGCCCCGTAGGTTCTGACGCTCGGGCGCCAGCCGGGCGAGCGCGGCCAGTGCGAAGTCATCGCCGCGTTCAATCGCCGCGGCCGCCTCTGCGGTCATCGTACCACCTGGCCGGGCGCCCACCGCTGCGCCCGGCCGCCCGCCTCAGTCGGCGGCGCGTCGACCTCGACGGCCAGCCCAATGTCAACGAATAGGCGCACGTGGCGCTTTGCTGTCACGTGCGACAGCCGCGCCAGCGTCGCCAATTCCTTGTGCGTCGTCGCGGCCCGGCCGAACATCGGCCAAGCGTCGAGCGTGCGCCACGTCTCGCCCCCGATGCCGCGCGCAGCGTTGCTGCCGGGCGCCACGTTGGGAAGCGACGACGGCCCGACATTCTCGCCGGCGGGCGGCAGGTTCAACCTATAGGCGCCTTTCTGTTGAACGCGGCGCCCGGCTCGCCTGACACCCCCCCCCCGTCCGTAGTCGTGTGACCGGCTGCGATCGCAGCGCCAATACCCAAGCGATGATGCCGCCGCGCCCGCGCAAGCGGTGCGGATCGCGCCCGGCGTCCAGCGCCAACGATGAGGCGGCCGGTTCAATCTCTGGCGAACCGGCCCGGCTCGAGGCGGCGCCGAACGCATACAGCACCCGGCGCACAGAGCCGCGGCGCCGCGGCTGTGCGTCGTCGGCGTCCCGGTGTTTGATCCACCAACGCCACAGCCCTGCCGCATGCTCTGAGCCGTCGTCATCCCAACCGGACGGCAGCGGGCAGGCGTTCAGGATCGACAGCTGGACGGGCGCCGCCTGCTGAATCTCGTCAGTCGAGCAACCCTTTAAGCACTTGCGTTGAAGGGGTCTCCGTAGCATCTTTACCGAACTCACCAGCGAGCGTCCACGGCCTTGCCCTCACGCCGCGGCAGGTCGAACAGTCGACGAGCGCCCGCACGCGGTACCCCCGCCAACCTACGCCAGTGTTCCTCAAGTTACACGGCGTGTGACGCGAATTGCACTGGCGTGCTTCGCCCGCTGTACGTACGTGTCGCTCGAACCGCACGCAGTGCCGCCCCGCCTACGACAACGCCCGCCCGAACCGCCGCCGCCGTTGGCGGCGGACAATCGGGAAGCCCTCGACGAGCGACCACCACGCGATGTAGCTGAAGCCGAGGGCGAAGGGCAGGACGAAGGCGACGACGCCCCAGGCGTGGCGGTCGACGGCCAGGGCGATGCCGAACCAGGCGTAGGCGGCCAGGCCGGCCTCGCACACGGATTGGGCGTTGAGCGGCAGCCGGTAGGCGCCCGTGGAAGCGGCGTCGCCGTCGCCGTCACCGTCCTCGCCCGCTTTCGGGGTGCGCTCGAACTCGCCTGCGGCGCAGGTCAGCGCCTCGACGACGGCCAGCGCCCCGTTCAGCGACATCCCGGCGGCGACGATCGAGAGGCACGGGTACCACAGCAGGCGGCGCCACCAGCCGTCCTCGGGGCCGGACACGCTGTCGCCGGGCACGCGGTTGCCGGACAGACTGTACTGGCCGAGGCCGACGAGGACCGGCATCGTCAGGGCCAGCAGCGAGAAGGCGAACAGGAGCGGATGGAAGCGCGGCCGCCAGACGGCCAGGAGCGGCGCCCCGAGGAAGAGCAGGACGAGCATCGGCTGGACGAAGTACGTCGACAGGCTGGCGACAGCGTGCAGGCGCTTGGGCAGCGGCCAGTCGGAACGGGCGATTCGGCGGACGAGGCGGCGCCAGCACTGCACCGTGCCCTTGGCCCAGCGGTGCTGCTGGCGCTTGAAGGCCAGCACCGTCGCCGGCAGCTCCGCCGGCGCCTCGTGCTCGGGCAGCATGACGATCCGCAGCCCCGCCAGCTGCGCGCGGTAGCTAAGGTCGACGTCCTCGCACAGCGTGTCGCCCGACCAGCCGCCGGCGGCGTCAATCGCGGCGCGGCGCCAGACGCCGGCGCTGCCGTTGAAGTGCAATGCCAAGCCGGCGCGGCTGCGCGCGGTCTGCTCGACGCCGAAGTAGCCGTCCAAGCTGAGCGCCTGGACGCGCGTCAACACGTTCTGCTCGCGGTTCAGGTGGCCCCAGCGGGTCTGCACCGCAGCGACGCCGTCCGTCAGGTGCGGCATGACGTGCAGCAGCCAGTCCGCCGGCGGACGGAAGTCGGCGTCGAACACGGCCAGCGCGTCGCCCTTGGCTGCGGCAATCGCCTCGCCGAGCGCGCCGCCCTTGAAGCCCCGCCGGTCCGCCCGCCGCACGACGGCCACGTCCACGCCGCGCGCCCGCCACCGCCGCGCCGCCTCGTCGACGACGGCGCGCGTGTCGTCCGTGGAGTCGTCGACGACCTGGACCTCGAACCGCTCGGGCGGCCACCGGAGGGCGCACGCGGCGTCGATGGCACGCGCGGCCACGTGGCGCTCGTTGTAGATCGGCAGCTGGACGGTGACGTACGGGGCAGCCCCTGCAACCGTCCCTTGGGTCCCTTTGGTCCCTTCCCTCGTCCCTCGCCCGCCGGTCCGGAACCACAACACAACGTGCACCGCCGCCCGCAGCGAGAACAGCGCAACGACGCCGAAGCCGACGGTGTAGAGGACGGTCAGGAACGTCGCCATCGCCGGGTGGGCGAGGGCGGGTGCGAGATCGGTCATGGCGGGCGGCCCGTTTGGCGCGGCTGGAGGCGGGGCAAGGAGACGATGATACCCCAGCCCGCACCGCGCGCGGCCGCTCGAACGTCAGCGCCGGGCGAGCAGCAGCTCCCCGATCAGGACGATGAACCCTCCCGCCGCCACCGCCTGCGCGATGCCGCCCGCGAGCAGCATGCCGCGCGCGATGTCCATGCGCTGCCACGCGGCCAGCCAGCCGGCGGCCGACAGGAAGACACCGACCGGCGCGGCGATCGCGACCGCGCGCACGAGTCGCAGCCGGCGGAGCGGCCGGCCGGCGAAGCGCGGCACGATGAACAGCCCGACGCCGTAGATCATCAGCGTCACGAAGCCCCAGACGTTCAGCTCGACGTGCATCGGCCGGAGCGCGGCGCCGAGCGGGCGGTCCAGCGTGAACAGGACGCCGAGCGTCAGCCCGCACGCCAGCGACGCGAACGCGGATCGCAGCAGGAGGCGCGACGGACCGGTCATCGCCGCACCTCGATCGAGCCCGGCGCGATCGGCGCATCGGGGCGGCGCGGTACGGCCAGCGACGGCCGGACGGCCGCGGCGAACAGGACCATCGCCAGCGCCATGAGCAGCCCGCCGGCGACGAAGACGTCAGGCCAGCCCCAGCCGAGCGCCGGGACGATCAGCGCCACCGCCAGCGCATGGACCGCCAGCTGCAGCCTCACGAGGCCGACGGACCGGATCGGCCGGCCGCTCGTGCGCGGCAGGACGTGGTAGCCGACGCCGACGACCATGCCGAGCACCCAGCCGAGCGTCGACAGATGCACGGCCGCGAGCCGCCACTCCGGCGCAAGCCGTCCGGCATCGGCGGCCGCCAGCAGCGCCAAGCCGGCGGGCAGCGCCGCGCCGGCCGCGCTCGTCGCGCGCGACGCGAGCCGGTCGACCTGTCGCTGGGCGGGCAAGGTCACGCTCGGCCCCGTCGGGCGGCGGCGACCGCGGAAGACGAGCGCCATGACGTTCACGAGGAACAGCGCGCCGACGGCGGCCTGCAGCCCCGTGGTCCACGGCACGAGCGTCGGGCGGGCGAGGTCGGCGGCGGTCGCGGCGGCGGTGGACAGGGCGAAGAGCACGGCGTGCGACGTGGACAGCACGGGCCACGGGAAATCGCGCGCCAGGAAGGCGGGCATCGCATGATAGGAGACGGCCAGGATGAAGCCGGTGATCCAACCGAACAGCAGCAGCCGGACCATCGGCGCCCACAACACCTGTTCGCCCGCCAGCACGCCGACGTGGAGCGCCGTGGCGCCCGCCAACGCGGCCAGCGCGGTCAGGCCGAACACGCGCGTGGCGGTGCTCACGGGATCGCAGCCCCCGCGCCCACCGCGAGCGCGGCGGTCAGCTCGGCGACGAGCGCGTCCAAGTCGAGCCCGTGCTGCTCGGCCGCCTGGCGAAGGGTCAGCGGGCCGCCGCAGCAAAGGTCGAGGCCGTGGCCGGCCAGGACGGGCATGAGCCCGGGGTGACGTTCGACGACGTCATTGATGGTGAGGGTCGGCTCGATGGATGGGAGATCATTCATGGCGTTGCCTCTGCCTTCGTCGGGATCGGCGCACATCGCACGCTGCGGACTTGGGTTGAGCATACGCCGACCTGCCACGCCCGACATTGCGCCAGCGCACGTTGGGCATTGCGCCTGTAGGGACACCCCTTGTGGGTGCCCGTGTCGGTTGTGCGGCGCACGCAGGGCACCCGCAAGGGGTGCCCCTACATCAACATCCGTGCGTTCCTTCCAGCCGCGACAGGCGGGCCGCGAACCGCTGGCGGTAGACCCGCCGCAGCAAGAGGACCTTCCGATCGCACCCGTGCAGCGCAGTCCGATCTCGGCGCCGACCCGGACGACGCGCCACGTGTCCGCCCCGCACGGATGCGGTTTGCGGAGGCGGACGACGTCGCCGAGGCGGATGTCGTCGGCGGGGTGGCTGTCTTGGGCCGATGGATGCGGAAGGGCGGGGGTGTCGGTTGGCATCGGGGCCAGTATATTGTGTTGCGGACGGAGATTGCATGGTGGAGATTGCATGGTGTTGGGATGGGGCGTAGCGTTCTGCACTCATCGCCCGTCGATATACGGTGTGCTCGTCCGAGCGCGCCCACCCGGGTCGATCCCGTACCCCACGAGGCCAGCCCGATGGCGAACATGGCGAACAATGACCAACGAGCCGCACAGGCCGTGAGCCGCGTCAGCTGGGCACCGGCGATCGCCGTCGCCGTCGCAGCCATCGCTCTCGCCGCAGTGCGCGATGCGGACGGCCGCGCGGCCGCCCAGGGCCTGCGCACCCAGACGCCCACCGCGACGGCGGTCGCGGGCCAGGGCATGTGCACGTTCACGGGCGAGCAGGCGCCCGCCGCGAGCGCCGTCGAACGCAACGCGCGGCTGGACGTCGTGATCCGCGTGCGCGGCGACTGCCCGGTCGAGGCGCGCGGGCGGGCGGACATCATGCTGCTCGTCGACCGCTCGGGCTCGATGAACGACGGCGGCAAGTTCGACGCGGCCAAGTTGGCCGTCGAGCAGTTCGTGGACAACGTCGACTTCGGCCGCCACCGCGTCGGCCTCATCCCGTTCAACAGCGACCCGTACGTGGCCCAGCCGCTGACCGATCGCCCCGACCGCGTGATCCGCGCGCTCGGGCAGATGAGCGCGCCGCAGGGCAGCACGTCGATCGGCGCGGCGATCCGCATGGCCGACGGCGAGTTCGAGGACACGGGCCGGCCGATCGCGGTGAAGGTGATCGTGCTCCTGTCCGACGGCATCGAGCCCGCCGCCGAGGGCATCCTGGCCGCGGCCGCCGCGTCGAAGGCGCTCGGCACGGTGTTCTTCACGATCGGCCTCGGCGCCGACGCGGCGGACGACACGATGATGCAGGTGGCGACGACCCCGGCGCACTACTACCCGGCGCCCGACGCGTCGCAGCTGGCCGAGATCTACCAGAAGATCGCGGCGATCATCCTGTCTTTCAGCGTCACGGACGTGCGCGTCCACGAGCGCCTCCAGCCGGCCGCCACACCCGCATCGCCGGCCCCCCATCGAGCCGGCCGTGGCGCCGGACGGTCTGCGCACGTGGTGGCGCCCGTTCCTGACCGCGGACGACGCCGTCCTGCCGTACGCCGTCCACCTGTCCGCCGACGGCCCACAGCCCGTCAGCGGCGCGCTGTGGGCGGAGTAGCACGGACGGCGACGGCACGCGGCGGCGCTATGGAGATCCCGCCCGCCGTGGTCGAGGTGATCCCGCCGAACATCCGGACGATCTACCTGCCGTTTCAGCGCCCGCAACTGGTGCTTCCCGGCGGACCGCTACGCCGACGTCGCGCTCGTCATCGACGCGTCGTCCAGCATGACGGGCGACAAGCTGGCCCAGGCCGTCGCCGGCGCGAAGGCGTTCGTCGAGCTGCTGGCGCCCCGGCCCGGCGGCAGCCAGGTGGCCGTCGTGACGTACGACTCGAACAGCCGCGTCGTCCAGCCGCTCACGAGCAACCGGTCCGCCATCGAAGCGGCCCTCGAAACGATCCGCCCCGGCAGCGGCACCCGGATCGACCGCGGCATCGTCGCCGGCGCGAACGAGGCGACCGGCCCGGCCCACGACCCCGACCACCGCCCGGTCCTCGTCCTCCTGACGGACGGCATCCAGGTGGACGCCCGCGAGAGCGTCACAGGCGCCGCCACATTCGCGCGCAGCAAGGGCGCCGCCCTCTACGTCGTCGGCCTCGGCGACGACGTGGACCTGCCGACGCTGCTGGCGGTGGCGGGCGGGGCGGACGCTGTGGCTGGCGCGGGATCCGGAGGCGTTGGTGGCGATTTATCGGCGGGTGGGGGGGTGGTGGTTTGTCGGTAGGGGGCGGGCGGCCCTGGCTCTCCCTCGGCGGGCTCCCTCTATCCGTCAGCGCCTGCGGCTGCCACCTTTTTCCCGCGGGGGCGGGAGAAAGGGTCCTGCCTTGGCGAGGGGGGCTGGCATCGGCGTGACGCTTGTAGGCCCTGGGCAGCGCCGGCATCCGGCGTCCGCCTTCGGATAGATCGTCCTCCCCATCCCCCCGATGGGGAGGACAGGCGCGCTTCAGCGCGCCAGGAGGGGTTTGTTGGCCCAAGGCAGCCACACCCGGTGTTCACCCGTCTGCCGCGTCGCTGACGCCGTCGCAGTCCGTGACGCCGCCGACGGCCCAGCCTTCGGCGCCGGAGAGCATGTCGACGGCGAAGATGGCGTTCGACGCGGTCACTGGAGCGGCCGCGATGATGTCGCCTCGCGCGGGCGCTGGTGTCATCGACTGGTACGCTGTCACTGCAGAGTCTATGGATCTCCACCTCTGTCGGACATCCGAAGCGTGTCCAGCTACAGGGTACTAGGGCATCACCTCGACCGCGTGCGCCCCATCGATCGGATCGACCGCGCCGATGCCGACGCCGTCGGCCGCCCCGACGTCAGCATCACCGGTTGGCGGCAGGTCGATCGCTGCCGGCGGCGGTGAGGCCAGCCGGGCCGCCAGGTCGTAGCGCGCGCCGTTCGTCAGGACGTGCAGCCGGATGCCGAGGATGCTCACGGGATCGGACTGATTCGCCGAGTCGAGCGAGGTGTAGCTAACTCCGACGGGTCGACGATCGTGATCGCGCCGCTGCCCGCCACGACCAGCGTGTCGTCGGGTCCGATGAAGGCGGCCGTGTCCTCGTCCAGGCCGATGCCGACGAAGCTCGGGTTGGCAGGACAGCGCCGTGAGGAGCCGCCCCAGCCGGTCGCGCTGCCGGAAGTGCTGGTCGATGATTGCCAGGCCGGTGAAGCCCAGTCCCGGCGCCAGCGTGACCATGTCCGCCCGCGGCGTCCCGCCGTCGTCGCCGAAGGCGATCATGTGCTCGCTCATCACTGCCGCCCCGGCCGACGTGCCGGCGACGTGCAGCCCGTGTGCGTGGCGCTCGGTCAGCCGGTGCGCGAACGGCGTGCCGCCCAGCGTCGTCGACAGGCGCAGCTGATTGCCGCCGGTCAGGAACACGCCGTCGACATCGTCGAGCGCGTCGACGAACGCATCGCGCGCCGCGTCCGAGAGCGCGTCTCGATCGGCAGCACGGTGACGGATGCGACGTGCAGCCGCCGAAACACGATCTCGTACTTGCGCCCCGTCGTCTTCAGCATGGAGGCCGTCGGGACGACGGCGATGCGGCCCGCTCGCCGCCGCACAGCGCGACAAAGCGCGCCAGGATGGCGGGGGTGCGCATTTTTCTTCGGCGCCGCCGATGGGGATCGTAGCCGCGGGTCACGTGGGGGCTTCTCCCGTGCGGGCGGGTTCGGACGGGACCGCAGGGTCCGCACGGGAGTGTAATACCAGTCCGCCGCGTTCGCACGATGCGACGGGCGGATAGCCTCAGTCGCCCAGCTGCTGGCTCTCCCGCACCCGCCCCCGGATCAGCCCCTCGAGCTCGTCGCGCACCAACTCGATCGGGATGCGCTCGATGATCTCGTTGGCGTAGGCGTACGTCAGGATGCCGTGGGCGGCGGCCGGCGGAATGCCGCGGGCCTTGAGGTACGTCAACTGCGTCTCGTCCAGCTCGCCGACCGAGGCGCCGTGCGTGCACTTCACATCGTCGGCGAAGATCTCGAGCTGCGGCTGCGTATTCACCGTCGCCGTGTCGGCGAGCAGCAGGCAGCGGTTCTCCTGGACGGCGTCCGTCTGCTGGGCGTCCTGGTGGACCTTGATCCGCCCGGTGAACACGGCCGTCGCGCGTCCGTCCAGCACGCCCTTGTAGAGCTCGAAGCTGTGGCAGCCGCTCTTCAGGTGGTCCAACATCGTGTGGTTGTCGATGTGCTGCTGCCCGTGGCCCATGTACAGCCCGTGTAGCAGCGTGTCGCAGCCGGAGGCGTCGATGCGGATGGCGATCTCGTTGCGGACGATCCGGCCGCCGAGGGCGACGTTGTGGTTCACGTAGCGGCTCGCGCCCGTCTGAACGACGTGCATGCCGCCCATGTGGAAGGCCGCCTCGCTCTCGAGCTGCCGCTTCGTGTGGTCCACCTCGGCCCCTTCGGCCACGACGACCTCGCTCACGGCGTTCGTCAGATAGACATCGCCCGCCACGAGCCCGCCGTAGCTCTCGATCACGGTCACCCGGCTGCCGACGCCGGCCACGACGAGCACGCGCGGATGGTGCGCCACCGCCGTCTCCCCGCCCGCGCACGCGAACACGACGTGGATCGGCGCCTCGACCGCCACGCCGTCCGGCACGACGATCACGGCCCCATCATGCGCCAGCGCGGTGTTGATCGCCGCGAACGGCGCGTCTTCCCCATCGGCCAAGCGGCCATAGTGCGTTGCGACCACCGCATCGCCCTCGCGCAATGCCTGTTCCAGCGTCCCGACGCGCACGCCCGCCGGCAGCGCGCCGACGTGCGACCGCGCCGCGTCGAAGACGCCGTTCACGAACACGAGGCGGTGGCCTTCGAGCGGCAACAGCGCCAGCCGATCGAGCGCATCCGCGGCGGAGGTCGCGACGACCGAATGCGCGGCCATCGCCGGCGCGTTCGCGAACGCGACCTGGGCGATCGGCTGCACGTTCGTCTTGCGCCACGCCTCCTGGCGCGTCGTCGGCAGGCCGATGGCCTCGAAGCGGGCGGCGGCGGCGATACGGCGCTCGGTGAGCCACGCCGGGGCATGGCCGTTGGCGCGCGACAAGGCGGCGAAATCCGCCAGGAACCGGTCGCCGGCCGGTGTCGTCGTGGTCCGCGGCGTCGATCCCCTCACAACGGACGTTGTCCCCGCGCCGTCGCGCGTCGCGTTCGTCATCGCCTAGCGCCCCGCCGCGACGAGGGGCTCTGCGCTGCCCTCTTCCAACCAGCCGTAGCCCTTGTCCTCGAGCTCGAGCGCCAGCTCCTTGCCGCCCGACCGAACGATGCGCCCGTCGACGAGCACGTGGACGACGTCGGGGACGATGTACTCCAGCAGGCGCTGGTAGTGCGTGATGACGACGAAAGCGCGGTCGGGCGACCGCATCGCGTTCACGCCGTCCGACACGACCCGCAGCGCATCGATATCGAGGCCCGAGTCCGTCTCGTCCAACACGGCCAACACGGGCTCGAGGACCGTCAGTTGGAAGATCTCGTTGCGCTTCTTCTCACCGCCCGAGAACCCGGCGTTCACCGAGCGCTTGAGCATCGCCTGGTCCATCCCGACGATGTGCATCTTGGACTTCAGGTAGTTGATGAACGCCACCGGGTCGAGCGGCGGCTCGCGTTGCGATACTCGCGCACCGCGTTGTAGGCGGCTCGCAGGAAGTACGTGTTCGACACGCCCGGGATCTCGACCGGGTACTGGAAGGCCAGGAACAGCCCTTCCCCCGCCCGCTCGCTCGCGCTGAGGTCGAGCAGATCCTTGCCGCGGAACGCCACGCTGCCGTCCGTGATCGTGTAGGCGTCGTGCCCGGCCAGCACCTGCGCCAGCGTGCTCTTGCCGCTGCCGTTCGGCCCCATGATCGCGCACCTCGCCCGGGTTCACGGTCAGGTCGACCCCGCGCAGGATGGGCTTGTCATCGACGCTGACGCACAAGTTCTTGATCTCGAGTAGGGGCATGGGTGATGTCCTTATCCGTGGAAGCTCCGCATGGAGCCATTCGATTCACCAGGGTCGGGGCGGGACGGCCTGGAGCAAAAGGCCTCTGAGCCGCGCGCACCTCGGACACATCAAGCCGACGCTGCCTTTGGAAGGCGCCTCCCGACCCGCCACGTCCCACGCAACCGACGCTCCTCAAGCTCACCGCCAATAGCTTCTGCGCCTCCACAGCGAACTCCATCGGGAGCTCCTTGAAGACCTCTTTGCAGAACCCGTTGACGATCATTGAGATCGCGTCCTCTTCCTTGATCCCCCGCGCGGCGCAGTAGAACAGCTGGTCCTCGCCGATCTTGCTCGTCGACGCCTCGTGCTCCACCTTGGCCGTCGGGTTGCCGACCTCGATGTACGGGAACGTATGCGCCCCGCAGCGGTCGCCGATCAGCATCGAATCGCACTGCGAGTAGTTCCGCGCCCCCTCGGCACCCTTGGCCATCCGGACCAGGCCGCGGTACGTGTTCTGCCCGCGGCCCGCCGAGATCCCCTTGGAGATGATCGTGCTCCGCGTTCGCTTCCCGAGGTGGATCATCTTCGTGCCGGTGTCGGCTTGCTGGTGGTTGTTCGTCAGGGCCACCGAGTAGAACTCGCCGACCGAGTCGTCGCCCACCAGGATGCAGCTCGGGTACTTCCACGTGATCGCCGAGCCCGTCTCGACCTGCGTCCAGCTGATCTTGCTCCGATCGCCCTGGCACTTGCCGCGCTTGGTGACGAAGTTGTAGATCCCGCCGACGCCATCGGCATCGCCCGGATACCAGTTCTGGACCGTCGAGTACTTGATCTCGGCATCCGTCATCGCCACGAGCTCGACCACCGCCGCGTGCAGCTGATGCTCGTCGCGCATCGGCGCCGTGCAGCCCTCCAGGTAGCTGACGTACGACCCTTCTTCCGCCACGATCAGCGTCCGCTCGAACTGGCCCGTGGCCGCCGCGTTGATCCGGAAGTAGGTACTCAGCTCAAGCGGACACCGCACGCCCTTGGGGATGTACACGAACGACCCGTCGGTGAACACCGCGCTGTTCAGCGCCGCAAAGAAGTTGTCCGTGGGCGGCACCACCGTGCCGAGGTAGCGCCTGACCAGTTCGGGATGCTCGCGCACCGCCTCCGACATCGAGCCGAACAGGATTCCCTGCTTCGCCAGCTTGTCCTTAAACGTCGTCGCGACCGACACGCTGTCGAACACGGCGTCGACCGCCACGCCCGCCAGGATCAACTGCTCCTCGAGCGGGATCCCGAGCTTGGTGTAGGTCTCGCGCAGCTTCGGATCGACATCGTCCAGGCTCTTCGGACGATCGTCGAAGTTCTTCGGGGCCGCGTAATAGCTGATCGCCTGGTAGTCCGGCCGCTCCCACTCCACGTTCGGCCAGTCCGGCTCGGCCATCGTCAGCCAGTGGCGATAGGCCTTGAGGCGCCACTCCAGCAGCCACTCCGGCTCGCCCTTCCTGGCCGAGATCCCGCGGATGACGTCCTCGTTCAGACCCGGCGGGATCGTGTCGCTTTCGATATCCGTGACGAAGCCCCACTTGTAGGGCTGGGCGGACAGCTCGGCGACGACGTCGGACGTGGTGGGTGCGGGCACGGGTACGCTCCTCGGCCGGGCGGGTGGCGGGGCCGTTCGTTGGGCTGGGGGGTGGCGTAAGGGGCAGGGGAACGGCGGTTGCGGGATGGGGTTGCGACGTTTGGACAACCGCGTTGCGAGTGCGAGTATAGGGAATATTGCTGATTGGGGCAACCGAAAAGGGGGGATGGTGTGGGAGGGCAGGGCAGGTCAACGGCTGAAGCCGTTGATCTGTCCGTGCGTTGATCTGCCCGTGGTTCGAAACCAAAGGGCGGGCGATCCGATGGATCGCCCGCCCCGTAGCATCAACCTCGAGGTTCGAACGGGCGCGTTACCGCCCCTCGAACCCCCAGGCACACCCGGGCAGCTCGGCGTGATCGGCGCCTTGAAGTGGTCGAAGATCGGGAACGCTTCCCAGCCCTTCGACTCGTCGCCCGGCACGTCCGCCCCGCCGAGCACGCCGCCGATCCGCTCCACGCCCACGGCACCGAGGCCCACCAGGTTCCGCTCGAACACACCGCGGCCGTCGAACACGTCGTGCTCCCAGAACACCGCGCTCACCACCGCCGAGCCGTAGAACCCGTTGTCGATCCAACCCCACGTCGCCAGGTTGATGTACTCCACCTGCTTCTCGTTCAGCTTCTGGCACACGTAGTCGATCAGGTGGTTCTGGTCGTACACGAAGATCGCGAAGTCCGTGAAGCCCGGCTTCGGCACCAGGTTCGTGATCGCGATCTCCGTCGTCACGCCCCGGTTCCCCTTCGCCACCATCGGCAGCGCGAACACCGCCGACCCGCTCTGCGTCCCGCCCGCCCCGTGGCCCAGCTGCCAGTCGTACAGCAGGCAGTCGCCCTGGCCGTTGTACGCGATCGCCTCCCGCCGCGTCGTCCGCGCCGGGTCCGACCACTTCTCCAGCGTCACCACCGAGCTGATCGGCGCCGCAAGCACGTTCGACGACCCCGGGCTGATCCACTCCTGGCTCTCCGCACGCGCGCTGCCCACCCAGTTCCCCGGCAGGCTCCCGATCACCGGCAGGAAGTACGTCTGGCTGCCACGGGCGCAGATCCAGTCCACCAGCGTCGTGATGATGTCCCCGCCGCGGTCCAGGAAGTACACCTTCACCTTGGCCGCGTGCACCGCGCTCATGTTCTGCACCTGCAGCGCCGTGTCCCAGCCCTGGTACTCCGAGTACACCAGCGGCGCGAAGCTCACCTCGTCCCCGTAGCTGTAGTCCAGGCTGTACACGTCCGCCGGGATCCCGTTGTAGCTCGTGAAGTGGTTCGCACCCTTGGTGTCCACCACGATCCCCAGAGGCTGCGACGCGCCGATCCACGCGTTCCCCAGCCAGTCCGGACCCACCGCCGTGCTCGGGTCGAACGACACCGTCTCGCCCGGCGCCAGGTTCAGCACGTCCGCGATCTGGTTCCGCAGGCACACGTCCTGCGTCCGCAGCCAGATCTCGATCGAGCTGCACTCATCGCCCGAGTTGTGGATGTGGATGATGCTGTTCAGTCCGCCCTTGTTCGCGAACAGCAGCGGCGTGTAGTACGTGTAACCCCCGAACACCGGGTCCCGTGCACCTCCTGGTCCGACGACACGCTGGTGTACGCCGCCCAGCTCGTCACGTTCGGGTCGCCCGCATCCGGGCAGCCACGGTTCACAACCGCCGCCAGCGGCTCGCCCTGGTGCAGCTTGAAGTCCAGCGTGAACTGCGCACCGGACTGCTCGATCTCACCGAAGAACTTGTCCTGCGTCCGGTACGCCGTGTCGAAACCGCAGCCACCACTCGTGGTTGCCGATGATCTTCTGCGAGATCCGCAGGCATGCCAGGTCCGCGAACCGCAGCTTCTGGCCCAGGTAGTCCGTCACGATGTCCGTCGACAGCGAGTACACCACCGCGCTGTTCGCGCCCACCGGCATCTGGTCCGCCCGGAAGTGCCACGTGCTCCCCGGTGCGATCAGACCCGTGCACTCCACCTTCAGCGGACCCGCCGACTGCGGCGGGCACGCACCCGGCGTGCCCCACACCACCATCAGCGCCTTCGTCTCGGCGTCGCCCACGTTCTGCACTTCCACCGACGCCACGCAGTGTCGTTCGCCAGGATCGGCAGCTGCAGACGCCAGTCCACGCCCGCGCACGGCACGTTGATCCGCGCCGCGTCCGTGTCCGTCACGTCCTCCAGGCACGGCAGGTCCGTCCGACCCGAGTTCACCGGGTTGCCTGTCACGGAGACGACGTCGTCCGCGATCCCGCAGCTCCAGTCCTTCAACAGGTGCGGCACCGTCACCTTTGTGCAGCACCGTCTCACCCGGCTTCACCGGCATGTTCGGGTCCGCACCGCTCGTGATCGTCGTCGAGTAGATCTCCGTCGCGCCCGCCGCGCGCGTCGTCAGCGTGTCCGTCAGGAAGATGTCGTCCAGGAACGTCGTCCCGGTGTTCGTCACCTCGAAGCAGAACGTCACCGCCTGCCCGGTCTGGTTGAACACGCCGGGGTTGATGTTCACCCCCGGGCACTTCCCGTCGAACGACACTGTCTTGACCACCTGGATGCGCGGGCACTCGATCGTCGTCCGCTCCACCACGGCGTTGTTGATCAACACCGGGTCGACCGTCGGCGTCCGAGGTCCGCCGTCCACGCCCGGGAACGGCTGCGGCGCCGGCGGCTACGCCGTGTTGTTCTGCCGCGTCTCGACCCGCGCCGCGTTCGCCGCCTGCTGGCCGCATGCCGCGTCCTGGCGCACCGTCACCGTGATCCGGATCGTCACCGGCGCGCTGCCGGCGTTCACCCGCCCGAGCTCGTTCACGCCCAGGTTGTTCGGGTCGTTCCCGACGCGGATCGTGATCTGTCCGTCGTCGCGAACCTCGACCACCGCGCCACGCGACACCGTCACGTCCACCAGCGCCGGATCCACGACCACGAAGTTCACCGGCAGCTGGTCCACGACGTACACGTCGGCCGCGTCGGATGGGCCGCTGTTCGTCACCGTCAGGTCGTACGTGATCGTCCCGCCCGGCGCCACGGGGTCGCACGTCAGGAACCCGGCCGCGTCGTCCGCCTTCGTGATCGCCAGGTCCGCCTCGGCGATGATCAGCGTGTCGTGCCGGTCCGTGTTGTTCTGCGTCCGCAGATCCGTCGTCGTCGTCGTGATGTTCGCCGTGTCCGTCGCCAGCAGGTCCGTCCCGTCCAGGACGTAGCCGGATCCACCTGCGTGATCAGGTAGAAGCTGTATGCCTTGCCCGGCACGAGCGTCCCGGTCCCCGCCGTCGGCACGACGTTCTCGTTGCCGACCTGCAGGTGCGTCAGCGTCACCGTGTTCAACGCCGCGAAGGCGCACGTGACCTGGTCGTCCAGGTCGAACGGCTCGCAGCGCAGGAAGCGCTCGCCCAGGATCCCGGCCTGCTTCAGGTCCAGCGTGTCCGTCGCCCCGACGCCGGAGCGCCACGCTCGGCCGTCGTTGCCGATCGTGATCAGGTAGCGGTGCTCCTTGCCGGCGATCGCCAGGTCCGGCTCCTGCTGCCGGTCCAGCCGCGGTTCGGCCGGCACGTCCACCTTGTTGATGAAGACGTCCGCCACCGTGTTCACCGTCGCGCTGGCGAAGAACGCGTTGATGCTCCCCCACCGGACCGCAATTCAAGCACGGATCCCACGTGATCGGCCGCGTCGGCTCCACGCCCGGGATCGCCGGCGGCGGGCCTGGCGGAACCGTGTTCGATCCGCTCTGCAGCGCCGTGAACGTGGTCGCCAGATTCGTTCCGGTCGGCACCGACGGGTCGACCAGCACGTAGACGTCGAACGTCTCGCGCGCCCCGGCCGCCATGTCGTCGAGGTCGCAGAACAGAAGCTGCTGGTTCACGTCGTCCGGCCGGCAGTCAGCCCCGACGGCGCGCAGGAACGTCACCGGCCCAGGCACCGGCGCTGTGGGCAGGTTCTCCTGGATCGTCACGTTCCGGCCGTCCGACGGCCCGTTGTTCTGGACCTGGGCCTGGTAGCGCAGGATCTTGCCCGCCGTCACCTGGTTGGCCGTATCTGTCACGATGAACTGGTGCAGCGCGGTGTTGTAGGAAGTCACGACCTCGCCGACGGCCGTCGGGTTTACGCCCATGTCCGCCGCCGCCAGCACCGTGTTCTGCGTGAAGGCGAAGTTGTTGCTGTTGTTCACGTCCAGTGTGTCGGACAGCGTCCATGCGTCGTTCTCGAGCACGAGACCGGGCTCGAGCGCGCTGTCCGTCGTGACCTGGAAGACGAGCGTACGACTGGCCGACGTTCAGCGACCCGATGCCGCACCGGATCTCGTCCGTCACTTCTCCCGGCGTGCCGGTGTCGCAGTTCGCGCCCGCGGGCGGCACCGGGGCCCCTTGCACCGGCGTGCCGGCGTACGTCGCCACCAAGCTGCCCTGGTAGATCTGCACCCCGACCGGCAGCCGGTCGTGCAGCACGACGTTCTCCGCCGGCGAGACCCCGTTGTTCCGCACCGTCACGGTGTACTGGATCCGCCGTCCAGCCGTGACGCGCGTCGAAGCGAAGTAGTTCGGCGCCGTCGGGAAGACCTGGCCGAAGATCGCATTGTTGAACATCAACCCCGGCTGGTTGACCTGCTGCTCCTCGGCCGTGGCCGCCTTCGTGATGGACAGGTCCGCCACCGAGATCGCCCGCCGGTCCACGGTGACGAAGTTGTCCGACGTGTCAGGGTCCGGCGTCAGGGCCGTCACGCGCGCCGTGTTCGTTACCTGCCCGCCCTGCCGCAGCACCAAACGGAACGATGCCCGCAGCGACCCTGATGCCCGCCCACCGGCGGCGGCGAGCCGACGACGCCGACCGGGTCGAGGCGGTTCGTGCTGAACGTCCCGATGTCGCTGCCGAACTGCGTCGAGACGACGTTGCCGGTCGTGCACGTGAACTGCGTGATCGCCCCGCCGCCTTGCGACACCGAGAAGGCGCACGACTGGATCGACACGCTGTTGCTGGAAAGGAACGTGTCCGTGATCGTCACGTTCCGTGCCACCGACGGGCCGAGGTTGTCGACGAAGATCGTGTACGTGAAGACCTCGCCCGCCCGGATCGGGTCGTGCGTGCTCTCGATGAACTTCGTGATCCGCAGGTCCGCCAGGTCCTTCACGAGGTCCGTCTCGACGTCGCAGTTGTTGCGGTCGTCGACGTCGAAGACCGGCAGCACGCCCACCAGGCAGGCGGTGTTGCTGATCGGCAACTCGCCGATCGGGCTCGTGGCCACGAAGTCGGGCCGCGTCGTGAACGCCAGCTGGAACGTGGCCTCGCCGCCGTAGGGCACGTCGATGCCGCTGCAGTCGATCGTGCCGGGGCCGTTCAGCGGCGGCGCGGTGCAGACGGCGGGCGCGCCCAGGCCGCGGTCGACCTCGTTCACGGTGTTCGCCACATAGCGGGCGCCGGCCGGGAACGTGTCGCGCACGTTGAGGTCGATGAGGTAGGTGCCGGGCAGCGTCTGCTGCGTCGAGTCGGTGCCGTCGGCGTCGGTGCCGTCGGCACCGAGCGCGGCGTTGAGGATCCCTTCCTGGAACCAGTCGTGCGAGATCGTAATGTCACAGATCCACTGCTGGCCGGCGATGACCACGTCGGCGTCCTGCGTCGGCGAGCCCTCGCTGGGGCGGGCGTAGCAGGCCTTCTCGATGCGGATGTCGCTGCGGCAGCTGTAGAGCATCGCCATGGCGTCCTGGGTCACGACGCCGGTCGCGCCAGCGGCGCCGCCGGGGTTCCCCGAGGTCGGACCGCCGCCCGCAACCGAGATCGTCCCGGCCGTGATCGTGAACGCCGAGATGTGCACCCGGCCACCGGCGCCGCTGCCGCCGCCGCCGCAGCAACCGCCCGGACCGCCCGAACCGCCGTTGGCGCTCACCGCGCCGCCGTTCGTCACCTGCTGGGCAATGAACGTGATGCCGCCGCCGCTGCCGCCGCCGCTGCCGCCGGTGTCGCTGAACGCGCCGTTGCCGCCGTTGGCCTGGACGGCGCCGCCCGCGTTGATCGTGATCGTCGTCGAGCTCGAAAGCAGCAGCCCGCCGCCACCGCCGCCGCCGGAAGCCGCCGCGCAGCCCGAATTCCGCGTCCCGCCACCGCCGCCGCTGCCGCCCTGCAGGTTGGTCGACAGGTCGCCGTACGCCCCGCCGCCGGCCGCCGCCGCCGCCGGTGCCGCCCGCGCCGCCGAAGCCACCGCCGCCGCCGCCGCCCGTCGTCGGGATGCCGCCGCTACCGCCGCCCGGCCCGCCGCCCGGTCCACCCTGGCCGGGGCTGGCCGCGCCAAGACCACCGGCGCCGCCGCCTGCGCCGCCCGGCGAGGGCGTGAAGGCCTGACAGCCCGGCGCCGTCGGCGTCGCGTTGGCGCCGTTGACGTGGATCGTGCCGCCGATGACGATCGGGCCTTGCGACAGGAGCGCCAGCGGCAGGCTGCCGACAGCGCGCAGCGTCACGCCGGCCGGGACCGTGATCGTGGCGAACGGGAAGAGCGCCATGCCGCCGGACTGGAACGCCGTGGTGACCCGCTTGCCGTCGATCGTCAGCGCGTCGGTGTCGATGACGTGGTCGCCGGGCGCCAGGGCCGGGAAGTCGCTGCCCTCGAGGTTGAGCGGGCACGTGGGGTAGAACGCCTGGGCAAGGCGCTGCTCGCCCATCGGCACCGCCAGCGTCACGTCACCGTCGGGGCTGACGTCCGGCATCGAGCCGCCGGCGCTCGACCTGAAGGTGTTCTGGTTCGTGAGGATCGCGGCGCCCTGGACGTCGGGTGCTGGCAGGTTCTCCGCCCCTTCCGCCGCGACCGGCCGGCCGCTCGACGCGGCGAGCACGAGGACGACGGCGGCCGATACGAGGCCGGGGATGGGCCGCAGCAGGCGGCGCAGGCCGAGTGCGTTGCGGGCATCCACAGGGTGCGTTTGAAGAGGCAGGTGGTTCACGGTCACTGGCTCCTTGACATCGAAGCGGGCAACTAACGGATGGGTCGCCCGCCCATAGACGATGAGCGCGGAATGAGGGCGCCATGAAGGGCACCCTTTTCCGTCCCGAGAAATAACGCGGCAGGTCGGGCGAGGATACGGGTTCGAGCGGCGAGTTGTCCCGCCGTCGAGGTCCCGGTGCGTTGCGGCCCGAATCACGGCTGTTCGCCCTCCGATCACGGTGATCTACGGCCAGATCACCGTGACTTGCGCCCAGATCACTGTGATCTACGGCCAGATCATCGTGATTCGACGTGCATTCGCCGGCCGAAGCCCGCCACTCTGCTGGCGATGCCCGTGCTACCGATCCCGCCGCCGCCGCACGCCCACCACGAACGCGGCCGCAACCAGCAGCCCGAGCCCGCCGAGGACGGTCGGCGCAAGCGAACCGCTCGCACCGCTGGTGACAGCCGCCACAACCGCCGGCGCGAACGTCCCGACCGTTACCCCGCCGACGAGCACTTGCGTCGGCGTCGGGCGCTGCGTGGCCGGGGGGTTCGTGGGCGTGTTCGTCGGCGTGGCGGTGGGGGTGGCGGTGGCCGTGGGCGTCGGTGTGAACGGGTTGCACAGCGAGCCGGCGAACGACTGCGGGATCGTGCTGAACGGGGCGAAGGTGATGACGCCGGTGCCGGGCGTCGGCGGGCCGCTGACGATGTCGCCCGAGCCGGGGCCGACGCCGGAGGGTCCATCGGCCGCGCCCCAGTAGTTGTTCGTGCCGTCGATCGGGTCCGTGTCGGTGTTGATGGCGCCGGGCAGGTTGCCGATGAAGTCGTTGTTGTTGAAGATGTTGCTGGACTGATTCTGGGGCTGGGCCGAGAAGCGGAGACCGGCGCCGGCCGGCGGCGTCGGCGCGGGCGGCGGCGGGGGCGTGAGGCCGTTGCTGACGAAGCAGTTCTGAAGGATCGTGACGTCGGCGGAGCCGCGGCCGGCGGTCTGGTTGCCGAAGGACGTCATGACCAAGCCGTTGCGTCCGTTGCGGTCGAACGTGTTGGCGGTGAACGTCGTGCGGATCGGACCGCCCTGCAGGCCGTCGAAACCGTTCAAGCGGAACGTGTTGTTGCTGAAGACGGCGTCTTCGACCGCGCGGCTGCCGATGTTCACCCCGACGTTCGTCGTGTGGGTCTCGAACAGGTTGCCGTCAAACAGCGGGCCGCGGCCAGCGCTCAGGCCGACGTTGCGGTTGCCGTCCGTGAAGAAGCCCGGGCCGAGCGGGGCGTTGCGCACGCAGTTGTTCGTGAAGTGGAAGCCGTCGAAGCCGTCCGTGTCCAGGTGGAAGGAGGCGCCGCCCGAGGTCTTGCTGCCGCCGTCGAGCTCGTTGTTGTCGACGGTGATGTCGATGCCCGGGTCGTTCAGGAAGACGCCGGCGCCGGTGTAGCCGGTGAATCGGTTGTTGCGAATCTCGACGTTGTCGATCGGGCCGCTGCCGGACGTGATCCCGCGCGCGGCGCCGGAGAAGTGGAAGCCGTTGATCCGCGCGCCGGCGGAACCGACGACGAGGGTCAGCAGGTCGCCGCTGGCTGCCGTGATGACCGACTCGCTGGCCACGCGCCCGCAGGCCGCCACGCCGTTCTGGGCGCCGAGCAGCGGGATGTTCTTGCCGAGGGTCAGGTTCTCGTTGTACGTGCCCGGTCCGACCCGCACGGTGTCGACCCCCGTCACGGCGGCGTTGATGGCCGCCTGGATCGTGGCCTCGGACTGACCGGCGGTGCAGCTGCCGTCGACGGCGTCGTTCGGGACGCAGATCACGTCGGCATGGGCGGTCACGGCCATGTACATCATCAGCAGCGCGGCGAGCGGCAGGGCCAGCGCCACGATGCGCGCGGCGCGTACGAGTGAGAGCGGTGGGTGCGACATGCCGAACTCCTGGCAGATGGATGAGCGGCGGTGGAAGCGCGGGAATTGGGCAAATGGACTCGGTGCCGGTCGCCGTTGACCACTTACTCTGTTGTCGGTCGATCTACCGACGGAAGATTGACGAATCTTTGCATGGCATCGTATTGAACGCACGATCTTCTGCACACGATACGGGCACCGAGCGCACCCGACCACGAAGAACGGCGCCCGGCACGGCCGAAGCCGCACCGGGCGCCGAGTGCGCGTCGAAGATCGAGCGACCTACCGGTACGTGATGTCCACGGACCAGCCGCGCACCGACCCGGCGTCGCCGCCGACCTGGTCGTTCACGCTCAGGATCCACGTCCCGTCCGGGTTCTTGCGGTCGAACGCGTCAAGCCCGTCCGGCGTCGCGCCCGTACCGCCCGGCGTGTAGTGCTCGAACCCCGTCGGCGGGCACGCCGATCCCATCGGCGCCGCCGCGTCCGAGTCCACCACCGCCTGCATGTTGTCGTCCGCGCCGCAGATCCGGCCCGCCAGCACCACGTCCGCCACCGTCGGGCTCGACACGTCGATCGTGATGTCGCTGTTCCACGTGTGCAGGATGTCCAGCGTGATGTTCACGTCCGCCACCTCGCACTGCGCCGCTCCCGACACCGTCACCAGCGCGTCCGGCGCCACGCCGAACGCCGGGATCGCCACCGGGCAGTTGTCGCACGCGAAGCTCTGCTGCTTCACCTCGCACGCCACCGGCCGGTTGTCCACGAACCCGGGCACAGCGGCAGCGGGCCCATGAAGCAGTACTCGAACAGCGGGTTCCCGTCTTCGTCGTACGTGCTCTCGAACGGAATCCCGCGCTCCCCCGCCGCCTCGTCGCCCGGCACGTCCTCGCCGAGCCGCGCCCCGCGCCGCTCGATCGCCATCGCACCCAGGCCCACCAGGTTCCGCAGGAAGAAGCCCGTCCCGTCGAACACGTCGTGCTCCCAGAACCACGCGCTGATCACCGCGCTGCCCTTGAACCCGTTGTTGATCCAGCCCCACGTCTGCAGGTCGATGTACTCCACCTGCTTCTCGTTCAGCTTCTGGCAGATGTAGTCGATCAACCCGTTCTGGTCGTACACGTAGATCACCAAGTCCGTGAAGCCCGGCTTCGGCACCACGTTCGCGATCGCGATCTCGCTGGTCATCTGCGAGCTGCCAAGGTCCTTCAGCAGGCTCGGGATCGCGATCAGGCCCACGCCCGCCTCGAAGTTCCCGCCCGACCGCTCGCCGATCTGCCAGTCGAAGATCTTGTGCTCCGGCAGCAGGTTGTACGCGATGCCCTGCGTCGCCGCCGTCCGCGCCGCGTCCGAGTACTCGATCAGCGTCGCCACTGCCACCACGTTCGGCGCCAGCACGTTCGGGTTCCCCGGCGAGATCCACTCCTGGCTCTCCACCCGCGCCGATCCCACCCAGTTCCCCGGCAGCGCCGCCACCAGCGGCAGGAAGAACGTCTGGCTCCCGCGCGGGCAGACCCAGTCCACGAGCGTCGTGATGATGTCCCCGCCGCGGTCGAGGAAGTACACCTTCACCTTGGCCGCCACCACCGGGCTCAGGTTCTGCACCTGGATCGCGCTGTCCCAGCCCTGGTACTCGCTGTACACCAGCGGCGCGAACCCGACCTGGTTGCCGCCCGTGTAGACGGCCTTGCGCGGGTCGAACGTGTAGTTGATCTCCGCCGGCTCGCCCACGTACGTCATCAGCAGGTCGTGCCCGATCAGGTCCACCACGATCCCCATCCGTTGCGTCGACCGGATCCACGCCGAGCCCTGGAAGTCCGGGCCCACGCAGTCGTTCGCGTCCAGCTGGTACGTCTCGCCCGGCGCCAGCGTCGCGATGTCGCAGATCACCGCCCGCAGGCAGTCCTCCTGCTGCTGGAACCAGATCTCGATCGACGAGCACATCAGCCCGCCGTTCTGGATGTAGATCATCGAGTTGTAGCCGGCCTTGCTGGCGTACACCAGCGGCACGTAGAACCCGTACCCGCCGTACACGGCGTCGTACACGCCAAGGTGCGTGCCCGCGATCCCGTTGTACTTGCTCGTCACGTCCACACCCGGCGTCACGTCGCCCGGGCACGTCCGGTGCACGTCCACCGCCAGCGCCCCGTCCTGCGGTGCCGCGCGCGACATGTCGATCCCGTCGAAGATCAGCCCCTCGTCGTACGCCTTCTTGAAGCGGCGGTAATCGTCCGCGTCGCCGACGACGTTGAAGAACAGGACCTCGCAGACGTAGTCGCCCGTGATGTCGTCCTCCGGGATCACGTCGATCCCGTCCTCGGACAGCTGCCGCGCCGAGAGCTTGAACAGGATGCCGGACTTCGAGCCCGTCGGCACCTGGGCGCCGTACAGGTTCCAGCTGCTGCCGGGCTTCAGGAGGCCTGTGCACTCCACCTTCAACGGCCCCGCCGCCTGCGGCGGGCAGAAGCCCGGCTCGCCCCACGTCACCAGCGCCGCCTTGGCGTTGATGCAGCCCAGGTTCTGGACCTCAATCCAGCTCTCGCACACGTCGTCCTGGCCGAGGAAGTTCAGGATCGGCAGGTGGACCTGGTTGCTCAGCTGCGTGTTCGGGTCGATGACGGACGGGCAGTCCAGCGCGATCTCCACGGCCGCGCTCGAGCGGCTGAACGTGTTCACGCCGATGTTGAAGCCGTCGTAGTGCACCGTGCCGACGATCGGGATGACGGTCCCGGTCGGGATCGCGCCCTTGATGCGCAACGAGTACTGGACCGTCACGCTCGCGCCGACCGCGATCGTGCCGTCCCACGTCATCTGCGTGCTCGTGGACGTGCACGTCCCGCCGCCGTCGAGCACGCGGCAGTCCAGGCCGACGACGCTGCCCGGCAGGATCGACTCCCACTCCGGTCCGCCGTTGTCCCGCTGCGGCGTGAACGCCCGCGGGCCGGTGTTGCTGAAGCTCTGCGTCACGATGAGGAAGTCACCGACGCCGACGCACTCCGCGTTGTCCTGCTGCGGCGCCAGCGCGCCGTCCACCGCGTTCCACGCCGGTGCGGCTTCCGTCCCGGCGTCCGCGGCGCCGTCGACCGGCGCGGCCGACATCGCCGCCAAAGACGAGGCGATGAGGTGCGTCACCGTCGGATCCGTGATCTCGACATCCGCGCCCGCGCGGACGTTCGTCGCCTGGACGGCCGTGTTGTTGCCCGGGACCGGGTCGGCGAGGCAGTTGCCGTTCGTGACCGAGGCGGAGGAGGAAAGCGGCACGCCGGGGCTGCCCGGGCAGATGGCCGGCGAGCACGCCGTGTTGCTGGACACGGTGGCGACGATCGTGATGGTGTAGGCCGTGTTGAACGCCGTGGCGCACTGGTTGGCGGCGCCCATCGTCCCGAGGTTGCACGTCACCGTCGAGCCGGACGGGGTGCAGATCGGACCCGCGGGCGAGACCGTCGCCGAGACGAACGCGAGGCGGCTGTCCAGCGTGTACGTTGCGATGGTGTTCAGCGCGTTGGACGGCCCGGCGTTGGAGACGCTGGACGTGTAGGTCACATTCTGGCCGGCGATCACCGGATCCGGCACGTCGGTCAGCGTGATGCCGGTGTTCGACTGGGCCTGGACGGTCGTCGTCGAGACGGCCGAGTTGTTGCCGGAGTTGGAGTCATTGGCGGCCGATGTGGTGGCCGTGTTCGAGATGATGGAGTTGCACGTCGTCTCGGGGCACGTCCGGACGGTCAGCGTGAAGGTGGCCGTCTGGCCGGCGCCGACGGTGCCGCCGGTGCAGCTCACCGCACCGGTGCCGTTCACGGCCGGCGTGCTGCAGCTGAAGCCGAAGCCGGGATTCGCCAGCGAGACGAAGCGCGTGTTGGCCGGCAGCGTGTCGCCCAGCGTCACGGATGTGGCCGTCGAGCCGCCGATGTTCGTCAGCTGCAAGGTGTAGGCGATGTTGCTGCCGGCGACGACCGGGTCGGGGGAATCCGTCTTGAGGATCCGCATGTCGGAGGGCGTGGTGGACATGGTCGCCGTCGCCGTCGGCGTGACGCCGGGGACGGCCGTGTTCGTCGGCGGCGTGGTCGGCTGGGCGCCCGAGGCGTTGCCGATCGTCAGGTTGTCGATGAAGAACGAGCCGCTCTGCGTCGAGTTGCCGCCGGCCAGGCCCATGTGGATGCTGGTGATCATCTGCGGCGACGTGATCCCGAAGAAGCTGGCGTTGATCGGCAGCGGGAAGTCCTCGGTCGTGTTGTCCCCGTACGTGACGAACGCGACGTAGGGCAGCGAAGACGAGTTGCCCAGGATGTCGAGCCCGACGCCGAACACGCCGACGCCGCCCTGGGTGACCGAGGTCGAGGTGAAGATGAGGCGGTACGAGCCGTTGCAGCCGGCGCAGTAGTTGTTGGGCTGGATGATGTTGTGGTTGGCGAAGCCCGTCGTGAAGTAGTCCGTCTGGTTGAAGACGGCGCTCATGTTCACGTTGTTGAAGATCGTGAACACGGCCGGATAGCCGGAGGCCACGCCGTAGTCGTCCGTGATGATCGTCGAGAGCGTTCCCTGGAACGTCGCCCGGTTGTTGAACGTCGTCCGGGTCGCGGCGCTCGTCGGCTCTTGCCGGGCGCACACGATCAGGACCAGCGCCACCAGCGCGAACAGCAGCAATCGACGGCTCATGCGTTCCATCCCCCACGGCAGTGAAAAGGAGTTCGTGCCGGACGGCGCCACGTCCCCCCATACGGGATCGGCGCCAACAGGCCAGCAGACCAGCGCGACTCGATGCCGCGCGGCTCACCGGACATTAACGCGACGTGAGGGGGGGAGATACGGACAGGGGCGGAAGTTGGGGCGGGGTCGCGCGGACCACGAGCCTGCTACCGATACGTGATATCCACCGACCACCCCCGCACCACGCCGCCGTCCGGCGCGACCAGATCGCTCACGCGCAGCGTCCACTGCCCGGTGGCGTCCCGACCGTCGAACGCGTTCAGCGCGCCCGGCGCCGTGCCCGCGCCGCCCGGCGTGACCGCCTGGAAGCCGGCGGGCGGGCAGACGGAACCGATGGCCGTCGCCGCGTCGGAGTCGAGGATGGCCTGGATGTTGTCGTCCGCGCCGCAGATCTGGTTCACGAGCCGCACGTTCGGCACGCCGGGGCCGGCGACGTCGACGACGAGGTCGTGGTTCCAGGTGTGCTGGATGTCGAGCGTGACGTTCACGTCCGCCACGACGCAGTTCTCGCGGCCGACCGCGTTCACGATCGCCGGCGGCGCCTGGCCGACCGGCGGGATCGCGACCGGGCAGTTGGCGCACGCGAAGCTCTCCGCGGGCACCTCGCACGCCACCGGCCGGGCATCGACGAAGCCGGGGCACAGCGGCAGCGGGCCCATGAAGCAGTACTCGAACAGCGGGTTCCCGTCCTCGTCATACGTGTTCTCGAACGGGATCCCGCGATCACCCGCCGCCTCGTCGCCCGGCACGTCCTCCCCCATGCGCGCGCCCTTGCGCTCGATCGACATCGCCCCGAGGCCGACGAGGTTGCGCAGGAAGAAGCCCGTGCCGTCGAACACGTCGTGCTCCCAGAACCAGGCGCTGATCACCGCGCTGCCCTTGAAGCCGTTGTTCAACCAGCCCCACGTCTGCAGGTCGATGTACTCCACCTGCTTCTCGTTCAGCTTCTGGCAGATGTAGTCGATCAGCCCGTTCTGGTCGTACACGTAGACCACCAGATCCGTGAAGCCCGGCTTGGGCACGACGTTGGCGATCACGACCTCGCTGCTGATGCCGGTCGTCCCGAGGTCCTTGATCAGGCTCGGGATCGCGACGAGACCGACGCCGGTCTCGAAGTTCCCGCCGGAGCGCTCGCCGATCTGCCAGTCGAAGATCTTGTGCTCCGGCAACAGGTTGTAGGCCATGGCCTGCGTGGCCGTCGTCCGCGCCGCGTCCGAGTACTCGATCAGCGTCGCCACCGCCACGACGTTGGGCGCCAGGACGTTCGAGCTGCCCGGTGCGATCCACTCCTGGCTCTCGACGCGCGCCGAGCCCACCCAGTTCCCCGGCAGCGCCGCCACGAGCGGCAGGAAAAACGTCTGGCTCCCGCGCGGGCAGACCCAGTCGACCAGCGTCGTGACGATGTCGCCGCCGCGGTCGAGGAAGTAGACCTTCACCTTGGATGCCGCCACCGGGCTCAGGTTCTGCACCTGGATCGCGCTATCCCAGCCCTGGTACTCGCTGTAGACCAGCGGCGCGAAGCCCACCTGGTTGCCGGCCGTGAACGCGGGCTTGCGCGGGTCGAACGTGTAGTTGATCTCCGCCGGCTCGCCGACGTACGTCATGAGCAGGTCATGGCCGATGAGATCGACCGCGATGGCCATCCGCTGCGTCGACCGAATCCAGGCGCTGCCCTGGAAGTCCGGCCCCACGCAGTCGCTGGCGTCCAGCTGGTACGTCTCGCCCGGCGCGAGGGTCGCGATGTCGCAGATCGTCGCCCGCAGGCAGTCCTCCTGCAGCTGGAACCAGATCTCGAGCGACGCGCACATCAGCCCGCTGTTCTGGATGTAGACGACCGAGTTGTAGCCGGCCTTCTGGGCGTAGACGAGGGGCACGTAGAACGCGTAGCCGCCATATATGTCGTCGTACACGCCCAGGTGCGTGCCCGCGATGCCGTTGTACTTGCTGGTCACGTCGACGCCCGGTGTCTGATCGCCCGGGCACGTCCGGTGGACGTCCACCGCCAGCCCGCCGTCGCCCGGCACCGCCAGGGACAGGTCGATGCCGTCGAAGATCAACCCCTCGTCGTACGCCTTCTTGAAGCGCCGGTAATCGTCGGCGTCGCCGACGACGCTGAAGAACAGGAGCTCGCACATGTAGTCGGCCGTGATGTCGTCCTCGCCGGCGTCGATGCCGTCCTCTGACAGCTGCCGGCCCGAGAACTTGAACACGATCCCGCCCTTCGAGCCCGTCGGCACCTGCGCGCCGATCATGATCCAGCTGCTGCCCGGCTTGAGGGTGCCGGTGCACTCCACCTTCAGCGGCCCGGCCGCCTGCGGCGGGCAGAAGCCGGGCTCGCCCCACGAGACCAGGGCGGCCTTGGCCACCTGGCAGCCGATGTTCTGGATCTGGACCATCGTGGAACAGACGTCGTCCTGGCCCATGTAGTTCAGGATCGGGATGTGGACCTGGTTGGAGAGCTGCGTGTTCGGGTCGATGATGGACGGGCAGTCCAGCGCGATCTCCGCCACGGCGCTGGTGCGGCTGAAGGTGTTCAGGCCGATGTTGAAACCGTCGTAGTGCACGGTGCCGTCGAACGGGATGACCGTGCCCGTCGGGACGGCCCCCACGATCCGCACGGCGTACTCCACCGTGACGCTGCCGCCGACCGGGATCTCGCCGTTCCAGGTCATCTGCGTCGGCGTCGAAGTGCACACGCCGCCGCCCGCCGTCACGCGGCACGCCTGGCCCGTGACCGTCCCCGGCAGCACCGCCACCCACTCCGGCCCGGCATTGTCCCGCTGCCGGGTGAACGCCAGCGGCCCGGTGTTGCCGAACATCTGCTCGACGACGATGTAGTCGCCGACGGCGACGCACGCGTCGTCGTCCTGCTGCGGCGCGAGGGCAGCGTCGAAGAGGGCGTCGGAGTCGGTGGCGAATCCGTCGACGATCACGCGATCGGCGCCGTCGCCCACATCGTCTGAGGCGGCGACCGCCTGCGCCATCAACGATCCGACGAGGTGCGTGAGGAGCGGCACGTCGACGACGACGTCGGCGCCGGCGCGGACGTCCGTGGTCTGGGCGGCGCTGTTGTTGCCCGGCACCGGATCGGCCAGGCAGTTGCCGTTCGTGACCGCGGCGGACGACGAGAGCGGCACGCCCGGGCTGCCGGGGCAGACCGCGGGCGAGCACGCCGTGGTGTCCGGCACGGTCGCGACGATCGTGACGGTGTAGCTCGTCGGGAAGGCGGTGGCGCACTGGTTGGCGGCGCCGACGACGCCGAGCGTGCACGTGACGGTCGAGCCGGCCGCGCTGCACGTCGGGCCGGCGGGTGCGACCGTGGCCGAGACGAAGACGAGGCGGCTGTCGAGCATGAATGTCGCGATGGTGTTCGCGGCGTTCGACGGACCGTTGTTCGAGATGACCGCGGTGTACGTCGCGTTCTGGCCGGCGATCACCGGATCGGGCGCGTCGCCGAGCGTGATGGCGGTGTCCGCTTGCGCCTGCGCCGTCGTGCCGGCGACGGCGCTGTTGTTGCCGACGCTCGGGTCGGTCGTGCCGGACGATGTCGAGGCGGTGTTGCTGACGACGGCGTTGCACAGGACGTCGGCGCAGATGCGGACGACGATCATGACGGAGCGGACGGCGGTCGGGATGGTCGCGCCGGCCCAGCTGCAGCTCACGGTGCCACTGCCGTTCACGGCCGGCACGGTGCAGCTGCCGCCGGCGCTCGGCGTGGCGGACAGGAAGCGCGTCGTCGCCGGGATCGTGTCGGCGATGACGACGGTCTGGGCGTCGGACGGGCCGTTGTTCGTGCTGTTGACCACGTACGTGACGTTGTTGCCGGCGATCGCCGGGTCGGGCGCGTCGGTCTTCGTCGCCGCCAGATCCGCCTGCGTGATGACGCTCGTCGTCGCCGTGGCGCTGTTGTTCAGCGTGTTCGGGTCGGTCGTCGTCGTCGTCGCGGTGGCCGTATTCGACAGCACCGTGCCGCTGGCGACGCTCGGCAGGACGCGGACGACGAGGGCAACCGTGCGCTGTCCGGCCGGCGCCGTCCCACCGGCCCAGCTGCAGCTGACCGTGCCCGTGCCGCCGACGGCCGGCGTCGTGCAGAGGCCGCCGGCGCTCGGCGTGGCGGAGATGAACGTCGTGCCCGCAGGGAGGAGGTCGCTGACCGCGACGTTCTGGGCGTCGGACGGGCCGTTGTTCGTGATCGTGATGTTGTAGGTGAGGTTGTTGCCGGCGACGACGGGGTCGGGCGTGTCGATCTTGACGGTGAGGAGGTCGGCCTGGGTGCTGACCGTCGTCGTGGCGGTGGCGCTGTTGTTCGCGGGCGTGGGATCGCTCGTCGTCGTCGACGCGGCGGCCGTGTTCGTGAGGATCGTGCCGAGCGGCGTTCCGGGCGTGACGAAGACAAGGAGCGTAAGCGTTCGCTGGGCCAGCGGAATCGTCGCGCCGGCCCACGTGCAGCTCACGAGCCCGGTCCCGCCGACGGACGGCGTCGTGCAGAGGCCGCCGGCGCTCGGCGTGGCCGAGAAGAACGTCGTGTTGGCGGGCACGGTGTCGGCGATGGTGAGCGCCTGCGCGTCGGACGGGCCGTTGTTCGTCGCCACGATCGTGTAGGTGAGGTTGTTGCCGGCCAGGACGGGGTCGGGGACGTCGTTCTTGGTGACGGCGACGTCGGCCTGCGTGTTCACCGTCGTCGTGGCCGTGGCGGCGTTGTTCGTCGGCGTCGGATCGCTCGTCGTCGACGACGCGGTGGCGACGTTGGAGAGGACGGCGCCGTTGGCGACGCTGGGCAGGACGCGAACGGTGATGGACAGCGTGCGCTGGACGGTGGGCGCGGTCGCGCCGCTCCAGACGGAGGTCACGATGCCGTTCGATCCGACGGACGGCGTCGTCAGCACGCCGCCCACGCTGGCGCTGGCGGACACGAACGTCGTGCCGGCCGGCAGCGGGTCGCCGATCGTGACGGTCTGCGCGTCCGACGGCCCGTTGTTCGTCGCGACGATGCTGTACGTCAGGTTGTTGCCGGCGATCACCGGGTCCGGGCTGTCTGTCTTCGTCGTGCTGAGGTCGGCCGAGGTCGCGACCGTCGTCGTCGCCGTCGCCGCGTTGTTGGACGGGTTCGCGTCCGTCGTCGACGACGTGACCGTGGCCGTGTTCGAGAGGACCGAGCCGCTGGCCGCACCGGCCGCCACCGTGACGACGATCGTCACGCTGAACGTCCCGCCGTTGCCGATGCTACCGATGACGCACGTGACCGTCGCCGTGCCGCTGCACGACCCTGCCGACGGCACGGCCGAGACGAGCGTCGTGCCCGGGGGCAGCGTGTCGGCCACCGTCACGCCGTTGGCGGTGCCCGGGCCGTTGTTGATGCCGTTGATCACCCAGGTGAGGTTGTTGCCAGCGATCACCGGGTCGGGCGAGTCCACCTTGGACGTCAGGGCGGGGTCCGCGGCCAGGGGGGCGTTGGTGGGGGTGTTTGTCGGCGTGTTGGATGGTGTGTTCGTCGGCGTGTTGGTCGGGGTGTTGGACGGGGTGGGCGTCAGGGTGTTCGTTGGGGTGTTGGTGGGCGTGTCGGTGGGTGTGTTCGTGGGCGTGTTTGTTGGGGTGTTGGTGGGAATGTCGGTGGGTGTGTTGGTGGGGATGTTCGTTGGGGTAGCGGTCGGGTCGCAGTTGGCGGTGTGTGCGCCAAGGAAGGTGAACGTATCCACCGCGAATCCGTCCCACTCGGTGGCCGGGGTGAAGACATCGCTCGGGTTCGTGTCGCCCTGGCAAATCGCCGCCTTCCGAGTCAGGGTGTTGTCCGCCGTGCTCGCCAAGCCGGTGCCCCACTCCGTCCCGGGGTCAAAGCCCACCTGGCCGAGAACGTCGACGATCGGCCCACCGGTACCGCTCTTGCGGAGCACCACCGCATCGTCACCGTTCCAGTTGATGACGGCATTGTTCGTCAGGTCTGCCTGCGCCAGGATCGTCGCGTTCGCGCTCCCATGGGCGGCAACGAACACGTCGAGGTTGGCGATGACGCCGGTCAGAGCCACCGATTGCGAGACGGTGGGTGATCCGTTGGAGTAGAGCTCGAGGACGTAGTTGCCCGTGCCGAGGTTCACGCTCGCGCCGGTGCCGTTGTAGATCTCGATCGCCTTGTTGAACGACGAGCCCTCGATGTACTCCGAGAAGAACAGGTCGCCCGTGACGGCCTGCACGCCGGTGGAGGCGCGGCTCGCCAAGGCAACGACCAGCATGGCGAGGCCTGCGATGAGGGCGTGGCGCTTCGAGATCATGGGGCGACAACCTTGCGAGGCCGGCGGACGAGGCCCGGATGGAACACACAAGCGGCGCAGGCCGGAATGGCCTGCGCGGGATCGCTGGTTCAAACGTGTCCGAACGGCGCGAGATACCGGATAGCGCGGCAAGATCCCTTAACGTTTGGGCGCCCGGTGAGTGTGGCGGGCGACATCGTGCGGCGATCCGGGGCCGATCCTTCGCGCCGGTCCTGCTGTGCCTGCCGTGCGAACAAGGAACGGCGCCCGGCGCAGCCGAAGCCGCACCGGGCGCCGCGAGCGCCGTATTCGTTTCGCGTCACATCGAACGAGGACCGTCCGATGCGAGCTTCGATCCGACGTGGACGACTAGCGGTACGTGATGTCCACGGACCAGCCGCGCACCGACCCGGCGTCGCCGCCGACCTGGTCGTTCACGCTCAGGATCCACGTCCCGTCCGGGTTCTTGCGGTCGAACGCGTCAAGCCCGTCCGGCGTCGCGCCCGTACCGCCCGGCGTGTAGTGCTCGAACCCCGTCGGCGGGCACGCCGATCCCATCGGCGCCGCCGCGTCCGAGTCCACCACCGCCTGCATGTTGTCGTCCGCGCCGCAGATCCGGCCCGCCAGCACCACGTCCGCCACCGTCGGGCTCGACACGTCGATCGTGATGTCGCTGTTCCACGTGTGCAGGATGTCCAGCGTGATGTTCACGTCCGCCACCTCGCACTGCGCCGCTCCCGACACCGTCACCAGCGCGTCCGGCGCCACGCCGAACGCCGGGATCGCCACCGGGCAGTTGTCGCACGCGAAGCTCTGCTGCTTCACCTCGCACGCCACCGGCCGATTGTCCACGAACCCCGGGCACAGCGGCAGCGGGCCCATGAAGCAGTACTCGAACAGCGGGTTCCCGTCTTCGTCGTACGTGCTCTCGAACGGAATCCCGCGCTCCCCCGCCGCCTCGTCGCCCGGCACGTCCTCGCCGAGCCGCGCGCCCTTGCGCTCGATCGCCACGGCCCCGAGGCCCACGAGGTTGCGCAGGAAGAAGCCCGTCCCGTCGAACACGTCGTGCTCCCAGAACCACGCGCTGATCACCGCGCTGCCCTTGAACCCGTTGTTGATCCAGCCCCACGTCTGCAGGTCGATGTACTCCACCTGCTTCTCGTTCAGCTTCTGGCAGATGTAGTCGATCAAGCCGTTCTGGTCGTACACGTAGATCACCAAGTCCGTGAAGCCCGGCTTCGGCACCACGTTCGCGATCGCGATCTCACTGGTCATCTGCGAGCTGCCAAGGTCCTTCAGCAGGCTCGGGATCGCGATCAGGCCCACGCCCGCCTCGAAGTTCCCGCCCGAACGCTCGCCGATCTGCCAGTCGAAGATCTTGTGCTCCGGCAGCAGGTTGTACGCGATGCCCTGGGTCGCCGCCGTCCGCGCCGCGTCCGAGTACTCGATCAGCGTCGCCACTGCCACCACGTTCGGCGCCAGCACGTTCGGGTTCCCCGGCGAGATCCACTCCTGGCTCTCCACCCGCGCCGATCCCACCCAGTTCCCCGGCAGCGCCGCCACCAGCGGCAGGAAGAACGTCTGGCTCCCGCGCGGGCAGACCCAGTCGATGAGCGTCGTGATGATGTCCCCGCCGCGGTCCAGGAAGTACACCTTCACCTTGGCCGCCACCACCGGGCTCAGGTTCTGCACCTGGATCGCGCTGTCCCAGCCCTGGTACTCGCTGTACACCAGCGGCGCGAAGCCCACCTGGTTGCCGCCCGTGTACACGGCCTTGCGCGGGTCGAACGTGTAGTTGATCTCCGCCGGCTCGCCAACGTACGTCATCAGCAGGTCGTGCCCGATGATGTCCACCACGATCCCCATCCGCTGCGTCGACCGGATCCACGCGCTGCCCTGGAAGTCCGGCCCGACGCAGTCGTTCGCGTCCAGCTGGTACGTCTCGCCCGGGGCGAGCGTCGCGATGTCGCAGATCACCGCCCGCAGGCAGTCCTCCTGCTGCTGGAACCAGATCTCGATCGACGAGCACATCAGCCCGCCGTTCTGGATGTAGATCATCGAGTTGTAGCCGGCCTTGCTGGCGTACACCAGCGGCACGTAGAACCCGTACCCGCCGTACACGGCGTCGTACACGCCAAGGTGCGTGCCCGCGATCCCGTTGTACTTGCTCGTCACGTCCACACCCGGCGTCACATCGCCCGGGCACGTCCGGTGCACGTCCACCGCCAGCGCACCGTCCTGCGGCGCCGCGCGCGACATGTCGATCCCGTCGAAGATCAGCCCCTCGTCGTACGCCTTCTTGAAGCGGCGGTAATCGTCCGCGTCGCCCACGACGTTGAAGAACAGGACCTCGCAGACGTAGTCGCCCGTGATGTCGTCCTCCGGGATCACGTCGATCCCGTCCTCGGACAGCTGCCGCGCCGAGAGCTTGAACAGGATGCCGGACTTCGAGCCCGTCGGCACCTGGGCGCCGTACAGGTTCCAGCTGCTGCCCGGCTTCAAGAGGCCCGTGCACTCCACCTTCAACGGCCCCGCCGCCTGCGGCGGGCAGAAGCCCGGCTCGCCCCACGTCACGAGCGCCGCCTTGGCGTTAATGCAGCCCAGGTTCTGGACCTCGATCCAGCTCTCGCAGACGTCGTCCTGGCCGAGGAAGTTCAGGATCGGCAGGTGGACCTGGTTGCTCAGCTGCGTGTTCGGGTCGATGACGGACGGGCAGTCCATCAGCACCTCGACCACACCGCTCGAGCGGCTGAACGTGTTCTGGCCGATGTTGAAGCCGTCGTAGTGCACCGTGCCAACGATCGGGATGATCGTCCCGGTCGGGATCGCGCCCTTGATGCGCAGAGAGAACTGGACCGTCACGCTCGCGCCGACGGCGATCGTGCCGTCCCACGTCATCTGCGTGGCCGTGGATGTGCACGTCCCGCCGCCGTCGAGCACGCGGCAATCGAGGCCGATGACGCTGCCCGGCAGGATCGACTCCCACTCCGGTCCGGGGTTGTCCCGCTGCGGCGTGAACGCCAGCGGGCCGGTGTTGCTGAAGCTCTGCGTCACGATGAGGAAGTCACCGACGCCGACGCACTCCGCGTTGTCCTGCTGCGGCGCCAGCGCGCCGTCCACCGCGTTCCACGCCGGTGCGTCCTGCGTCCCGGCGTCCGCTGCGCCGTCGACCGGCGCGGCCGACATCGCCGCCAGCGCCGATGCGATGAGGTGCGTCACCGTCGGATCCGTGATCTCGACATCCGCGCCCGCGCGGACGTTCGTCAGCTGCGTGGCGCTGTTGTTGCCGAGCGACGGGTCGGTCGTCGCCGATGTCGTCGTGCCCGTGTTGGAGATGTTCGTGCCCGGGCTGCCGGGGCAGATCGCGGGCGAGCACGCCGTCGTGATCGGAACGGTGACGACGATGCTCACGCTGCGCGCGCTCGCGGCCCCGGTGCCCGTCGCGCCGAGCCACGTGCACGTGACCGTGCCGCCGCTGCTGCCCACCGCCGGCACGACGCAGCTGCCGCCGGCGCTCGGGGTGGCCGACACGAACTGCACGCCGGCCGGCAGCGTGTCGGCGATGCGAACGTCGGTGGCCGTCCCCGGGCCGTTGTTCGTCGAAGTCAGGTTGTAGGTGAAGTTGTTGCCGGCGATCACCGGGTCGACGGAGTCGGTCTTCGTGAGGAACAGATCCGCGCCGGACTGCACGGCGCAGGCGCTGACGCCCGGCGGGAAGAAGAAGATGCCCCGGCCGTTGGCGAGCGAGCCGCCGACGGGGTTGCAGGAGTAGGAGAGGAAGTTCGTCGCGCCGGGACCATCGATGCCGATCGTCGCCGAGTCGCCCATCGTGCGCGTGCTGGCCTGCACGTCCAGGTACATGAAGGCGATGATGTTGCTCGTCTCCATGAGCTGGACCTGGTAGGTCATGCCCGGCGGCGGCGCCGAGCAGCAGAACGAGGTGTTGTTCCACTGGATGACGAAGATCCGGTTCGGTGCGACGCCGGTGGTCTGGTAGAGCAGCGACGACGGTGCGAAGACGTAGCCGTCGTCCCAGAACGGGCTGAGCTGCAGGTCGTTCAGGGAAATCGGCTGCGGGCATGAGTTGCTGAAGCTGCCACTGCCTGTGCCGAAGGCGACGAACCCGTTCGTCGAGATCGTCGCCGTGCTGAACACCGAACCGTAGTACGTGAAGTTGAAGCCGATCGGGACGGAGAACTGCGAGTCGTCACCCGTGCCGGCCGAGATGCCGCTGGACGCGATGTTGATGAAGTTGAAGCTGCAGCCGCCGGTCACGGGGTTCGTGTCCTGGTAGCGGTAGCCGAAGGCGTCGGGGCCGCCCGATTGCTGGACCCGCTGCGTCGAGTTGGGCTCGGCCGCATCCGCCGCCGGCTGCACCTCGGCCGACTTGTCGGTCGTCGGCGCCATCTGTGCCTGCACGGGGGCCGTATCGCCCAACCAGGCACCCAACGCCAACGCGATCACAGCGGCGAGTGCGAACTGGATCGCGACCCGATTCTTCGTCATGGCGAACCGACCTCCATCTGCGCGTCCCGGGCAACCCCGCGACTCAAGCTCAATGCATACAAGATGCGCAACGTCCAACCAACGTAAACGACTGCCACGCAGGCGTGACGGCCTGCGGGCTGCTCTGATTAACGCCCCGTGAACGGCTGCGATACGGCCTGCGGTGACGAATCGCTCGCCCGTTTGGCCGCGCCCCGCCGGGGCCGGCGTCGCCGCCGCCGTTACCTCTGCAAACGGCCTTGACTCCCCCAGAGGCGATTTCTACAATGGCCGCCCCGCCGGGGGTGCGCTGTACTAGAATGCCCCGGCGCTCGGCGTGGCCCGTTGGCGCCGGCACGTTTGCCGCGGCCGATGGCTGCACCCAGTGCCCCCAAGGAACGCTGATGACGAACCTTTCCGTCACGGACCGCGCCCCTGACTTCGAACTCGTCGACGGCGCCGGAGAGACGCACCGCCTGAGCGACTACCGCGGTCAGGTCGTCGTGCTCGCCTTCTACCCGCTCGACTTCAGCGGTGTATGCACGGAAGAGCACGCGTGCTTCGTGGACAACCTGGCCAAGTTCGAAAAGCTCGACGCCCAGATCCTCGGGATCAGCGTCGACAGCAAGCGCTGCCACGCCGCGTTCGCCAAGAAGGTGGGCATCACCTACCCGCTCCTGGCAGACTTCCATCCCAAGGGTGAGGTCGGCATCCGCTACGGCGTGTACCTCGACGACTACGGCTACCACGGCCGCGCGAACTTCGTGATCGATCCGGAAGGCCGCATCAGCTTCATCCAGGAGATGGTCCCGGATGACCTGCCCGACTTCGACGAGCTCATCGAGGCCGTCAGCGAATCGGCCTGACGGCCCCGCCGAAGCCCCTCATTCCCCGTGATCCCCCGATCGATCCCCCAATCCAAGCCCATATCCCACCACCCCAATAGGAGCACCCTCGATGAGCCACACCCTCCCGCCCCTGCCCTACGACCACGATGCCCTCGAGCCGCACATCGACGCGCGGACGATGGAGATCCACCACGGCAAGCATCACCAGGCCTACGTGACAAACCTGAATGCCGCGCTGGAAAAGCACCCCGACCTGGCGTCCTGGACGCTCGAGGAGCTGCTCCGGCGGATCGACGACGTGCCGGAGGACATCCGGACGGCGGTCCGCAACAACGGCGGCGGCCACCACAACCACTCGCTCTTCTGGTCGATCATGGGCCCGAACGGCGGCGGCGCTCCATCGGGCGCTTTGGCGGCGGCGATCGACGGGGCGTTCGGCTCGTTCGACGCGCTCAAGGAGAAGGTCAACGCCGGCGGCATCGGCCGCTTCGGCAGCGGCTGGACGTGGCTGGTGGCCGACGAGTCCGGCATGCTCCACCTCTACTCGACGGCCAACCAGGACAGCCCGCTCATGCAGGGCCACACGCCGCTCCTCGGCATCGATGTCTGGGAGCACGCCTACTACCTCCACTACCAGAACCGCCGCGCGGACTACCTGACCGCGTGGTGGAACGTCATCGACTGGGCGGCGGTTGCGGCGCGGTTCGCGGGCGTAGAGGGCTAGCGGAGGGCGTGTCGATTGGGTTCGCATCGAGGGCACGGCGTGCCGTGCCCTTGTTGGCCCCACATCCCGGTCCGTCACAACCTGTGCCACCGTGCTCGAGGAGACGATTCACATGGCCACCGAAGTCCGAATGCCGCAGCTCGGCGAAAGCGTCCACGAAGGCACCGTCGGCCGTTGGCTCAAGCAGGTCGGCGACGCGGTGGCCAAGTACGAGCCGCTGCTGGAGGTGATCACGGACAAGGTGGACACCGAGGTCACGGCATCGGAAGCGGGCACGGTGCTCCGGATCGTGGCGGCGGAGGGCGATGTCGTGAAGGTCGGCGCGGTGCTGGCGATCATCGGCGTGGCGGGCGAGGCGGCGGCGGAAGCGGCATCGGAAGCGGCGGCGGCCGGTGGGCCGGGCGCGACGATGGCGGACGCGGCGGCGTCTCCCGCGCCCGCGGCCACCCCGGCCACGGCGACGGATCCGTCGGCCCCGGCCCGCGTCTCGCCCGTCGCGGCGCGCATGGCAGCCGATCACGGCATCGACCCGGCCACGCTGAGCGGCACCGGGCCGGGCGGACAGGTGCGGCGCGAGGACGTCGAGCGGGCGGTCGCCGCGGCGGCCGATGTCTCGGACGATGCGGGCGCCGCAGCATTGGACGATGCGTCGGCCGCATCGACATCGGCCCTCGCGGCGACGACGCCATCCGCGCCCGTCGCCCCGCTCGACCTCAGCCGCAACATCGGCTTCATCAGCCCCCGCGTGGCCCGCGCCGCCGCCGAGCAGGGCGTTGACCTGCGCTACGTCGCCGGCACGGGCCAGGACGGTCGGATCACGGCGCGCGACGTCGAGCGGTTCGTGGCCGCCGGCGGCATGGCGGCGGCGATGGCTGCGGCCGCTGCGGCGATGCCGGCGCCGGCGCCCATCGTGTCCGCCGCGCCGATCGTGCCGACGGAACCGACGGAACCGACGGAACCGACCGTGCCGACCGTGCCGACCGCACCGGCCCCGGCCCCGGCCGGCGCGCCGGCGACGTCGCCCGCGCCCGCCACGGCGCCCGCCAGCACGAACCCGGCGGACTTCATCGGCGAGGTCATGCCGCTCACGCGGATGCGTCGGATCATCGCCGACCACATGGTGAAGAGCATCCAGACCTCGCCGCACGTCGCGACGATCCACGAAGTGGACATGAGTGCGGCGATGGCGGCGTACAAGGCGCAGAAGGACGCCGTCGCCGCCCGCGGCGGCCGGCTGACGATCACGGCGATCATCGTCGATTGCGTGGCCAAGGCGCTCGTGAAGCACCCGCTGGTGAACAGCGCCTGGACGGACGAGGGCGTGCGGATCCACCGGGACGTGAACATCGGCATGGCGGTGGCGATCCCGAACGGGCTGATCGTGCCGGTCATCAAGCAGGCCAGCACGAAGAGCCTCGTCGGCCTAGCCGCCGACATCGACGACCTGGCCAAGCGCGCCCGCGACGGCGCCCTCAAGCCGGACGACATCCAGGGCGGGACGTTCACGATCACGAACTACGGCACGCTCGGCAGCCTGTTCGGGACGCCGGTGATCAACCAGCCGCAGTGCGCGATCCTCGGCACGGGCGCGATCAAGAAGCGCGTCGTCGTCATCGAAACGAAGCACGGCGATCAGATCGCGATCCGCCCGATGATGTACCTGGCGCTGACGTTCGACCACCGGATCCTGGACGGCGGCACGGCCGATCCCTTCATGCGGACGATCACCGAGCTGCTCGAGGGGTACAGCGCGTAGCGCGCATCCCCAGCGTTCCAGTCGTGAAGAGCGTCGCGACCCAGACGGCTCGGTCAGCGTTCTGGTTGACGCTCCTGGCCATCGGCCTTGCTGCCGTCCCCACAGGCGCCCAACCCGCCGACAGCGGCGAGTTCCAGCTCGTCGCGCGCGACCTCGGCGTTGCCCACCCGCCCGGCTACCCGCTCTACACGATGGCCGCGCATCTGTTCGGGCGCCTCGTCCTGGCGGCTTCGGCCGACTTTGGCTGGCCGTGGGCCGTCAACGCGTTCTCGATGGTCCTCGCTGTCGCGACGCTGGCCGTCGTGGCGCGGACGGCGGCACGGGTGGGGGGGACGTGGGTGGCGGGGGCGGTAGCGGCGGTGCTGCTCGCGTTCTCGCCGACGTTCGCGGCGCAGGCGTTGGTGGCGAATATACGGATGGGGACGGGGTTGTTTACGGCGGTGGTGTTGGGGTTGGCGCTGTCGTGGCTGGGCGAACGAGGATCGAACCCACCGACGGCCTACGGCCCTCTCCCCGCGACCGAAGACAGCCCTCACCCCCCGACCCCCTCCCCCAAGTCTGGGGGAGGGGGAGTATCACGGGTTGGGGGGAACAGGACGCTCGTCGCGTTGTGCTTCGTTGGCGCGCTGGCCGCCGGCCACCATCCGACGCTCGCCGCCCTCGCGCTTCCCCTCGGCATCGCGATCATCGCCCGCCGCCGAGCCGTGCTGCGAGATGCGCGCCTCATCGCGCAGTGCCTCGCCGCCGCCCTCGTCGGCCTCCTCCCGCTGGCCTACCTGCCGATCCGCGCCGCCCAAGGCGCCCCGCTCGCCCCGAGAGACCTCGCAACGATCGGCGGCGTCTGGCGCCACGTCACCGCCGCCGGGTTCCGCGGCGACATGCTGGCGATCACCGGGGCGCGGGACTTGGGCGACCGCCTGCTCGTGCTGGCGAACATCCTCCAACTCCAGTTCACGCCGCTCGCCCTCGCGCTGATCGCCATCGGCACGATCTGGCTCCTCGCCCGCCGCCGCGCCGAGGCGGTTGCCCTCCTCGGCACGGCGCTCATCGTCAGCTGGCTGGCCATCACGTATCGCGCGCCGCAGACGATGGAGTACCTCCTCCCGGCTTACATCGCCCTGGCGATCATCGCCGGAACCGCTGCGGGAGTCCTACTTCGTCTGCTCAGATTCCTCCCCCTCCCCCAGCATTGGGGGAGGGGGTCGGGGGGAGAGGGCCTTAGGCCGCCGGCCCCCGCGCGTCTCGCGGACCGCACCATGCCCCTGGCCACCGCCACCCTCATCCTCGCCGCAACCTTCGCCTTCGCCCTCCCCATGCGCGGCCGCGCCCCGCTCCTCGCCCGAACTGCCGTGCCGGACCTGTCCTCGGTCACCCGCCTCGCCACCGACCCCGACTGTCTACCCGCCAGCACGACCGTACTCGCCAGCTGGCACTACGTCACGCCGCTGTGGCTGATGGGTCGGCGGTCGCCAGCCGACGCCGGCTCGAGGGCCGACACGCCGTACGTCACGGCATCGGGCGCGCCGATCGTCTATGTGCACCCGGACTTCGCCACGGGCGATCCGATCGGCGAGACGTGGCGCACACAGGTCACCGCCGCTGCGGTCGGAGGCTCGACCGTGGCGACGAACCGGCCGCGCGAGGTCATCGATGCGGACATCGCCCTAGAGGGCCTCTCCGGCACCCCGTTTTGGCTGCACCGTCCAGGATCGCTCCCACGCCTAAGGTGCGTCACAGATGACCGCTACCCGGGGCTCCGGAACGCGGACTTCGAAACGGCGGAGGAATCGTGGCAGTTGGTAGAAGGTGATATCGAACCCGGACCTGTCGGCCTGGACATCTACCTGGTGATCATGTCGTACGAGAAGCGCCCGTCGGACGGCGTCGTCGCGTTCGCCCAGCTCGTGGACCTCGATGCGGGCGTCGTGGCGGGCCAGGCGGATCGCCCGTTGGGTGACGAGGCGCTCGGCGACGACGCAGGGATGTCGGCGTACGTCGTGCGCCTGCCGCTTGCGCCCTTTCGCGGTATCGACCTGTCGCACCGGCTGGCAGCTGACGTCGGCCTCTACCGGATGACACCCGACGGCCCGCAGCGTCTCGCTATCGGGAGCGTCCGCTACTTCGTAGGTGATTCGCTGCGCTCGCCGAATCTGCTTCGGCCGGCCGACAGTGGCGTCATCGTCGATGGGACCGCAGCACGGCTGTGGATCGTGGACGAAGCGCTCGTCCGAGCGATCGCGAAGGCGGCTGGACCACCAGCTGAGGCCCCGGCGATCCCGTTCGCCAACGCACTGTCCCTCCTCCACTCCACCGTCCACCGCACCCCCACCGCCCTCGTCGTCGACCTCACCTGGCAAGCCGACGCCCGCGCGTTCGCCTCCGACTACACCGTCAGCGTCCAAGCCGCCGCCGCCGACGCCTCCTGGCGCGCCCAGCACGACGGCACCCCGGCCCTCGGCGCGATCCCGACGCTGAAATGGCTCCCCGGGATGATCATCCGCGACCGCCACCGCATCCCGCTGCCGCCCGAGGCCGCCGGGCACGCCGGGCCGTACACCGTGACGGTCGGCGTGTACGACGCGTTCTCGCTGGAGCCGCTGCCGGTGACGGATGGGGAGCTCGTGCGGCAGGGGCAGGGTCAGCGGGCGGTCGTGTTCGAGTCGCCGTAGGGGCGCTGCTTGCTGCGCCCCGATCGCCGCACGCACATCACCGGCTTCACCGCCCTACCGCCCGCCCCAATACGCCCCCGCCGGGCACGGGATCGCCCCCGCCACCGCGCCGTAGATCGCCGCCAGGTCGTCGGCCGTCGGGGCGCGGAAGGCGAACGCGGGTTCGGACGCCATCCGCCGCAGCGCCTCGGCGTCGACGTCTTCGCCCAGGGCGATCGTGAAGACGACGATGCCGCGCGCGCGGGCCATCGCGGCCGCGACCTCGGCCTCGGCGATCGGGCGCGGGTTCGAGCGGCCGTCCGTGAGGAGGACGAGGACGGGCGTGTGGGTCGCATCGCGCCGCGCTTCGGCCAGCGCGTCGATCGCGGTCTCGACGCCGCACACGATGCACGTCTGCGGCGCGACGGCCACCCGGCCGAGGGCGCCGTCGAGGGCGGCGCGGTCGGCGGTCAGCGGCTGGAGGAGCGTCGCGGCGGCGTTGAACGCGATGACGGCCGCGCGGTCGTGGTCTCCGCCGCCCGGTGCGAGGTCGAGACGGTCCAGGAAGCCGCGGACGCCATCGAGGGCGACATCGAGCTTCGTCCGGCCCGACGGCGCCGGCTCGAGCATGCTGGTGGACGCATCGATGACGACCGCGACGTCGGCGTGGCGGGCGGACGGCTTGCAGGCGGCCTCGCGGAGCGCGATGGGCAGGTAGATCGGCCGCGGGAGGGGCGTGGCCGTCGGCGTCGGGGTGGGCGTCGCCGTCGGCGTCGCGGACGGCGTGGCGGTCGGGGCGCGGACGAGGACCTCCGGCACGGGGTAGGTGAAGCGGCGGACGACGCCGTCGCCGTCGAGGTAGTCGAACCAGGCCGCCGTGTTCGTCGGCACGAGGCCGGTCCGCAACGGGCGGACCTGATAGGTCAGCGTGACGGGCGCGCCGAACTCGGCGCCGAATCCCCAGCGCAAGCCTGCGCCGAACGCGATCTGCGGCGGCCGGTTGAACGTCGCCGGCACGAGGTCGACGTCCGGCGACAGCGTGTCGTCCAGCACGGCCGCGCCGGCGCCGGAGGCGATGATCGTGGCCAGCTGGCGGTAGAGCGCCGGCAGGTCCTGTGGGCGCAGGTTGCCGTAGTGCTGCTCCGCCCGGCCGGCGATCCGCAGCAGCAACGTGTTCGCTGCGCCTTCGACGCCGACGGTGAAGATCCGCACGCCGCGGCGCCGGGCGGCCAGCGCCGCCGCCATCGCCTGATCGGGGTCGGATCCGCCGTCGGAGAACAGGACGATGACCTGCCGCGCTTCGGGCCGGGCCGCCTCCGCCAGGTGCGCATCCGCGGCGATCAACGCGGCGGCGATGTTCGTGCCCCCGCCGGCGCCATAACTGGCCGGCACGTCCCGCACGACCGCCGGGTCGCTGGAAAGCGGGTGGAGCAGCCGGGCCGTGTTGCTGAACGTCACGAGGCCGATCCGGTGCCGGCTGAGGTCGATGTCGCCGACGAACGCCTCGACCGCGTCGGCCGCTGCGGTCTGCTTCACGCCGCCCATCGACCCCGATACGTCGACGGCGAGGACGATGTCGGCCACGCTGCTGGCGTCCGGACAGGCGCGCCGGAGCGAGAGCGTCACCGTGACGGTCTCGCCGAGCCAGATCTCGCGCGGCGCCGCGGTCTTGTCGCCTTGGACGCGGCACGGACCGCCGTTCGCGGGCGGCGGCGGCGGCGCGGTCGGGGGCGGGGGCGGTGCGGCAGCCGCGCCGCCGTTCAGATCGAACGTCCACAGCCGGGCCGGTTCGGCGGACTTGATCGCCTCGGCCGCGACGACGAGCCGGCCGTCCGCATCGAAGGCGACGTCCTGGGGCGCGAAGGCGGCCAGATCGATCCGCGGATCGTTCTCGAGACGCCACAGTACGGCGCCGGTCGCGTCGAGGACTCGGACGGTCGAATGGCCGGGCGTCGCGCCGGGCGCCACGCCGGGCGCCCCGGCGGGCGGTCCGTCCGTCCAGCGGCCGACGACCGCGATCAGGCCACCCGGCCCGGCGGCGACGCGCCAGACACCGTCCGCGGGCGGCAGGGCGATCGTCCGCACCGGCCGGAAAGGCGTCCGGACATCCCAGACCTGCACCTGCCGCCCGACCCCGTCGACGGCGGCGATGCTGCCGTCCGGTGCGCGCGCGATGTCGTCCGGGAAGAAGCCCTCTTCGGCCAACAGGTCGATCCGGCCGGCCACCGTCCCGTCGCCGGCATCGAGCATCACTACTGCCGAGTGCTCGGACTGCGCGGCGTAGACGAAGCGATCGTCGACCGCCAGGCCGGCCCCGGTGTCCGAGACCGGCGTTGACCACCGGAGCTGTCCGGCGTCGTCGAAGCGCTCGACCACACCGATCGCCAGATCGCTCGCCGCGCGGCGCCGGACGACGATGCCGCCGTCGGGCAGCTCGGCGACGTCCGCGGCCAGCGGCGGCGGCGTGAACAGCGTCGTCGTGACGCCGGCGCGGTCGAAGCGGATGAGGTCGCGCCGGCGCCCGAACCGGACGATTGCCCGGCCGTCGATAATCGAGACGTTCAGCCCGAACGCATTCGTCGGGGCGCGGTTCACGTTGGGCCCGAGGTCGAGCCACCGGCGCAGCGCGCCGTCGGCGGCATGCCATGCGATCTGTACGCGCGGACCCGCGTGGAGCACGACGGCGAACGCGCCGCCCGGTCCCATCGCCAGCAACGGCGCGCGGGCCGAGGCGATGCGCGTGTCGACGGGATGGACGCCGACGAGGCGGCCGTCCGGGCGAAACGCGCGGAGCTGCCAGTTGCCGGCGGTCGTCGGCTCGAGGACGCCCAGGTGGTCGCCGTCCGGGTAGCCCGCCAGCATCCCGGCGCCGGCGGCCAACCCTTCGACGGCCCAGAAGTCCGTTCGCCGGCCGTCGGGCGTCAGCTTGATCACCCCCCAGGCGGCTGTCGGGTCGAGCACGTACCGCGCGCCGGCGCCGTCGACGGCGATGCTGCCCGGCAGCGCCCGCCGGTTCGGCGCACCCAACGGGACCGTCGGCCCCGATCGCTCGATGCCCGGCCCGAAGCCCGTCAGCCCGTCCGGGCTGAACGCGACGATCCGTCCGCCCGGCCCGGGCGCCATCGCGAGCGGCAGCCCTCGGTCGTCCCCGTCGCCGCCCGGCACGTTCCAGGTGCGCTGGGTGTAGGCGCTGCCCGCCAGCGGATGCGCGGCGACGACGAGGCGGCCAGCCGTCTCGCGGAACGCGCCGACGACGCGCTGCGTGAACGGCTCGAACGTCACGACGGACGGCACGTTCCAGCCCAGCATCCCACCCCACACGATCCGGCCGTCCGGGTCGATCGCGCTCAACTGCGGCCGGTTGTAGCACGTCGCCACGATGTGGAGCACGCCGTTCGCCGCAAACCCGGCCCCAGGCACGCCCGTCGGCGCGCCGATGTTCGGGCAGAGGCTCGTCGCAGCGACGACCTCGGCGCCCGCCGACGGCGGGATCGGCCAGTCGCCGGACAGCGTGAACGTGGCCGCGGTGCGGGCGGCGGCGGCGGCGGCGCGGGCCGGCGAATCATCGTCGGCCGTGTGCAGGCCACCGGCTGCGGTGAGCGGGATGGCCGCCAGCGCCATGCCCACGGCGACGCACGCAGCGACGGCCACCGGCGAGGCGACGCGGGCGGCGGACGGGCGATGGCGGGCGGGACGGGTGGGCGCGGGTTGGGTAAGTGGATGCATCGCTGATCTGGTTTGGGCGCAGGAGGGAAGGTCGGCGAGCGGCAGCTCGGGCACACGATAGGCAGGACCGGAGCGCGACGCAACCGCGTGCCGAACTTGACCCTCGTCACCGGGCAGCCAAGACTTCGCGCCAGGCGCCGATTCCCCCCGGCAAGCCAACCTCACGAGGAGCCCCCGCATGATCGAGACCTCATACGGCCCCGTCGATCCCGTCCACTGCCATCCTTACATTCGCGCGGAGATCGACCTCCTCGCCGGCGCCGACCCCTTCGCCACCCAGCGCGCCCTGCCCGACCGCCTGTCCGCCGCGCTCGCCGGCCTGCCGGACGAGGCGATCGACTTCCGCCCCGGCCCGGCCGAGTGGTCGGCGCGCGAGGTGCTGGCCCACCTCGTCCACAGTGAGATCGTCTACGGCTACCGCTACCGCAGCATCGTCGCCGAGCCCGAAGCGCCGATCGCCGGCTACGACCAGGAGCGCTGGACGCCGCGCACGCCGGAGCGCCGCTGGGATGTCGCGACACTGCTCGAGCACCTCCGCGCGCTCAAGGCCGTCAACGTCGCGTTCCTGGAGCAGACGACACCCGACGAGCGCGCCCGCTGGGGCCTGCACAGCGAGCGGGGCAAGGAGAGCCTTGCGGCGTTGATCGGCGGCATCGCCGGGCACGATGTGATGCACGAGCGGCAGATCGACGCGAACATCGCGGCGTGGCGCATCACCCCAACGTCACCGCCGTCCCATACGCCAACACCTCCGTCGCCCCGTTCATGAACTCCGTCGCGTCATACCGCATGCCGATGATCGCGTGCGCACCGCGCTCGACGCCGTGGGCGACCATGAGCTCGAACGCCTCCTGACGCGCGGCCTCGCAAACGCGGGTGTACTCGATGATGTTGCCGCCGAACACGCTCCTGAGCCCGCCGACGAACGCCTGGCCGATGTTCGGCGTGCGCACGACGATCCCGCGGACGACGCCGAGATAGGCGGCGATCGGACGGTTGGCGACGTCGTTGCCGGTCGTGACGATGAGTTCCGTGGACATGGGGCAGGACTCCTTGGCTGCGCTCAGTCGGTCGATTCGTCGGTCGGTTCGTTGGTCGGCTCGTCCGCCAGGTCAGCGGTCGGGGACGGTGCGGGCGGCACGGCGGCGATGACGACGCCTTCGGCGGTTCCGCTGCCGAGCTCAGCCTGGGTCCAGGCGTCGTACAGGACGACCTGGACGGCGTAGTCGTCGCCGGCGGGGAGGCCGGGCGGGAGGCGGAGCCAGCGGCGGTCCTCGACGGGTTGGCCGGCGGGCCAGGCGGTCGGCGGGTTGAAGCCGTAGCCGGGGACCTTGTCGTCCTGGATCGGGCTCTGGTCGTCCGCGCCGAGGACGGGCTTGCCGCGGCGCATGAGGCGCACGGATGTCTTCAGGTCGGCGGTGAGCGCGCGCTTGGCGCGCCACGTGAGGCGCACGGTGAACGCGTCGGCCGCCTGCGTCCAACGCACCTCGTCCAAGGCGACGGTCTCGGTGTCCAGGACGGGGGCGGCGGGCGGGGTGGCCGTGCGCTGGGCGGCGCGGACATGGACCGGGCCGAGGTAGACGGCGTCCAACGGGTGGCCGCTCGCGTTCACGGCCCGCACGTTCCGGCCGTCGGCGTCGGCGACGGTGAGGCGGACGAACCAGGCGCCGGCCGGCAGCTCGGCCGGCAGAGGCAGCGACGCCGCCACGGTCCCGGTCAGCGGCTCGCGCGTCGTCGACCAGTCCTCCGGGACGCCCAGTTGCGCCTCGGCCGGGCTGACGAGCGCCAGCGTCAGCGTGTCGCTCGTGGCCGGCGTCGACCACTCGAGCGACACGGCCAGCGTGCTGCCGGCGTCGATCGGCACGCCCGGATCGTCGTTCCCCTCGAACCGCGCCGCTTCGAGCCGGCTCCGGCCGAACGGCAGCCCGCCGGGGTTGTAGTGCGGGTACGGCATCCGGGCCCAGTCGAGCGTCACCGGCCCGTACTTGCCGCCGACGGGCAGGGCGCGGGCGATCAGCACCGCGGCGCCGACGGCGACGGCAACCGCGGTGCCCCGCTGCCCGAGCCGCAGCCGCCCGGCGGACGAGAGCCACAGCGTGAGCATCAGCACCAGGGCCGCCAGCGAGATCACCTCCGACCACGCCCGAATCGGTGTCCGCTGAAGGGACACGTTCACAACGTGGCGGCCGGGCGGCACGTCGACCGTCAGCCAGCCGCTGCCGTCGAGCGCACGCGTCTCGCGCGGCGGATCGCCGTCGATCGTCGCCAGCCAGCCCGGGAACCACAGGAGCGGCAGGGCGATCGTGGCCTCGTCCGCGCCGGCGACATCGAGCTGCCACGTCTGGCTGGCGACGCCGTCGTGGACCAGCGCCGCACCCACCTCCTCGCCATCCATCGCCCGCGGCCCGACGCGCACGCCGGCCACGCTGTGGACGCTCGAGGCGGGCTGCGGGTTGACGGCCCACGGCAGGTACTCGGCGCGGACGGTGGAGCCGATGTTGCCGCTGAAGAGCTCGAAAGTGTGCAGATCGGCCACGGTCGGCTGGCCGATCGGCAGGACCTCGGGGTCAAGCGCGGCCATGCCGCTGGCGGCCAGCGCGACGGACGCCGCCAGCGCCGCGGCAAAGCGCCACTGCGCGCGCGGCGCCGGCAACGCGCCGAGCGCGCCGGCCAGCATTGCCAGCGCGAGCGCCTGCACGTTCAGCCAACGCCACGGGAACTGCGCCCAGGCCAGCGGCTCGATCATCGCCCACAGCGGCCACGACACGGCGGTCGTCAGAAGCGTCGCGGCCAGCGCGGCGCCGACCCAGAAGCGCACTGCACCCCGCCGTGCCGACCTCCGCCAGGCGACGGCCGCGCCGAGGATCGCCAGCGCCAACAGGACGATGCCCGTCGTCGCCGGAACGCCGGCGGCGGTGTCGTAGCGGACCCACGGGCGCGGATCGAACACCGCCGGGCCGGCGACGAGCGAGCGCAGCAGCCCGCGCGCACCGCCGACATCGCCCCGCTCGCCGATCCATGCGCTGAGGTCGACGAGCGCGAGGAAGTGGTTGCGGTAGCTGAAGTAGCCGCTCGTGTTGCCGGCCAGCTGGACGGCGTGCTGCTCGAACACGGCCGGCACCCAGAACCACGCCGCAACACCGGCGCCGAGCACACCCGCGCCGACGACCGCCCCGGCAGGCGACGTGACGGCGCGCACGACGCGCCAGACGCGCAGTTCGACGCCGGCCAACAGCCCATCCGCCCACATCACCCACCCCGTTGGTGGGGGCACGGCATGCCGTGCCCCTACCAACGTCCAAGGTTCATCGACGGCTTCGGGTGGGTCGTTCGCGTCGACTGCCGCCGCGGCGCCACCGCGCAACACGCGCCGCCCCCACCAGCGCCAGACCGTGAACGCGACCACCAGCGGCGCAAACAGCAGCGCCGAGACGTTGTGGGCCAGCGGCAGCAGCGCCGTGACGAGCGCCAGGCGGGCCACGGAGCGGGCCGACGGCCGCAGGATGGCGCCGTCGATCGCCACGAGGAGCCACGGCGCGACGGCATACGCGGCCAGCTCGGCCAGGGCGTCGCCGCGGACGTACACGTTCAGGAGGTGGTAGGGCGCAAACGTGTAGGCGGCCGCGGCCACGACGCCCGCCGCCGCCGTGCCCCACGCGCTGCGGGCCAGGCGGTAGGCGCCGAGCGCAGCCAGCACGAAGCAGAGCGCCTGCGTGAGCTTGACGGCCCCGATGACGCCGCCGCCAAGGACGGCGACGGTGCCGGCGACGCCGTAGGCGAGCGGGGCGTAGTAGTTCCAGAAGGGATAGCCGAGGCCGTGCGCGGCGTCCGGCATCCAGCGCGCCGGGAAGTGCCCGCCGCGCAGCGCCACGGCCATCTCGAACACGCGCTGCAACAGGAACGGGCTGTCCCCTCCGGCGCGCGTGGCGACGATGCCTGGCGCCGCCAGCGCCGGCGCGACGGCCAGGAGGGCCAAGGCGACGACGAGCACCGGCGGCCCGTACGCGTCGATGGCGCCAACGACCGCGGCGGGCCGGGCACGCCGGAGGCGCTGGACGATCCATGCGGCGCGCGGCGTCACTGATCCGCGCCGTGCAGCTTGTCCGTCCAACCGCGCAGTCCGGCCACCGCGCCCGCGGCAAACGCCGCCAACGCCAGCGCGATGAGGCCGCTTTGGTCGATCAACCGCATGACCGGCGTGACGGTCACGGGCTCGTCGGCCAGCGATGCGCCCAGCGGCGTCGGGACGGGGCGCGCCTGGCCGAGGCCGTCCGCCGAGCCGGGGACGACGAACGCGCCGCTGTCCGTGATGCTCAAGCGCGCACCGAGGGCGCCTTGCGGCGCACGCGCCGTCGCCGCGGCCGCTGCGTCGACGGCCAGCGCCGTGCCGCGGAGGATCGCGACGATCGGATCGTCCGTCGGGCCGGGGCGGCGCGGGTCGACGGTGGGCGTCGGGCGGGGCGTGGCGGGCGGCGCGGCGCGCGCGGCAAAGGCGCTGCCGGCGACCCGCAGGCACGCGCCATCCCAGCGCGAGACCATGTGTCGCAGCTGCGCCAGCGGCTGGCCGCGCACGAAGAGCGTGACGCGCGGCCCCGGGCTGTTCACGTCGATCGCCAGCGGGATCCAGCGGTCGGTGACGGTGATGGGCTGGCTCCACGCCACGGTGGCGGCATGCGGGTCCGTTCCGCCCTGCGGGTCGAGGCCGAGCGTCGTGGCGTATGTGCCGGGCGGCGTCGAGACGAGCACCTGGTCGGCGCTGCTGGCCCAGGCGTACGCCCAGATCGAGGCCTGCACCTGGACGTCGGCCGGCACGCGGACCTGTTGCCAGAGGCCGCCGACGTGCGGGCTCACGTCGCTGCCGATCTCCTGGAGCCACATCCCGAACGGGACGTCCAGCAGCGCTTCGTCACCCCGCCGCGCGGTGATCGACGGCGCGGTGAGCCCGCCGGTGGCCGAGACGTCATACCACGGCGACCAACCGCGGCCGACGATCTCGTCGGGCCGGTCGCGGACGCTGAAGCCCGCCTCGAAGCCCGGGTTGACCAGCCGGTTGTCCGGGCAGCTCACGAACGGCGGACGGGCATCCTGCGCGGCCGCGTGGCGCGACGGCACGCCGAACCACGCGGCCGCCGCCATCGACGCGGCGACGGCGACGGCGAGGCGACGGTGGTCGCGCACGGGGTGGATGGGCTGGGCGGGGGGCATCGCCGGTAATATTACCCGCGGTCGGGCACGCTCTCCAGCAACCGCCCACTTTGGCGCTCGCCCGAACCGCGTTGACCCCGCCCGATCGAAGGACGTGCCCCTTGTCCCGCCGATTCGTCCGCTTCGCCACGGCTCTCACTTTCGCCCTCGCGCTCGTCGCGCCCGCGGCGCACGTCGCCCATGCGGACGGCGGGCCGAGCAACGCGCTGCTCATCATCGACCCGACGGACGCGGACAGTCTCTACCTGGGGCACGTCTACGCCGCGCGGCGGTCGATCCCGGCGGGCAACGTCCTCTACCTGCCGCCCGCGGCCGCCGACTACGCGTCGTGGGCGGCGTTCCAGCGGCACGCCGTGACCGGTACGCTGGCCGCGCGCGGGCTGGCGCATGTGGACCACATCGTCATCTCCCCGAGCAAGCGGTTCTTCATCCCGATGCCGACGAACCTCGTGAGCACCGGCTGCGGCGTCGTCAGCCGCATGAGCCTGTCGTCGGCCTATACGTTCCTGCCGGAAGCCGACGAGATCCTGGGGGGCAAGCTGAGCGATCAGGACCTGAACCGCTACCGCGGCGCGTGGCGGCGGCCGTCGGACGCGGTGGCGTTCGACAGCCGGACCCGGTGGTACAACGGCAAGCCTGCGACGTCGGGCGGCGCGCGGCGCTACTTCGTCGGCACGCTGCTCGGCTACCTGGGCGAGCGCGGGAACACGGTCGACGAGGTGGCGGCGATGATCGAGCGCTCGACGGCGGCGGACGGGACGCGGCCGGACGGGACGTTCTACTTCATGACGACGCCCGACGGTCTGCGCAGCTACCGCCGCGAGGACTTCCCGGCCGTGATCCAGGCGATCACGGACCTCGGCGGCAAGGCCGAGGCGCTCGACGGCGTCGTGCCCCTCGGCCGGCACGACGCGCTCGGCATCCTGACGGGCATCACCCACCCGGCTGTCGTCGGCGCCGACACGACGCTCCTGCCCGGCAGCTTCGCCGACCACCTGACGAGCTTCGCGGCCATGTACGACGAGGGCGGCCAGGAGAAGATGTCCAGCTGGATCACCGCCGGCGCCTCCGCCACGCTCGGCACCGTCGAGGAGCCGTGCACCGGCGGCAAGTTCCCGGACGCCGCACTTCACGCGTTCTACTTCGCCGGTCTGCCGCTGGGCGAGGCGATCTTCCGCAGCGTGCAGTGGTCCGCCTTCCAGAGCCTGTTCCTGGGCGATCCGCTGACCCGGCCGTTCACGCACGTGCCGACGGTCGACGTCGAGGGTTTGCCCGGCGGCACCGCGACGGTCAAGGGCATCGTTCCATTGACCGCTCGGGCGACGACGGCGGCGCCGGGGGGGACGATCGCGGCGTACACCCTGTACGTGGACGGCATCGCGATCGCCGCCGCGCGCGACGGGCGGTTCGCGCTGGACACGACGGCGCTGTTGGCCGAGGGGTGGCACGAGGTACGCATCACGGCGGTGGACGCGTCGCCGGTGCGGGCTGTCGGCGAGTGGCGGGGCGGCTCACCGTGGGCCATCGGGGCGGTCGCTCGAGCTTGTCGCCGACGTCGAGCGCGACGCCAACACGAATCCGAGAACGATGATCGCCCAAGTGTCGTTCAGCTGCCTGGTCACCGGAGAAGAACCGGTCGAGATCCGCGTCCTTCAGGACAGCCGGATCGTAGCACGTCGGAGCTCGCGCTCGCGCAACGATCCCTGCCGGCGACCTGGCTCGGCGCCGGGCCATCCAGCCTGCGCGCGGTGGCCGAGTACGCGGATGGCGGTGCCGCTGTGTCCCGCCCGGTACGCCTCGACATCCCGCCAAGCGCGGCCGCGCTTCCGGCCGGTGTCGCGCCGAATCGCGGTGCCCCGTTTGCGCTTGGCTACACGGTCGATGTCCGGCCCGGCCGGCCGCAGCTCATCGACGTCGTGGCGTGGGACAACGCGCTCCCGCCGGACCACATCGTCGTCGATGCGCCGCCCAGCCAATCGGACGTGCGGCAACTCGGCAACACGCTGCTCCTCCTCCCGCATCCGAGCGCGAAGGGCACCGACACGCTCGCCTTCCACGCCACGAACCCCGATGGGTGGCAGCGGCGACCAGGGCCGAGGACCATGCCAGACCACGCCCCGCCAACGCCCCCGATCTCCCCGTCCCTCCCGGCTTCCCCGACCCGTGCCGCCGCTGGATTCCCTTGCCCGGCAACGCCCGCGCCTGCCCCATCGCCTGCCGTAGGGCAGCCCAGGGCCCGTCCTTCCCGGGGCGGGCCCTTTGGCCGCCGATCCCTGACAGAGACCGCTTGCCCCCACGCCCCTACTCGATACACTCCCTCCATCCCATCCGCCGCGCCGCCCAGCCGGCGCGCCACGTGCGGAGGACGTACCCCCCAGTGAGCGACCGCCAAGCCCTCAAGAACTACCTCGTCGAAGAGTTCTACGACGATTACCGCGAAGGCGCGATCAGCCGCCGTACGTTCGTCCGGCGCGTCGCGTTCATCACCGGCAGCATGGCCGCGGCGATTCCGGTGCTGGCCGCCGTCGGCTGCACGCCCGACGAGCTGCCGGCCGCCACCGACCCGATACCCGACGCCGAGCCGACCACCATGGCCGCCGTCGCCACCGCCACCGGCGCCGCCACCGTTCAGCCGACCTCCAAGCCGCCGACCGACCCGCAGAGCCCGCTGTCCGTGGCCGCCGACGACCCGGCGGTCTCGGCCGCGGCGGTGGCGTTCGACAGCGGCGGGACGATGATCCAGGGCTACCTTGCCCGTCCCTCCGACTCGGCCGGTGCCGGCGGCCCGTACCCGGGTGTCCTGGTCTGCCATGAGAACCGCGGCCTGACCGCGCACATCGAGGACGTCACGCGCCGCTTCGCCAAGGCGGGCTACGTGGCGTTGGCGATCGACCTCCTGTCCCGCGAGGGCGGCACCGCGGGCGCGGACCGCGACAAGGTGCCGGCGCTGCTCACGGACGCCGGGCCGGAGCGCCACGTCGGCGACTTCCTGGCGGGCGCGGCCTTCCTCAAGTCCCAGCCGGACGTGGACATCGGCAAGCTCGTGATGACCGGCTACTGCTTCGGCGGCGGGATCACGTGGCGCGTGGCCACCAAGATGGCCGACCTGAAGGCAGCCGTCCCGTTCTACGGCCCCGCCCCCGACCTGGCCGAAGTGCCGAACATCAAGGCCGCCGTCCTGGGCGTGTACGCCGAGTTGGACGAGCGGATCGGCGCCGGCATCCCGGACCTCGAAGCGGCGCTGAAGGCCGCCGGAACAACGCACGAGATCAAGATCTACCCCGGCGTGAACCACGCCTTCCACAACGACACGGGCGATCGCTACGACGAGACGCAGGCGACGCAGGCGTGGAACGACACGCTGGCGTGGTTTGCGGCGCACATGTAGGGGCGACGCATGCGTCGCCCGCAGGCCACCCGCCCCATCAGGCCCCCGCCCTACGGCACCCGCCCGATCTCAACCGTCGCCCCATCCCCCATCCCATCCCCCACCCCATCGACCCGCCGCAGCGGCGAACCCGGGTCGTCCGCGTATAGCCCCACGACAATCCGCAATCCGCTTGCGCCCGGCGGCAACCGGAGCACGCGCTGGTCGACGACGACGTCACCGGTGCGCCAACGGCCCGCCGGGTAGACACCGTGGCCCAGCGGCGCATCGACGCTTGAGTCCACGCTGTTGCCCGCCGCATCCAACAAGTGGACGAAGAGCGTGGCCTCGCCGATCGTCGGCGGACCGTCGATGTGCCAGCGCGTCGTCACGCGGACGGCGCCCGGCGCCTCGGCCCACAGCGGCCAGGCGTCGCGCGCGGCGTTCGATCCGGAGGCCAGCGGGCCGGCGTCGACTGCCGCGCCGTCCAGGACGAGCCCATCGACGAACTGCGCGGTCGCCCCGTCGCCGGGACGCAGTTCGGGCGGGAGGCGCGGACCGAGCACACGCACAGCCAGCGGGCTCGCCCGCGCGGCCAGATCGCCCCGCTCCATGATCGGCGGCAGGAACGCCAGCTCGGCGCCATCGGCCGGCAGCTTGGCCCAGACCTCGTCCAGCCGCAGGCCGTACGGGACGATGTACGCCGCGCCGTCGTCGCCGTTGTCACCGCCGTCGCCGTCGCCGTCGTCACCGAACAGCACCGGATCATACGGGTCGGTCAGCGTCACGCGGTCGATCGGGATCAGGAACGGCACGCTGGCCCAGCCGTCGCGCAGGCGCCGGTCCAGCCACACTCGGCGACCTGCCTCGAGCGACGCGTTCACCTCGCGCGCCAGCGTCGTCGCCCCGCCGTCGAAGGCGTGATAGGCGCGCGGCCAGTGTGCGTGCAGCGAGCGGTCGAAGCTGTTCGCGCCACCGTTCGCATCCGGCACGACCGCCACCGTCCGTTCCGCCAGCGGATCCGCCGCCCGCCCCGCCTCCAACGCCCCGTCATAGCGCATCACGTCCCGCCCCTCGAGCGCCACCGCCAGCGCCACGAGCCCCCACGCCCCGCCCCGCCCAACGCCCCCCCACCGCCCGCCCGCCCAGCCGACGAGCACCGCGCCGCCAACGGCCGCCGCCCCGACGAGCGCAGGCAGCAGACCCACGGCGCGCAGGAAGTGCGGCGCGTCGGCCGCGAGGGCGGTCGGCAGGGCGAAGGCGAACGTGGCGGCGAGGAGGAGGGCGGCTGCGCGACGTCGGCGCGGAGGCGACGATGGACGCAGCCAGGTGAGCGTGACGGCGATGCCCAAGAGCCACAGCGCCGCCGCCAGCGGCCCGAACACCGGCCGGAACGGGATGTTATGTCGTGCGATACGATCACCGGCCACGAACACCAGCCCGGCCGTGCGGCCGAAGCTCGCGATCAGCGCGTCCGTCGTCGCCGAGACGCCGGCCGAACCGGCTCCGGACCCGCCTTCGCCCGCCACCGCCACCTGCGCCAGCCGCCCGACGAGCGCGCCGGGCGTGCGCGCCATCGCCACGGTGAGCGGCAGCGCGACGAACGCGGCGGCGCCGAGCCAGCGGGCGGCCGTCGCCCGAGCCGGCGCAGTGAACGCGAGGGCGACGGCGACCCCGACCGCCACGGGCAACGCCCGCGCCGCGGTGTACGTGTAGAGCGACAGCCCCGCCAGCGCCCCGCCGAACGCCACCCAGCGCCCATCCCGCCGGTCGATGCCGCGCAGCGTCGCCGCGCCCGACAGCGCCAGCACGGCCGGCAGCAGCCCGGCGCGCAGGCCCGTCCGGCCGAGGAGCGTCGCCCACGGCAGGGCGGCCGTCAGCGCCGCAGCGATCACGCCCGCCCGACGGCCGGCAAGGCGCGACGCGAGTGCGTACATCGCCGCGACGAGCACGACGCCGGCGGCCAGCGCGGGCAGGCGGACGGCCGCGATGAGCGGCAGGCGCGCCGTCGGCGCAACAGGCCCCATCGCCCACTCGCTCAGGCCCACGAGCCAGATGAACAGCGGCTCGCGCCCGTTGTTCGCCGCGTACCACAGCCGCGGACCGTCGACGAGCGCGGCGAGGCCGTCGAGGCCGTAGAACGCCTCGTCGCGGTAGAGGCCGGGCGGGAAAGCGTGCGTCGGGGCGCGGAGCGCGGCGGCGGCGAGAAGCGCGGCGGCGACGGCAAGGCGGGCGGGCCAATGGGTTCGCCAACGGGCGCGTGAAGAGGTACGCGAATCGGGGGAGGTCCGCATGGGCGGGCTATCGTATCATATCGGCGTGACCCCCATTGCCACCGCCGCCCAGATGCGCGCCATCGAGGCCGAGGCCGACCGGCGCGGGCATGCGTATGCGGCGATGATGGATCTGGCGGGGCGGGCGGTGGCACGCGAGGTCATGGGCTGGGCGGGCGACACCGGCACCCATCGCCCGACCGTCGTCGTCCTTTGCGGCCCCGGCAACAACGGCGGCGACGGGCTCGTCGCGGCCGCCGCCCTCGCCGATGCCGGCATGGCGGTGCGCGTCGTGACATGGCGGCGCGCGCCGGACGGGCGGGTAGCCGAGGCCCGGGCGCACAACGTGCCGGTCCTGGCGTTGGATGCGCGGCCCGACGACGCCCACGCCGACGCCGCTGACATCGCGCCATCCGATCTCGCCGGGACGGCGGTCGACGGCACCCTCTCCGGCACCCTCTCCGGCTGGCTGGCCGACGCCGACGTCGTCGTCGACGCCCTCCTCGGCACCGGCGCGCGGGGACCGCTCACCGGCGCCGTCGCCGATCTCCTCGCCCGCGTCGCCGCCGCCCAGCCGCGCTTCGTCGTCGCCGTCGACCTCCCGACGGGGCTCGACGCGGACAGCGGCGCGCTCGACGCCCACGCCCTCGCCGCCGACCTGACCGTGACGTTCGGCTGCGCCAAGCCCGGCCACGTGGCGTTCCCGGGCGCGGCGGCGGTCGGCCGACTGGTCGTGGACGGCATCGACATCGCGGACGACATCGTCCGTGCGTGCGCCGCGCCCCCGCTCGGCATCGTCACGGACGCGGACGTCGCCGGCTGGCTGCCGCCGCGCCCGCCGGACGCGCACAAGGGCACGTTCGGCCGGGCGCTCGTCGTCGCCGGGTCGCGTGCCTACCCGGGGGCCGCGGCGCTGGCAGCCGGCGGGGCATATCGCGCCGGCTGCGGGCTCGTGACCGTCGCCGCCACGGCCGAGGTGCGCGCCGCCGTCGCCGCCCACCTGCCCGAGGCCACCTTCCTCCCGCTGCCCGAGGTCCACGGCGGGATCTCGGCCGCGGCCGCCGAAGCGGTGCGCACCGCCTGGCTGGCTTACGACGCCGTGTTGATCGGTCCGGGCCTCAGCCGGGACAGGGGCGTGGCCGAGTTCGTCCGAGCGCTGCTGGACGGCCTGAGCGACCTGGTCGAGGATGCCCGGCCCGGCCGCGTCGTCGTCGACGCCGACGGCCTGAACCTCCTCGCCGACCACCCCGCCGGCCCGCGCGCGCTGCCGATCGGCGCCGTGCTCACGCCCCACCCGGGCGAGATGGCCCGCCTCACCGGCCTGACCGTTGCCGCCGTGAACGCCGACCGCGTGGCCGTGGCGCGCCGCTGGGCCGCCGCGTGGCGCCACGTCGTCGTCCTCAAGGGCGCCCACACCGTCGTCGCCGCGCCCGATGGCCGATGCGCCGTCGTCCCGATCGCCACTTCCGCCCTGGCCAAGGCCGGCACGGGCGACGTCCTCGCCGGCCTGATCGCCGGACTCCTGGCCGCCGGCGCGCCGCCGTTCGAGGCCGCCGCAGCCGCCGTTCACACCCACGCCTTGGCTGGCCTGCGCCTCGCCGCATCGCCGTCCGGCGCCCGCGCCGCCGTCGCCGGCGACCTCCTGGCCCACATCGGCCCTGTCTGGCGCGGGCTCGGCGACGCATCGCATGCCGCCCCTGCCCGTAGAACGACCGTCAGCGCCGGCTCGGCGCCACCCCCATCGGAGTGAACCAGTGCCCAAAGCCCCCCCCCGGACGACGCCCGCGCCGCCGCCGAACCCCACCCTCGTCGCCCTCGCCCGCGCCTTCCCCGTGCCCACCGCCCGCTACGCCGTGCCGACTTCGGGCGGCAGCGCGGATGCGGATGGGACCGTCGCCCGCATCGCCCTGGCGGTTGCCGCCCTCGACCCGCCGCTCGTCGTCGCCCAGCGCGGCCGCGAGAGCTGGCGCTGGCGCTACGTCGACACGTTCGACGGCCTCCTGCACCGGGCCGGCGGGACGCTGGCCGTCGTCGCCCCGGCGGGGACGGCGCGGGCGAAGGCGGACGGCGCGCCGGGCAAGGGCGTCGCGGGACCGGACGACGCGGCTGGGCGCGATGCGCTCGACGATGCGACCGCCGGGCCGTGGCTGATGTGGCAAGCGCACGACGGCCGAATCCTCGACGCGGTTGCCTGGCCCGACGGATCGCCACCCGCGTTCGCCCGCGACGTCCCCGCCGGCGCCTTCCGCGACGCGCTCGCCGTCATTGCGGAGCCGCGCCGACTGCTCGCGCTGGTCGACGTCAAGGCGGTGTACCGCACGTACGGCATCGTCGACGGCGAGGGCAAGACCGTCGTGCGGTTGCGGCTGGGCGCAGGCACCGCCACGACCGAGGCTTCACCGGCCGGCGGATCCGCCCGGTCGAGCGGCGAGCTGGCGCCGTGGATCGAAGTGCTGGCCGTTCGGGGCTACGACGAGGCGCTGGCCGCGGTGAGCGATGCCATCGCCCAGCTCTCGAAGCCCGGCGGGAAGAGCGCCAAACTGGATGCGTCGGCCGTTCCGAGCCTCGTGGTGCCGGCGCTTGCGACGGTGGGGCTGAAGCCGGGCGGCGTCAGCGGCAAGTTCGACGTGCCGCTGAGCGCCGACGCGCGGGCGGATGCCGCCTCGGCGACGATCTTCCGGGCGCTCCTGCAGGCGATCCGCACGAGCGAGCCCGGCACGCGCGCCGACGTCGACCCCGAGTTCCTCCATGACTTCCGCGTCGCGGTCCGACGCACGCGCGCCGGGCTGACGCTCTTGCAGGATGCGCTGCCGGCTGCGGTCGTGGAGCACTTCAAGGCCGAGTTCGGCTGGATGGGCGCGGTCACCGGGCCGACGCGCGACCTGGACGTCTACCTCGAGAACATGCCGGCCTACCGCGCCGCGCTGCCGCCCGAGGTCGGCCGCGATCTCGGGCCGCTGGAGGCCTACCTGCGCACCCGCCAGGCGAGCGCGCACGCCGAGCTCGTCGGGGAACTCGACAGCCCGCGCTACGCCGCGCTGCTCGCGGACTGGTCGGCCGCGCTGGACGACATCGCTGCGAACGGCGCCGACGCGCCTGCCGCCGCCGAGCCGATCGCCGTTCTCGGGGCGCGGCGGACGTGGCGGCGGTTCAAGCGCGTGCTCGACGACGGGCGGGCGATCGGGCCGGACACGGCAGTCGGCGCGCTGCACCAGCTGCGGATCGAGGCCAAGAAGCTGCGCTACGCGCTCGAGTTCTTCCGCCGCCTCGTCCCGCCGGCCGAAGCGGATGCCCTGATCGGCAGCCTGAAGGGCCTCCAGGACAACCTCGGGACGCTGAACGACATGGGCGTGCAGCAGGGCGCGATGCGCGCGTTCGCCGCCGACCTCGGCCGGCGGCCGTCCAACAGCGCCGCGCTGCTGGCGATGGGCTGGCTGACGCACGACCTCCACGCGCGCGAGCAAGCGTGCCGGCTCGAGTTCGCCGCCCGGTTCGCCGCGTTCGACACGAAGGACAACCGGCAGCGCTACGAGCGCCTGTTCAGGCCACGCCGATGAGGATCATCGCCAGCTACGCGATCAAGGGCGGCGTCGGCAAGACGGCCACTGCGGTCAACCTGGCGTGGGAGGCGTGGCGGGGCGGCGCATCCGTCCTGGTCTGGGACATGGACCCGCAGGGCGCGGCATCGTTCTACTTCCGGGTGGCGCCGGACGCGCGCGGCGGCGCCAAGCAGCTCGTGAAGGGCGACACGGACGTCGCGTCGCTCGTTCGCGGATCCGACTACGACGGCCTCGACGTCCTGCCCGCCGACTTCACGTACCGCCACCTCGACCTCTACCTGGACGCCGCCAAACGACCGACCCGCCGCCTCGTCCGCCTCCTGGCCCCCCTCGCCGAGCGCTACGACTACGCCGTGCTGGACTGCGCACCCGGCATCACCCTGACGAGCGAGAGCGTCTTCGCCCTGGCCGACGCCCTGATCGTCCCGACCGTCCCGACGACGCTGAGCCTGCGGACGCTCGACCAGCTGGCCGCGCACCTCCGCAAGCACGACGCCGGTGGCGCCGTGACGCGGCCGTTCCTGAGCATGGTCGACCGGCGCAAGGCCCTTCACCGCGCGCTGGCCGACGCGATCCTCGACGGCGGCCTGCCGACGCCGTTCCCGTTCCTGCGCACCGTCATCCCGTACCTCAGCGCGGTCGAGCGCATGGGCACGCAGCGCGCGCCGGTGGGTGTGTTCGCGCCGGGCGACGCGGCGGCGACGGCGTACCGGGCGTTGTGGGGCGAGGTGCGCGAGGTCGTCGGGGGGCGATAGCGCGGGCGGGCCGGCCGTCGATCGTCGGTCGACCAGCGGCGGAAATCGCTTGGATTTGTTCTTGCGCGCTTTCTTGCGCGCTCTGAAAAGTGTGGCATCCTCGCTGGCCGTTCTCTGTGGTGACGCCATCATGGCCATGCGACCAAGGCGAACGGCGTGGGCAAGCGGCAAGCGGAGGGGCCGGAACTCGCGGACGTGCTGCGAACGGAGCACGCCGCCATCCGCGCCCGCCGGCGCGCGATCACGACGCCGTCGCCCGCGGACGCCGACGTCGCGCCGCCCACCGACGTCGTACGGTCTGAGGAGGACGCACCGCCCGCCGACGGAGCACCCCCCGCCGACATCGTCGGCCTCGCGCTCTCCGGCGGCGGGATCCGCAGCGCCACGTTCAGCCTTGGCGTCGTCCAGGCGCTCGGCCGTGCCGGCCTGCTGCCGTTCGTCGACTACCTCTCGACGGTCTCGGGCGGCGGCTTCCTCGGCGGCGCCGTGTCCGCGCTGCTCTCGACGCCGAGCGCCGGCCCGGAGCGCGAGCGCTTCCCGCTGTGCGGACCATCCGGGCAGCCCGAACCGCCCGCCGTGCGCCACCTGCGCCACAGCAGCCACTACCTGGCGCCGGGCGGCCTCCTGGACCGCGTGCGGCTGCCGCTCCTGCTCGTGCGCGGCGCGCTCGTCAACGTCGCGATCTTCCTGCCGTACATCGTCGCGGCGGCGCTCGTGACCGAGCTTGGGTTCGAGTGGATGCACACGATCCTGCCCGACGACCAGGTGCACAATCTCTGGGGACTCGTTCCACTGCTGTTCATCGCGCTGTTCGTCGCCGCCGTCCTGGTCTATCCGATCGCGGCCACGGCGTTCCGCCACCGCCTCGGCTGGGTCGGTCGCAACCGGTATGACCGGCTGCTCGGCGTGCTGTGCCTCCTGATCTTCTTCGGCTGGGGGATGGCGGTCTTTTCGCGCGCGATCGAGTTGGCCATCGGAAGCGACCCGGCGGCGGCCATGCACGCCGCACGGCAGACGATCGAGCGGGTCGAGACGTGGCGCTTCACGCTGCTCTGGCTCCTCCCGGCCGGCGTGATCGCCGTCGTCGCGTCGATGATGCTCGGGCGCGGCCGGGCCGCGAGGATCGGTCGGGCCTTCGGCATCCACGCCCTCGGCCTGCTCGCCCCCGCCACGCTCGTCCTGATCTACTTTGGGGCGCTGACCTATTGGGTCTCGTCGCCGTACCTGCCGGTCTCGCTCGTCCCGTCGCTCGACCGCGGCGAGGTCTCGCCCGCGCTCGAGGCCGAGATGGTGCAAAAGGCGTTGGAGCTCGAGGGTCCCGACACGTTCGTCTCGGTCGTCGAACCGGGGCAGCGGTGGGTGCTCGGCGACACGGGCTACACGTACCGCATCGGGCGTCGCGACGACGTCCTGCAGATCAATTGGCGCGACATGTGGCTGGCCGAGTGGGACGGTTACGTCTGGGCCTTCACGCTGGCGCTGCTCCTGCTCAACCGCGCCGCGCTCTCGATCAACACGTCCTCGGGCAACGGCTTCTACCGCGACCGCCTCAGCCGCGCCTACCTGATCCGGCGGAGCGACGACGACGAGGTGTCGTGGGTCGACGATCTCCGCCTCTCGAAGCTGAACGGGCCTGGTACGGCCGCCCCATACCACCTGATCAACGCCGCGATGAACCTGCAGGGCAGCGACGACCCCGACCTGCGCGGCCGCGAGGCCGACTTCTTCCTGTTCAGCCCCGGCTGGTCCGGCAGCCGCCGGACCGGCTACTGCGCGACGGCCGACCTCGAGCGCGCCGACCCCAACTTCGACCTCGCGACGGCGATGGCGATCTCGGGCGCGGCGGTGGCGCCGAACATGGGCGACGTCACGAACCGCGCCCTGACGTTCGACATGACGATGCTGAACTTCCGCCTGGCGTACTGGCTGCCGAACCCGGCGCGCGTGCGCCTCGGGCTGCACTGGCCGCGCTGGCGCTGGCAGTGGACGGTCCCCGGCGCCAGCTACCTCTGGCGCGAGGCCGTCGGGCGGATGGTTTCCACCAGCCGCTTCGTCAACGTCTCGGACGGCGGCCACATCGAGAACCTGGGCGTGTACAGCCTGCTCGAGCGTCGCTGCGCGCTCATCATCGCCGTCGACGGCGAGGCCGATCCGGGCATGACGTTCCCGAGCTTGATCCGGCTGATCCGCTATGCACGCATCGACCTCGGCATCACGATCGACATCGACATCGCGCGGCTCAAGGCACTGGCGGAAGGTTATCACGGCGCCCACTGGACGATCGGTCGGATCGACTACGGCGATGGCCAGTCGGGCGTCCTGTGCTACTTGAAGCTCTCGCTCACCGGCGACGAGCGGCTGGACGTGCTGGCGTACCGAGCGGGCAGCCCGTCGTTCCCGCACGAATCGACGGCGGAGCAGTTCTTCAGCGAGGAGCAGTTCGAGGCCTACCGCGCGCTCGGCTACCACATCGGTCGGCGGGTGTTCGAGGGCGCCGCTGCGGCGACGAGCGGTGCGGCGCTGGCTGCGGCGCTGTCGACGGTCGGGACAGGGGAGGTGGACGCGTGACGGCCCCGCGTCGCCGCTCGAACCCCACGGCCATCGCGATGACCGCCGCCGCCCTGCTCGCGGCGGCGACCGCCTGCCGCGCGGAGGCGCCGACGCCTGCCGCAGAGCCGGCGGTCCGCGAGGCGGGGCCGGGCACGGCGGCGCCGACATCGGCCGCCACAACACCAGCCATGCCGTCCGCCCAGCAAGGCCTGACCGGCGAAGAGATCCGGACGCTCTACCACCTCGACCAGGGCGGCGAGCTCTTCCCGCTGGCCTGGCTGCTGGCGCTCGAGGACGAGGACGGCCGGCCGTTCGTCGAGACGCTCGACCGATATGGCTTCCTGCCCGACCCGAACGGGCCGCACGGCCTGCCCGTGGGCATGACGGTCAGCCACGAAGCCAGCCAGCTGACGGTCATTCCGATGGTCGGGATGACGTGCGCGGCCTGCCACGTCGGCGAGTGGCACCGCGACGGCCAGGCGGTGCGCGTGATCGGCGGGCCGAACCTGGCGGATCAGAAGGGCTTCTTCACTGCGTTGGCGAAGGCGGCCGAGCGCTCGGTGGAGCACCCGGCCCGGCTCTACGAGGACCTCCAGCAGCAGGCGCGCGACGAGACGCTCTCTGCCGCGCTGATCGAGCGCCACCCCGAGGCCCACAAGGTGCTGACGCAGTGCACGACGCTCGAGAAGATCGGCGCCGCGGGCGCGTTCGGCCGGCAGCTCCGCGCGCACCTCGACCGGCTGCACGGCGCCGAGGCCGACGACGTGGACGCGCTGCCGAACTATGCGAACGCGCCGACGGCCGAGCCCGTCGACCGCGGCGACACCGCGGCGCTCGTGAAGGCCGACGACGGCGGCGCCGAGCTGGGCGACGGCTGCCCGCTCGAGGACGAGGCGACGCGCGCCGTGGCCGTCCACCAGATGATCGACCACTTCATGGAGACAATGCGCCTGATCGAGGGCCGCATCCTGTTCCTGCAGAGGATCGTCCTCCTCGTCCACCTGCCCCAGACCGACTTCGGCCCCGGCCGCGCCGACGACTGGGACGTCGCCCGCGCGCAGCTGTTCGACGAGCGCTGGGCGCTGCCGCTCACCTCCCCGCTCAGCTTCCCGCCGACGTGGAACCTGGACGACATCCCGTGGCTGCACTACGACAACAACACGAACTCGATCATGCAGCGCAACTACGGCCAGGCGTTCGGCACGGGCGCGCCGTTCGAACTGAAGGCGTACGGCAGCACCGTCGACCCGCGCCAGCTCCGGCTGGCCGAGGACCTGGCGCGCGAGATCACGCCGCCCGAGTGGCCCGCCGACGTGTTCGGGCCGATCGACGCGGACTTGGCGGCCAAGGGCGAGCCGATCTTCCGCGCGACGTGCGCCACGTGCCACGAGGGCGACGGGCCGGGCTCGTCGCCGGGCGACAAACAGTACGCGCTCGACGTCATCGGAACCGATCCGGAGCGCCTCACGACGTTCGGCACGCCGCTGGACGGCCAGCCGTTCGCCGACGTCTTCCCGCCGGCGCTCGACCAGTTCATGGACTGGTCGATGGCCAACGAGGGGATCGACGAGGCCGATGCCAAGCGGCTCATCGGCCCCGCGCCGGAGTGGCGCGAGACGAACAAGTACGGCACCCGCGCCCTCCACGGCAGCTGGGCCACGGCGCCCTACCTCCACAACGGCAGCGTGCCGACGCTCTACGACCTGCTGAGGCCCGCCGCCGAGCGGCCGATGTCGTTCCCGATCGGCAGCCGGGAGTACGACGTCGTCAAGCTCGGGCTGACGATCGAGGGCGTGGACGGGTGGATGTTCAACGTCGCGAAGGACGGGGCGCCGATCGCCGGCAACTCGAACGCGGGGCATGAGGGGGCGGCGTTTGGGACGGAGTTGAGCGAGGAGGAGCGGATGGCGTTGTTGGAGTTCCTCAAGGGGTACTGATCCGCGGGAGTGTCAGCGGCAATTCCTTGGTCTGCCCCACAGAATCAGGATGGGGTAAGTTGACCTGTCCGTGTCCGCGAGTCGAGGCGTCAGCCCTCACCCGCCCCGATATGCCGCCCATGCCAGCATCGCCCAGCCGGCGATGAACAGCAGCCCGCCGATGGGCGTGACCGCCCCCAACCAGCGCTGCCCGGTCAGGGCAAGCAGATACAGGCTTCCGGAGAAGACGAGGGTCCCGCCCAGGAACAGCCAGCCGGCGGTTTGCGCCGTCTGCGCCTGTGGCCAGCGGTCGACCGCCCAGGCCGCGGCGATCAGGGCGAGCGCGTGGTACATGTGATAGCGGGCGCCGGTCTCGAACGTCGCCAGGAGTTCCGTGCTGACCCGATCGCGCAGGCCATGCGCCCCGAAGGCGCCAACGAGGACGGCGAGCATGGCGGAGAGGCTGCCGAGGAGGAAGAAGGTGCGGGGCATGGTCGTCCTCAAGTCAACGGGTGAGCGCGGTGGGTGGTCGCTCCGATGAACCCAGCACGCGAGGGGTCGCCGACCAAGTGTCCAGGACCGGCCCGGTCGTCGCAACATCACGAGGCCTGAACTGCAATCGCCGGTTTGGATGCGAGGTCGTGTCATGCCACGACCCCACCGAGCATCGCCGGATTGCGGCCGTAGCCGGCTTCAGCCGGCGTCGTTATTGTAGCTCGGCGATTCATCGCCGGGCGATCGGTCGGCGGCTTGTTTACCGGCCGGCAAACCCTGACATGTCGCCCATGATGCGCCGCGACTGTTGTCCCTTGCCTTCACCTGCATTGAAGTGTACCGTGCCGCCAGTCGCCGTTGCCTCCCGCGTCCGCGCCAACCCACGCCCATGACCTGCCCAACCTGCCACCACGACAACCCCGCCGGCGCCCGCTTCTGCTCGATGTGCGGCTGCGCGCTGGCCCCCCGCTGCCCGTCGTGCGGCGCCGAGGCCGCTGTCGGCGCGCGGTTCTGCGGCGCGTGCGGCACCGCGCTCGCCGGCTCACCGTCGCCCGGCGGCGACGCCGCTCCGCCGAGCGCGACCGGTGGCCCGGTCGCCCCCGCGCCGCGCCCGCCCGCCCCGCGCACGTCGCCGGCTGCGCCATCCGCTTCCGCCCCGACCGCCAGCGCGGCCGAGCTGCGCCAGCTCACCGTCCTGTTCTGCGACCTCGTCGGTTCGACGGCGCTGTCCGAGCAGCTCGACCCTGAGGCGCTGCGCGACGTCCTGCGCGACTACCAGTCCGTCGCCGGCCGCGTCGTGGCGCGCTACGAGGGCCACCTGGCCAAGTACCTCGGCGACGGGCTGCTGGCCTATTTCGGCTACCCGACGGCGCACGAGGACGACGCCCAGCGCGCGGTCCGCGCCGGCTTGGCGATCCTCGAGGGCCTCGACCCGCTGCGCGAGCGGATGCTGCGCGAGCACGGGGCGGAGCTGCACGCCCGCATCGGCATCCACACCGGCCCGGTGGTGGCCGGCGACATGGGCGCCGACGACGCGCACGAGTCCAAGGCCGTCGTCGGCCGGACGCCCAACCTGGCGGCGCGGCTGCAGGAGCGCGCGGCGCACGACACCGTCATCATCAGCGCCGACACGTTCCGGTTGGTGCAGGGCTACTTCGAGACCGTTCCGCTCGGCAGCCACGCCCTCAAGGGCATCGCCGAGCCGGTGGACCTCTTCCACGTCCGCAGCGAGAGCGGCGCGCGCAACCGCCTGGAGGCGGCCGCGGCCGGCGAGCGGACGCCGATGGTCGGCCGCGAGCCCGAGATCGGCTTGCTTGCCGGGCGCTGGGATGCCGTCCTCGACGGGCAGGGCCAGGCGGTGCTCGTCGTCGGCGAGGCCGGGATCGGCAAGTCGCGGATCGTCCAGGCCATCAAGGAAGTCGTCGCCGCCGATCCCTCGGCCTGGCTGACGGAGTGCTTCTGCTCGCCGTACCACACGCAGAGCGCACTGTACCCCGTCATCGACCTCTTCACCCGCGTGATCTTCGGCTTCGGGCGCGGTGACGACGCCGCCGTCCGCCTGACGAAGATCGAGGGCTTCATCGCCCAATACGGACTCGCCCCCGAGCCGAACGTGCCGCTTCTGGCCGACCTGCTGTCCGTCGGCTACGACGGCCGGTACCCGCCGCTGGCGGTCGCGCCCGAGCGGCACAAGCAGCTCACGCTGCAGCTGATGGTCGATCTGCTCCTCCGGCGCGCCGCCGTCCAACCGCTCCTGCTCGTGCACGAGGACCTCCACTGGGCCGACCCGACGACGCTCGAGATGCTCGAGATGCTCGTCGGCGCGGCCGCCGACGCGCGGATCATGCTGCTCATGACGTCGCGCCCCGGTCACGACATCGCCGTCGCGCGCCGGTCCGAGGTGGCCCAGCTCACGCTCAGCCGCCTGAGCGACGGCCAGACGTCGCGCGTCGCGGCCCGGATCAGCGGCGGGCTTGAGCTGCCGGCCGAGGTCATGGCGCAGATCGTGGCCAAGACGGACGGGGTGCCGCTCTACATCGAAGAGCTGACGAAGATGGTCATCGAGGCCGGCCTCGTCGTGGAGAAGGGCGGCCGCTACGTGGCGGTCGGGCCGATCGGCGCGCTGGCGATCCCGGCCACACTCCAGGACTCGCTCGTCGCCCGTCTCGACCGCCTGTCGACCGAGAAGCTGATCGCCCAGGTGGGGGCGACGATCGGGCGCGACTTCAGCTACGACGTCATCGCCGCCGCCGCGCCGTGCGACACGCCGACGCTGCACGCCGGCCTGGAGCGCCTCGTCGGGGCGCAGCTCGTCTTCCAGCGCGGCACGCCGCCGGACGCGCGTTACGTCTTCAAGCACGCGTTGGTGCAGGACGCCGCGTACGGCTCGATGCTCACGGGCGTTCGCCGCCAGCACCACGCCCGCATCGCGGACGCCTACATCGAGCGCTTTCCCGAGGTCGCCGAGACGCAGCCCGAACTCGTGGCCCATCACCTCACGGAGGCGGGCGATCCGGTGCACGCGATGAGCTACTGGCAGCAGGCCGGCATGCGCGCCCTCGCCCGAGCGGCGGCGCGTGAGGCCGTGGCGCACCTGAACAAGGCGCTGGAGGAACTGGCGAAGTGGCCTGCGGGCACCGAGCACACGGCGCACGACCTGGCGCTGAACGCCGCCCTCGGGCAGGCGTACCTGATCTTCGAGGGGTACTCGTCGCCCAACGTCGAGCGCCACCTGTCCATCGCCCGCGATCTGTGCGAGCAGCTCGGCCACCCGCCGGTGACCGGCCCGGTCACGTGGGGCCTGTGGGCGTGCTACCTGGTGCGGGGTGATTACGCCCGGACGCGGACGCTGTCCGACGAGTTCCGGGCGGCGTGCGAACGCGTCGGCGACGACGACGGGCTCGTCGAGGCCTACATGATGTCCGGCATCGACCGCTACTACGTGGGCGAAGCCGAGGGTGCGTCGGAGTTCTTCGAGCGCTGCGCCGAAGCGTACGACCCGGCACGGCACAGCGGCCGGATCCTGGAGTACGGCAACGACTCCGGCATGGCCGGGCGGGCCTATCACAGCCTGCTGCTGTGGTGGCAGGGCCGGCCCATCGAGGCGCTGCGGGTATGCGAGGAAGGGCTGGCGATGGCGCGCGCCGTCGGCCACCCCTACATGATCGGCTTCAACCTCACCTTCGCCGCCCGCCTACACCAGATGCGCCACGACCTGCCGTCGCTCTTCGCGGCCGCCGACGAGTGCATCGCCATCGCCGTCGAGCGCGGCTTCCCGATCTGGGAAGGCTACTGCCGCATCGTCCGCGGCTGGGCGCGCGTCGTGCAAGGCGACGCCGACGAGGGCCTGGCCGAGCTGGGCGCCGGCGTCGACATCTGGCGCGCGATCGGCGCGCGCCTCTGGCTCCCGTACTTCCTCGGCCTCCTGGCCGACGCCTGCCGCTTGGCCGGCCGCTTCGACGATGGGCTCGCCGCCGTGGCCGAGGCGCAGGCCGTGGCCGCGGCAACGGGGGAGCGGATCGACGACGCGCGGCTGCTGGAGTTGCGGGGGGCGTTGCGGGTGGCGAAGGGTGGGGGCGAGGGGGATGTCGACGGCGGCGAGATCGCGGCCGGCGAGGTGGATCTGCGTGATGCGTTGGCGATGGCGCAGGCCATGGGGGCGGTGAGTTGGGGGCTGCAGGCGGCGCGGTCGTTGGCGGGGCATTTGGGGGCGACGGGGCGGGGGGGGGAGGGGGCGGCGGTGCTTGGGGCGGCGCTTGGGGCGTATGGGGAGGGGGGGGACGAGGTGGATCAGGTGGGGGGGAGGGCGGAGTTGGGGGTACTCGTTGGCGTCGAGGCGGGATGACTCCAGGCGGCAGATCGAAACCTGACCATGTCGTTCCCTTAATGCCGGCGGTATGGCAACCGCATGCATCCGAGCCTGATGCGCGCCGTTCGTTCGAACGCGACGACGTCCTTATTCAAAACATGGAGGGAGTGTGCGATGGCCGAGACGACTGCCATTCTGGCCTGGACTCTTGTCGCCGAGTGCCCGATTCCGGGCGATGTCAATGACCTCCTGGTGCCCGGCGAAGAGGCGATTGCCGCGTACAAGACGTTCCGCGATACCGCGATCTTCACCAACAAGCGTCTGATCGTGCGCGACGCTCAGGGCTTCTCGGGCAAGAAGGTTGAAATCTACTCCTTGCCGTACTCTTCTATCTTGATGTGGTCATCCGAGAACAGCCACGGCCTGCTGAACTTCAACTCGGAGATCGAACTCTGGACGAAGGCGGGCCACATCAAGGTCAACCTGAGCAAGGGCATCGACATCCGCCGCTTGGATAAGCTGATCGCGGAGTCGTTGCTCTAGATTCGTCCCAGCGATCGCCCGGCCGTGAACGGCCGGGCTACAGTAGCGACGCCGGCTGAAGCCGGCTAACAGACATGAGAACAGCCTACGTCAAGCGTTCCAGATCGCGGATTACGGTGCCATTCGCGTGGTGTTCGACCTGACGGGCGATGTAGTCGATGACGGTGGGGAGGCGGCTGTTGTGGACAGTGAACGCTCCGTACTCGGACTGCCACGCGAACAACGGGTCATGCGACTCGTGCACTTTGCGTGAGCTGACGCCCTTCAGTTGACCAACGAACGTCGATACGGCAATCGTCGGCGGCAGCGTAACGGCCATATGCACATGGTCCGGCATGCCGCCGATCGCGTGGACCATCGCCCCGAGTCCGATGCCCTTGGTGCGCAAGATCTCGTAGACGGTCGGTTGCAGCGTCGGTGTGAGAAGTGGGCGCCGCTCGCTCGTGGCCCAGACCAGATGGTAGTGAAGGCTGCAATACGGCATCGCGACGTCCATCAACGACGGCTGGGTGGCGGCACAGTGGACACACTGCCATTGCCTTCGCGGCCTACTAGCCGGCTTCAGCCGGCGTCGTTATTGTAGCCCGGCCGTTCACGGCCGGGTGATCACCGGCCAGCGACCGCTCCTCCACCATCCGTCCCGTGCCCCCGACTACAGAGGCACGGCGGACGACGCCAGTGGCGTGTCAGCCCCCTATCGCCGGTCAGCCCCCGTCAGCTCCCCGATCCGCTCGTCTTGCATCCAGATCGCGTCCACAAGCTCGAACGCGACCGGTGCCAACGGCGTCCCGATCACCTCGTCGCGCCGCAACGCCCGACCCACGAGGTCGCTCTCCGCCACTGGCCGCGTGCCCGCATCGATCACCATGAACCAGGGTCCGTCGTCCATCACGCGGAACTCGAGCGCTACGGCGAACCGATCCGCATTGCTGGCATCATCGCCCCACCGCCCGACGATGAGGTCAAAGTTGGCGCCGTGCCGCTCGACCTCGCCGAGCGTCCACCGCACAAAGTACGAGGCCTCAGCCGCTTCGCCGCGCGATATCGTTCCCCATACGCTCCGCGTGGTACCCCCACAGCATTCGCACGGACCGAAGTCCTTGCTACCCATCGGTTCGATGCTCAGATCACCCATAGGTCGTTTGCCCAGCCCTTCCTCGCTTCGCACGTGCGTGCGGAGCGCGATTTCGGGGCGCTGACGCGATCGTTCGAGGCGGGGGTCGCCCAGCTAATGCCTTGACAACGCGCGCTGCGACCCAACATACACGATCCGATAGATGTTGCCGTTCCTATCATCCGAAACGAATACCTCGCCTGCGGCGCCGACGGCCACGCCCGCCGGACGCCCCCAGGCGCCGCCGCACTCCTGGGATGGGCTGTCGCGGAAGCCGGTCAGAAAAGGCAGGGCCTCCACCGGCTGGCCGTCGCGTACGACGATCTGTTGAACCCGGCAGTCGCGCGGGGTCTGGTCGGCATTCCAGGAGCCATGGTAGGCAACCAGCAGGCTGTTCTGATACGCCGCCGGGAACTGGGTCTTGTCATAGCGCGTCATGCCGAGCGGCGCCTGATGCGCCTCGTCGGTGAACAGGGCCGGCGTCACCTGATCGCAACTGGTGACCGGCGCGGCAAGGGCCACCCGCGTATCGCGTACCTCGCTGGTACCGGCGGGCGTGACGCCGAGGCTGGGCGTGTAGCAGAACGGCCAGCCGTAGTGCTTGCCGCGCTCGACCTGGATCACGATCTCCTCGGGCGGCGCGTCGTTGCCCAGGCCGTCGCTGCCGTTGTGGTCGGCCCACAGGCGCCCATCCGGCAGGAACAGGAAGTCCACGCTGTTGCGCAACCCCTCGGCCCAGACCGGACGGCGGGTCTCGGTCGGGTCGCCCGCGAAGGGGTTGTCCGCGGGGATCGAGCCGTCCAGGTTGAAGCGCAGGATCGTGGCGCGGCGCTTGTCGGTTTCGACGTTGTTGTTGCTGCTGGAGCCCGCGGCCACGTAGAGCTTGCCGTCCGGGCCGATGTGCAGCGTGCGCGAGGTGTGCCCACCGCCGCTGGGGATGTTGGAGGTGACGGTGACGCGCTCGCCGCTGTCGGTGAAGGAGCCGTCGCCGTTCAGGTCGGTTAGCTTTGAGACCCTGTTGTTCTCGGCGACATAGAACGAGCCGTCGTACCATTCCAGGTTGTGGGGCCCGGTCAGGCCGCTGGCCACAACCTGATTGGCGTCGGCCAGGCCGTCGTTGTCTGCGTCGGCCAGCCGTACGATCGCTGAGCCGCGGCGTGATGCGACGTACAGCGCCCCGTCCGGCCCGGTCGTCATCAGGCGCGGCTCCCTCAGGCCGCTCGCGTACATCCGCACCGCGAAGCCTTCCGGTACCTGGAGGCGAGCGCTTGCCGCGTCCGGCGGCGGCACCACCGGCGCGTCGGTCCCCTGCGTGGCGGTCGCACCCGGGCTTGCGGTCGCGGAGGGGAGGGCGGTCGCTGTCGGGCTGGCGCTCGCGGACGGTTTGGCCGTCGGCGGCGACATCGGTGCAGCGCCAAGCCTCATCGCCATCGGCATGTAGATCTTGCCGTCCGCCGCCTGCGCCCCCCCGGCGATCAGCAGGGCAACCAGGAGTGCGCTGAACAGGGCCACGCGCTGGGTTGTCCGCATCGATCGGCTCCTCTCGTCGGGCAGCGGCCCCACCCAGTCGCCGCCATCGTAGCTACCAGAGTCGAGGCGCACAAGTGGGAGACGAACAGGCGTTGCACCACGGTAGGGAGCGGTCAACCAACAAGAGCCGCGAGACCCCATGGCGTGAGCCGTCGGATGCTCGGCATGTTGGGCGGGGGTGGCGGTGGGCGGGTACGGGGACGGCGGCAATGGCTGCGATGGCTGCGATGGCTGCGATGGCGACGGCTACGCGCCGGAAGACCCTCCGCTAGTCGCGGCCGCTACTGCCCGTGCCCGCCGCCCACATCAGCCCCAGGATCACCGCCCAGCTCACGGCGCGGATCACCATCGCCGTGATGCTCTCGCTGGCGACCGTGTCGCGCAGCGCCGTGAGGAGCGTCCCGAGCACGGCCGAGTGCGCCACGAAGGTCACCACGGCCAGCGGCATCGCCCAGGCGTGACGCCGCCAGATCAGCACGCTGGTCACCAGCAGCGAGAGAATGCCGGCACCGACGTTGTAGTACGGCAGCCATTCGATGACGGTGTAGCCCGGATCGCGGCCCAGCAACAGCACGGTGCCGCCGGCCCCGATCGCCATCGCGCCCATCAATGCCGCCAGCAGTGCGGCCCCATAGCGCAGGTAGTTCTTCATCGCCAGCTCCCAAGGTGAGGGCAAATCTCAGTCGTACGGATGCATGCTGACAATCACATCCGCCCCCGCCGCGCACTGCGGCCGGGAGCTTCCTACGGCACTACGAAAGCAGCGGCTCTTCCGCGGTCCCGTGCTCGGCCGCAGCAAGGCCCTCGCGCAGCGTCTGCCAGGTGGCCCATGCGATGGGCGCCGACGCCAGCGCCCAGAGCGTGTAAGCCGTGCCGAGGGGCGATCGCATCGTGCTTATCTCCCTTGGTGCTGTACTCGCTCTTGCGGACAACCTATCCGCCCGTCACCTTCGCCGCCTGCGTTCCCAGGAACGCCAGACGCGTCTCTGCGTCGACCCCGCGCTGGGCCCCATCCGGCGCGACCACCGTTGCCCCTGGACCCACACGGAACCGCTCGCCATCCACGGTCATCCACCCGGTGCCTTCGAGGAAGTGATAGGCAGATGCCGGGGCAGGATGGACCGGGAGGCTCTGGCCGGCCTCCAGGCCGACGATGACCGCTCGGAACGTATCTGTCTCCAGCACCTTCTGTGGTCGTGGTCCGTCGGAAGCGAATACCACGACATCTCTCCAGTTCGAGTACAGCGCCGCTCCCTGCATGGTGCTCATAGCGTGGATTTGCTCCTATTTATCCGCTCGATCCGCGAGACGGTCCCGAAACGACGTGTGGCATGCCACACACTCGCGCTGCAGTTGCGCGTTCAGCGTGAGCACTTCCGGCATGTCCTGGCCCATGGCTGCCTCGGACAGCGCCAGCCCGGTGTCGTGCACGCGCTGGTGACAGGCGATGCCGTGCTCCATCAGCAGGTGTATCATGGATCTACGCTAAGCCATTTCGGGCCTGGGCGCAAACTCGACGGCGCTGGCGGCCGGCCATGCCAGCCAGGCCCACGGCCCTGTCCGCGCCGCTCAGACAAGCATGTGGCACCTCACACACCCCACAAGGAGTTTGTTTGATGTTATCCATCGCACTACATGACAACGTTGTTTTTCATGACAGAGACCCAAATGCTGAACCTCTTTTCGTTGACAAGACGGGCCGCATCTTGCGATTTGCCCTGAAGCCCGGCCAGTCAGTGCAAGAGCACGTGTCCCCACACTCGCCAGTGTACATCGTAGTTCTTAAGGGAGTCGGGGTGTTTTCGGGTGGCGATAAGCAGGAGCAACGCAGTGGCCCTGGCACGCTGTTTGTCATCGCTGCGGGGGAAGCACACGCCATTCGGGCGGAAGATGAGGAGTTGGTATTCCTGGCATTTCTAAACGGTGTCCCCGGAGCGAAGTGACACGAGGCGTGTCGCGCCATGCAGGCCGCCGCGCCGAGCGCTCGGCGCCCGCCCTCAAACCGTCAACACGACATTCCCTGTCTTCCGCCACGTATCCACATACCGATGCGCCTCCACGATCCCCTCCAACGGATACACCCGATCGATGACCGCCCGATACGCGCCCGCCTCGATCCACCCCTTCAGGAGCACCACGTCCCCCCGGTCATACCGCGAACGCGCGCCGACGAGCCTGCGGTCGCCGAACCACGCGGCCCACAGGCCGTAGGGAACGTTGCGCAGTCCGTCCGTCGCGACCCAGATCCCGCCCGGTCGCAGCATGCGCCGGGTGCGCGGGAACGAGAGCTTGCCGACGGCATCGACGAGGACGTCGTAGCCCTCGCCGCTGCGCGTGAAGTCCTCTCGCTGATAGTCGATCACCTCGTCGGCGCCGAGCGAGCGGACAACGTCGACGCTCGTCGTGCCGCAGACGGCCGTCACGTGGGCACCCAGGAGCTTGCCGATCTGCACCGCCGCCGTCCCGCACGACCCCGATGCGCCGTACACCAGCAGGCGCGTGCCGACGCCCACGTTCCCCCGGCGCAGCGCGGCCAGCCCCTGGGCCGCGCCGTCGCACACCGCCGCCGCCTCCTCGAAGCGCATCCCGCTTGGCATGTGCGCCAGGATGCCGGCTTCCCGGACGCAGACGTACTCGGCGTTCGCGCCTTGGCGGACGCCGAAGACGCGGTCGCCGGGCGCGAACGCCGTCACGGCCGCGCCGGCCGTCTCCACCACGCCGGCCAGCTCCAAGCCAAGCCGCCACTTCGGGCGCCGAACGCCCCGCAGCAGCCGCCACGGCCACGGCTTCGCCCGCCGCGCATGGCAGTCCGTTTGCGTGACGGTCGTGGCGTGGACCCGGACGAGCACCTCGTCCGCCTTCGGGACGGGCCGATCGACGTCTTCGACCCGCAGCGTCTCCGGCGGGCCGTAGCGATCCTGCACGACTGCCTTCACGCGCGGTCTCGCTTACGGTCCGCGAGGCCCGGGTGGCGGATCGGACCGCCGTCCCGTCGCAGCGGACAGCACCCACCGTCGCGTCCACGCATTCTCTGTCCCTCCTTCGCGCCCACTGCGCCGCCTCCACCGTGCGGCCCTCGATGGGTTATGCCAATGCGGCGTGAACGGACCGCGTGGATCCTCGCGGGGCGGGCGTAGGGGCGAAGCAATTGCTTCGCCCCTACCGTCGGCCATCGCATGGCGGTGCGCGATCACAGACACGGCCCGATCACGGCGGATGCGTACTACGCACGTTCCGCCCCGTCGTTTCGCATGCCGCCCGCACAGCGCTAGCCTATGGCCCGCCGCGCACGCAGCACGGATGCCCGACCCTCGACGCCCGACACCGGACGCCCGTCGTCGGCACCACAGAACGTGGAGACCGCAAACCCATGACGGACCCGCACAGCGCCGCACCCCCGAGTTCATCGGATTCCCCGGACGCCCCCGTCCTCGCCTGGCTCCTCGACACCGACCCCGCCATCCGCTGGCAAGTCATGCGCGACCTCACCGACACCCCCCCGGAAACCATCGCCGCCGAACGCTCCCGCGTCGCCACCGAAGGCTGGGGCGCTCAGCTCCTCGACCTCCAACAGCCCGACGGCACCTGGGGCGACGGCGTCGCGGTGCCGCATTGGTGGTCGAACCTGTACACCCTGGTCTTCCTGCGCGACCTCGGGGCCGACCCTTCGAGCCCGCGCGTGCGGCAGGCGATCGACCTCGTCCGCAGTCACGTCACGTGGGGGCCGGAGTGGGGCGACGCGCCGTTCTTCGAGGGCGAGGTCGAGCCGTGCATCAACGGCCGCGTCGTCGCGCTCGGCGCGTACTTCGGCGAGCGTTCGGACGCACTCGCCCTGCGCCTGCTGGGCGAACAGCTCGCCGACGGCGGCTGGAACTGCGAGGCCGAGCGAGGCTCGGTCCGCTCGTCGTTCCACACGACGATCTGCGTCCTCGAAGGCCTGCTCGCGTTCGAGCAGGCGTTCGGCGCGTCGTCGACGATCGCTGAGGCGCGGCGGCGAGGCGAGGAATACCTCCTCGATCGTCGGCTCCTGCGCCGCCTGTCGTCCGGCGAGATCATCAACCCCGCGTGGTCGCAGCTCGCCTTCCCGCCGCTCTGGCGCTTCGACGTCCTGCGCGCGCTCGACTACCTCCGCGCGGCCGGCGCGCTGCCGGATGCGCGGGCCGACGAGGCCGTCGCCATCGTGCGCGAGCGGCGCCAGGCCGACGGGCGGTGGCCGCTCGACGTGCACCACAAGGACACGCTGCATGCGGAGATGGCCGGCGCCGTCGGCGAGCCGAATCGGTGGATCACGCTGCAGGCGTTGCGGGTGCTGGACGGAGGCGCGAGTCGAGGATAAAGGCCATGCCGAGCCGCCGCAGGCGGTGGTACCATGTCGTCACAAGGCGACGCGGCATGCACAAGGAGATGGGTCGATGGCGCGAGTGCTGGGCGTAGGCGGTGTCTTCTTCAAGGCGAAGGATCGCGATGCGCTGATCGCGTGGTATCGCGACGTCCTCGGCCTCGACATGCTGGACTGGGGCGGCGCCGTCTTCACGCCGGAGGCGATGGCTGCCCATCCCGGCGCCGGCACCGTGTTCAGCCCGTTCGAAGCCGACACGGACTACATGCTGCCGTCGACCAAGGAGTTCATGATCAACCTCGCCGTCGACGACCTCGACGGCGTGCTGGCGCGGTGCGCGGAGCATGGCGTCATGCCGGTGAACACATTCCCGGACGATTTCAACGGCCGCTTCGCCCACATCGTGGATCCGGAGGGCACCAAAATCGAGCTTTGGCAGCCGCGGCCGATGGATCCCGCGGACCCCCCGCCGAGCTAGTACCCCACCACTGCCGATTTTCCGGGTTCCGTACTCTGGTAGCCACCACGAGCATGTTCAGTGGTGGGATACTAGGCAAGTTCGCAAGGCGAGAGAGGAATCACCGATGGCCGTCCGTGTCGACCTGAACATCTCCCTCGACGGTTTCGCGACGACGACGGACCAGACCCCCGAGGACCCGTTTGGCCAGGACTGGGGCCGCCTCGTCGGCCACTACGCCGCCACCCGCACGGTCCGGGAGCGCGTGCTGCACGACACGTCCGGCGAAGGTACGACCGGCATCGACGACGACTACGCGGCGGCGTACTTCGCCGGGGTCGGGGCGGAGATCATGGGCGCCGGCATGTTCGGGCTGCACAACCATCCCGACGATCCCGACTGGCGCGGCTGGTGGGGCGACGAGCCGCCGTTCCGGGTCCCGGTGTTCGTCCTCACCCACACCCCGCGCCCGACGATCGAGATGGCGGGCGGCACGACCTTCCACTTCCTCTCCGCAACGCCCGCCGAAGCGCTCGACAAAGCGCTGGCCGTTGCGGGCGGCAAGGACGTACGGATCGGCGGCGGGCCGACCGTGGTCCGCCAATTCCTCAAGGCCGGTCTCGTCGACCAGCTCCACGTCGCCATCGTGCCGATCCTGCTCGGCCGCGGCATCCGGCTGTGGGACGACCTGCGCGGCCTGGAGTCCGGCTACCGGGTGAAGGTCGAGGCCGCACCGAGCGGCACGACGCACCTGACGTTTCGGCGCTGACGCCCCGGATCGCGCCCCGGCGCGGCCGACGTCCGGACGACGACCCCGCCTTCGTCCCGCCGATACGAGCAATCGTTTCTTCAAGGAGCGCAGGCCCGTCCTTCAAGAGACGGGGCGCGGTTCTTCAAGAAACACAGGCCCGTTCTTCAAGAAGCGCGACTCGCTTCTTCAAGAAACGCGGGCCTGTTCTTCAAGAAGCCCGGCACGGTTCTTCAAGAAACGCGCGAACGGCTTCTCAAGCCCGAACTCAGACCGCCGGCGGCATCTCCCCGCCCGCGCCATTCGCCGCACCGCCGCTCCCGCCGTTGCGCCGCCCCTCCGGCGCCGCCAGCGCCCGCCCCGCCTCGCGCTCGAGCTCGGCGCGGCGCTCGGCCATCGCCCGGAGCGCCGCGTCGCGGGCCGTGGACAGGCGGCCGGCCAGGCCGTGGGAACCTCGCGCCGCGGCGGGGGCGCCGGGCGGTGGGGGCGGGAGGAGGCGCTGCGGGAGATCGCGCCAGCCGACGCCGTTGCGCTGCATCCAGGTCGCCAGCGCGTAGCCTGCCGCCGCACCCACCAGGAGCGTGCCCAGCCGGCTGTTGGAGCGCGCAGGGGAGGTCGTTGCCATCATCGCCGCCCTTCGGGGGTGTGCGGCCGTCACCCGCGGCCGCGGAAGAAGCGTCCGAGCCCACGCCGGCCCGTCGCCGGCGCGTCGCCCGGATTGGCGGCCGGCTTGACGGCCGGCTTGGCCGCCGGCGACGCCGGCCGCCGGGCGGGCAGCGGCACCGAGCGGATGCGCTCGCTCATGAACGACGACGTGTCGCGCACCGTCGCCACGGTCTCGAGCGCGGAGTCCAGGACGGGCTGCGCGTCGCGCTTGAGCGCCCGGCCGAGGCGATAGAGCTGCCACGCGACGAGCGCGCCGAACACGCAGCTCAGCGTGAACGTGAGCGCCGCCAGGATGATGAGGATGTCGCGCATCACGGCATGCCAGCTGGCGTCCATGGCCACTTCCCTCTACCTTCGCGGGGGCGGCGATTGTAGCACGTGGCGGGCGACGGTGGCGGAACCCAACCCTACCCTACCCCCGCTCCCCGCGCCCCCCACCCCGCCATCGCCACAACGCCATCGCCACCCACGCGCCCGCGACGCCGTGGATCAAGTGCACGCCGCCCAGCCGCCCGCCGTGGCTGTCGATCAGGCGGGCGAAGAGCTCGCCGGCGACGAATCCGGCCGCGGCGACCCCGATCGCGGCCGCGAAGCCGCGTGTCGTCCGGCCGAAGAGCGTGTGGAAGAGGCTGCCGGAGAGGGCGATGACGAGCAGCGCCAGCGCAAGGCCGGGCGGCAGCCCGCGCACCGCCGCGGCGACGTCGCTCATGCGGCCGCCGCGATCGTGCCGCCGCCGAGCACGACGGTGTCGTCGTCCCGCCACGCCACCAGCCCTTGGCCGGGCGCCGGTGCGCGCACGGGCGCGTCGAACCGGACGGCGGCGCCGCCGTCCGGCAGCGGCGTCAGCGTGGCCGCCGCGGCCGTGGCGCGGTAACGGACCTGCGCCGTCACGCGCACCGGACCATCGGGCGCCGCGCCGCCGCTGTAGTGCATCCGGCGAACGACCACGTCGTTCGTCCCCAGCGCCTCCGCCGGCCCGACGACGAGCGCATTGCGGACCGCATCGCGGCCGACGACGAACACGGGTTCGCCGGTGGCCACCCCAAGCCCGCGCCGCTGACCGATCGTGTAGCGCGGCAACCCGGCGTGCGTGCCGAGCCGGCGGCCGGTTCGGTCGACGATCGCGCCGGGCGCCATCACCGCGGCGGGCAGGTGGCGGCCGAGGAAGCCGGCCGCGCCGTCGGGCGCCGTCCAGCACAGATCGACCGAGTCCGGACGGTGGGCGACGAGCAGCCCGAGCCGCTCCGCCGTCGCGCGGACCTCGGTCTTCAGCATCGCGCCCAGCGGAAAGCACGCCCGCGCCAGCTGCGCCTGATCGAGCGCGTGCAGCACATAGGACTGGTCCTTGGTGGCGTCGACGCCGCGCAGGAGCTCGACGGTGCCGTCCGGCGCGCGGCGCGTCCGCGCGTAGTGGCCCGTGGCCAGCGCATCTGCGCCGAGCGCGACCGCTTGGTCCAACAGGAGGCCGAAGCGCACCCGGCGGTTGCAGTTGAAGCACGGATTGGGGGTGTCGCCGGCCGCCGCCGCGGCCAGAAAGGCATCGACCACCGCCGCCTTGAACGCGTCGCGGACGTCGATGACCGAGAACGGGATGCCGATCCGATCCGCCACCGCCCGGGCGTCGTCCACGGCGCCCAGCGTGCAGCAGCGGTTCGCGGCTTCGGGCGCATCGGGCTCAGCCCACAGCCGGAGCATGATCCCAAACACGCGGTGCCCGGCCGCCGACAGGAGCGCCGCCGCCACGGAGCTGTCGACGCCACCGCTCATGGCGACGGCGACGGTGGTGCTCACAACTCCTGCTGGACGATCGTCCCGTCCGCCGCGAGCCGCCATTGCAGCTCCTTGACGTCGCCCTTGTCACCCAACGAGCCCGCATCGCGGCCGTTGAGCGAAACCCGCGTACCGCCGGCGTTGCCGGTGCGCAGGCGCACGAGCGACCGCGCCTCGAAGCGCAGCGGCGTGGTGCCCGGCTTGAGGAAGGTGTAGAACGCGGGCTTGGCGGCGTCGTCCAGGTAGACCGACAGCCAGGCGTCCTCGACGGCCTCGATCTGAATGACGAGGCCGAGCGTCGCCGTCGTTGTCGTCTGCGCAGCCACGGTCGGCTGTGGGACGGTCGTCCCACCGAGGGCCGCCACCGCCGTGCCGCCGGTCGCCGATGCGGTCGCCGACGTTGGCGCTGCCGCGCCGGCCGCGCGCGTCGCCGACGTCGTCGTGCCGCCGAGCTGCCGCGTGGCGATCGGCGTTGCTGCGGCCGGTGCGGCGCCGGTGCTCGTCGGGGCGGCGGACGGTGCGACATCCCCGTCGGCCGCCAAGCGCCGGACCACCGGCCCGAGCTGCGTCACGACCATCCAGCCGAAAAGGCCGGCCGCGACGAGGAAGACGACGCCCGAAAGGACGGTCTCGAAGCTCAGCCTCGGCTGCCGGATCAGCGGCCGGTTCATGAGCTGCGGCTCCGGCAAGCGCGCCTCGTTCGGGCGCTCCTTGGCGTACATCCGCAGAACCGTCGAGGCGCTGAGGCCGAGGGAGCGCGCGTACATCTTGACCAAGCCGCGCGTGTAAACACCCGGCGGCAAGTCGTCCCACTCGCCGAACTCGATCGCACGGAGGTACTTGGCCCGGATTCGCGTCTGGGCCTCGATGTCCGCGTAGCTGAGCCCGCTCTCTTCGCGCTGGCGCTGCAGGTAGGCCCCCAGCTCCGACAAGCTCATCCCGACCGCCTTTCCAAGAACTGCACCCCAGATACGGGCCCAACAAGCACCCCGGGCAGCACCCCAGTATCGCCGGTGGCGGCGACGCGGTCAATCATAGGGATGCGGCCAAAGAAAGGGGCGGACACGAGGTCCGCCCCCTTCCGACTGTCTTACCGAACCTTCTTACCGAACCTTCTTGCGGGACTTCTTCCGGAACTGCGTCTGCACGACGTGCTTCTCCACGCGGTGCGCTCGGCACGTTCGGCTTCAGTCCAACAACCGTGAACGTGCCGTTCGCGAGGGCGCGTACCTCCGACGAACGGCAACGCTACTTGACCGTGACCTTGGCCCCGGCCTCCTGCAGCGACTTCGCCCCGGCCTCCGCGGCCTCCTTGGCCACGCCCGTCATGACCGCCGTCGGGGCGGCCTCGACGACGTCCTTGGCTTCCTTCAGGCCGAGCGCCGGGTTGAGCTCGCGGACCGCCTTGATGACCTTGATCTTCTCGGCACCGGCGTCCTCGAGGACGAGGTCGAACTCGGTCTGCTCTTCAACGGGCTCGGCCGAGCCGCCGCCGCCGCCCATCGGCATCGCCGCCATCGCCATCGGCGCGGCGGCGCTCACGCCCCATGCCTCCTCGAGCTGCTTCACGAGGTCGGCGGCCTCGGACAGGGTCAGGCCGTCCAACTGTTCCTTGATCTTCGTCAGCTTATCCGACATGTCGGTCTCTCCTCGTTTCATCGGCTGGGTGGCCGCGCGTGCGGCCACCGGGTTGTTCGGGTGAACGGATGGGTCAACGGACAGCACGTGCGCATGGCGATCGGCCCGCGGCCGATCCGCCGTTGCGGTCGATCAGGCAGCCGCTTCGTCGCCCTTGCGGACGCGCGCCTGCAGCACGCCGGCGACGTCGCGCATCGGCGCGGACACGACGGTGACGAGCGAGCGCGCCGGGCCGCTGATGACGCCGAGCAGCATCGAGCGCAGCTCGTCGCGCGTCGGGAGCTCGGACAGAGACTTGACGCCCGTGGCGCCCATCTCCTGCCCTTCCATCACGACGCCGCGCATCTTCAGGATCTGGCTCTTCTTCTCGAAGTCGAGCAGCGTCTTGGCCGGCGCGGACAACGCGCCACGCAGCACGGCGATGGCCGTCGGTCCAGTCAACAGCGCCTCAGACGGGGCGCTGAGTCCGGCCACCTCGAACGCGCGCTTGCACAGCGTGTTCTTGATGACGAAGAACGACGCGTCGTCCTTGCGCAGCAACCCGCGCAACTGGCCAAGCTGATCGACGCTCAACCCGCGGTAGTCCGTGACGACGATCGCCGCGGCGCCCTTCAGCTCCTCGGCCATCTTCTGGACGATGACTTCCTTGCGATCCATGGTCAATGGCAAGTTCGGTACCTCCTTTCGAAGAGGTTCGTAGCAGTGATTGGCCTGACGTCGACACCCTGCGGCGGCGTCGCCGGCCCACGAAAACGCCCCCGCGGCCGGAGGCACACGGGGGCGCATGTTGACCGATCGTACGGATACGAGGGCCAGAATGAGCACAATCGTGAGCGTGCCTCGGCAGGCCCCGGCCAATCGGTCGGGATTACGCGCCCCGAAGGGCGCACCTGCGGTCTTCAGCCGCGTTCGAACAGCGAACTCAGGTCCGTCGAGCAGACCCAGATGCGGTTGTCCGTCCGGCCGCGCCGCGTCCAACGGACGCTGCACGGCCCGGCGATTCTATGCGCCGCGCCTGCGAATGCAAGCCGCGCGTCCATCTTGCGCGGAAGGCTAGACGACCATCGCCAGCGTGGCCGGCAGGTCGAGGCGAATGCCCGGCCCCATCGTCGTCGCCAGCGTGGCGTTCTTGACGTACGTTCCCTTGGCGGTCGCCGGCTTGGCGCGCATGATCGCGTCCACCACGGCGCCCATGTTGTCGACGAGCTGATCCACCTCGAAGCTCGCCTTCCCGATCGGGACATGGATGTTGGCCGTCTTGTCGACACGGAACTCGATCCGGCCGGCCTTCAGCTCGCGGACCGCCTGCGCCACGTCCTGCGGCATGACCACCGTCCCGGCCTTCGGGCTCGGCATGAGGCCGCGCGGACCGAGGAGCGGCCCGAGGCGCCCGACGACGCGCATCATCGGCTGTGAGGCGACGATGGCGTCGAACTCGAGCCAGTTCTCGGCACGGATCTTCTCGGCCAACTCGTCGCCGCCGACGAAGTCGGCGCCGGCCTCCTCGGCCTCCTTGACGCTCTCGCCCTCGGTGAAGACGAGCACGCGGACCTGCTTGCCGGTCCCGTGCGGCAGCGCCACAACGCCGCGCACCTGCTGGTCGGCATGCCGCGGGTCGACGCCGAGCCGGATGTGGAGCTCGACGGTCTCGTCGAACTTGGCGAACTTGGCGTCCTTGGCCAGCGCGAGCGCTTCCGACGGCGCATAGCGCCGACCGTGCTCGACCTTGGCGATGGCGGCCTTCTGCTGCTTGCCCATGCGTGCCATCGTCTTAGCCCTCCACGATCTGGATGCCCATCGACCGCGCCGTGCCCTCGATCATCCGCATGGCCTGGTCGATCGTGTACGCGTTGAGGTCGACCATCTTCTTCTCGGCGATGTCGCGCACCTGGCGCTTCGTGAGGCGCCCGGCGCGGTCCGTCAGCGGGTTCGCCGCGCCGCGCTCGACGCCGGCGGCCTTCTTGATGAGGAAGGAAGCCGGCGACGTCTTCGTGACGAAGGTGAACGACTTGTCCTGGAAGACGGTGATCTCGGCCGGGATGATCTCACCCGGCTGATTGGCGGTGCGCGCGTTGTACTCCTTCACGAACGCCATGATGTTGACGCCGTGCGCACCCAAGGCGGGGCCCACGGGCTGACCAGGTGTTGCCTGACCGCCCTTGAGCTGCAGCTTGATGATGGCGGCCACTTTTTGGGCCATCGTGAAACTCCTCTTGACCGTCGCGGATCGGCGCAATCGCCGGCGAGCTGGACGGCCTCTATGACGTACGGCGGCTCGCGTTCGCCTTCGTCGACGACACAATCGGAACGGCTGATGCCGGTCCGACGAACACCCACTTGACTAGACCTTTTCGACCTGCAGGAAGTCGAGCTCGACGGGCGTCTCGCGGCCGAAGAAGTTCACCATCAGCCGGACCTTGCCCTTCTCCATATCGAGCTCGTCGACCACGCCGTGGAAGTCCGTGAACGGCCCGTCCACGATCCGCACGTTCTGGCCGATCCGGAACGTGACGCGCACCGTCGGCTCCTCGGCCTCCATGCGCCGCAGGATCTTGTCGACATCCGACGGCCGGAGCGGCGTCGGGCGCAGGCGGTCCTGCGGGTCGGCGCCGCCGCCGACGAAGCCCGTGACGGCCGGCGTGTTCCGGACGACGGCCCACGAATCATCGGTCAGCATCATCCGAACGAGGACGTAGCCCGGAAAGATCTTGCGCTCGACGATCCGGCGCTGACCGTCCTTGATGTCCACCTCTTCCTCGACCGGGACGACGACCTGGAAGATCTGGTCGTGCATCCCCATCGATTCGATGCGGTGCTCGAGGTTCTGCTTGACCTTGTTCTCGTAGCCCGAATACGTATGGATGACGTACCACTGGGCATCCTCGGGCACCGCCGCGGGCGCGGGTGCCTCGACCACGGGGGCAACGGCCTCGACCGGTGCCTCGTCCTCGGATTTCGCCTTCCGTGCCATGCTCACCTCCGCGGCGCTCGTGCCGCTTGCACCAGCGCCCGGTATCGTTCGACGGACCTCGCCATGGACCCGACAGCGGACGCGATCAGCCGAGGAAGAACTTGAAGAACTGCGAGAACACCGCGTCGATGCCCCACAGGATGCCCGTCATGATCAGCACGACGGTCAGCACGACGATCGTCAGGTTGATCGCCTGGTCACGGGTGGGCCAGACCACCTTCTTCAGCTCGGCCCGCGTATCCATCACATAGGCGCTGAGCCGGCTGCGCCTGATCTCACTGTCCGTCAACTGCTCGGTCACGATCAGACTCCTTGCGCGCGGCAAGCCGGGAGACGGCGCGGCCGCCGACCACCACACGGTGGCCGGCGGCCGCGATTCGGCTGCGGTCGCCGCGCTTGCTACGCGATGATCTTGGTGATGACGCCGGCACCGACGGTGCGGCCGCCCTCGCGGATCGCGAACCGGCTGCCCGCATCGAGGGCCACCGGCGTGATCAGCTCCACGTTCAGGTTCACGTTGTCGCCCGGCATGACCATCTCGGTCCCGCCCGGCAGCGTCGCGCTCCCCGTCACGTCCATCGTCCGAATGAAGAACTGCGGCCGGTACCCGTTGAAGAAAGGCGTGTGCCGCCCACCCTCCTCTTTCTTCAGCACGTACACCTCGGCCTCGAACTTCGTGTGCGGCTTGATGCTGCCCGGCTTGCACACCACCTGGCCCCGCTGCACGTCGTCCCGCCCGATCCCGCGCAGCAGCACGCCGACGTTGTCGCCCGCCCGCCCCTCGTCCAGGATCTTCCGGAACATCTCCACACCCGTCACCACGGTCTTGCGCGTCTCGCCAAGTCCGATGATCTCGATTTCCTCGCCCGTCTTCACGATCCCGCGCTCGACGCGGCCCGTCACCACCGTACCCCGCCCCTTGATCGAGAACACGTCCTCGATCGGCATCAGGAACGGCTTGTCGATCTCCCGCTCCGGCTCCGGCACCCACGCGTCCACCGCGTCCATCAACGCGTAGATGCACTGGTACTCCGGCGCCGTCGGCTCGTTCGACGTGCACTCCAACGCCTTCAGCGCGCTCCCGCGCACGATCGGCGTGTTGTCCCCGTCGAAGTGCTGCGCGCTCAGCAGCTCCCGCAGCTCCAACTCGACGAGCTCCAACAGCTCCTCGTCGTCCATCATGTCGACCTTGTTCAGGAACACCACCATCGCCGGCACCTCGACCTGCCGCGCCAACAGCACGTGCTCCCGCGTCTGCGGCATCGGCCCGTCCGGCGCCGACACCACCAGGATCGCCCCGTCCATCTGCGCCGCGCCCGTGATCATGTTCTTGATGTAGTCCGCGTGTCCCGGACAGTCCACGTGCGCGTAGTGCCGCTTGTCCGTCTGGTACTCCACGTGCGCGATCGCGATCGTGATCCCGCGCTCCCGCTCTTCCGGCGCACGGTCGATCATGTCGAACGCCGTGAAGTCCGCGTACCCCTTCTTCGACAGCGCCTTCGTGATCGCCGCCGTCAACGTCGTCTTCCCGTGGTCCACGTGCCCGATCGTCCCGACGTTCACGTGCGGCTTGTTGCGTACGAACGTTGCCTTGCCCATTGCCTTTGCTCCTGGATCGTAACTACGGTCGCGTGTCGAGTGGGCGGAGAAGGATTCGAACCTCCGAAGGCGTTGCCAGCTGATTTACAGTCAGCCCCCTTTGGCCACTTGGGTATCCGCCCCAAAAACCGTGTTCGGTTGTCGCACCGCACCCTGGCGAACCTGTGCCCCGGCGAACCCTTGCCCGACGCTGCAGAGCCGACGGTCGGACTTGAACCGACAACCTACGCATTACAAGTGCGTTGCTCTACCAATTGAGCTACGTCGGCAGTTCAGCCATACCGGCGCTCGGGCAGCAGTAGCCTGCGGCCGGGGGGTCGCGAAGGGCGAGTATAGGGCACGCTGCGCGGGCGGGTCAAGCGAAAAGGGGTCGATCGAACCGGGGCTTGCGGCCGGAGTCGGGGGGCCGTCGCAGGACCGGGGCGGGCGCGCTGCCGGCACGTTCACTCACCGGGGTCATCCACCCCGCTGCCGCACCGCCTCGTACACCACGATCGCCCCCGACACCGCCGCGTTCAACGACTCCACCTGCCCGCGCATCGGCAGCCGCACCGCCAGATCGCACCGCCGCGCCACCGCCGCCCGCATCCCGCGCCCCTCGCTGCCCACGACGATCGCCAGCGGCCCCGTCAGGTCCGCCGCTGACCACTCGACCTCGCCGTCCATCGCCAGCCCGACGACGCGCACGCCGGCCGCCTTCAGGTCGTCGATGGCCTGCGCGAGGTCCGTTCGGGCGACGGGCAGATGGGCGACGGCGCCGCCCGAGGCCTTGCGAACGGCCGCCGTCACGCCGACGGCAAAATGGTCCGCCAGGACGAGGCCGTGCATGCCGGCCGCCTCCGCGGTGCGGATGAGCGTGCCGAGGTTGTGGATGTCCTGGATCTGGTCGAGAACGAGAACGAACGGCGGCTCGCCGCGTCGGATCGCCACCGCCAGGATCTCCGCCACGTCCACGTACGCCGCGCCCGCCGCCCGCGCGACGACGCCCTGGTGAGCGGTGCCGCCGGCGAGGCGGTCCAGCGCCGGCCGCGGCACATGCCGCACGGAGATGCCCCGCTCACGGGCCACCTTGGCGATCCGGCCGACGACGTCGCCGTGCGCGCCCTCGGCGATCACGACCTCGGCCAGCGCCTGGCCGGCGCGCAGCGCCTCGAGGACGGGGTGGCGGCCGTAGATGATCTCGTCCGCGTCGCTGAAGGCCGGGTCGAGCACGGCGTCGCCGTCGGCCGGGTCGCCGCCCGCCGTGCCGGGGCGGTGCGGGGCGCCGTACTTGTTCGCGTTGCCGGCCTTGTGGGCGTTGCCGGCGCCGCCTGGGCGGGGGTTGCGACGTTGGGGGGGTCGGCGGTCGTTCATCCCAGCCGCCATGTCGTCCCCGTCGGCGAGTCCTCGAGCGCGACGCCGCGCTCGGTCAAGGCATCGCGCAGGCGGTCGGCGGCCGCGAAGTCGCGCGCCGCGCGTGCCTCGTTGCGCAGCTCGATGAGCAGATCGACGAACGTCCCCGCCTCGGCGCCGCCGCCCGCCGACGTGCGGGCGTAACCGCCGTGCAGGTCGTAGCCGAGCACGCCGCCGAGCTGAACGAGCGTGCTCTGCGCATCCGCAAGCGCGTCCGGCCCGACGCCGGCCTCGCGGGCGCGGTTGATCTCGGTCACGAGGCCGAACAGCGCCGCGATCGCGGCCGGCGTCCCGAAATCATCGTCCATTGCGGCGTCGAATTCGGCTTGGGCGGTTGAGGAGGCCGCGGCAAGCCGCACGATGTCGTCGGTCGCCGCGTCGCCGCCGGCGTGGGCCGGCCGCAGCGCACCCCGCAGCCGCGCCAACCCCTTCTCGGCGGCCTCGATCGCGTCGTCCGTCAGCGTCGTCGGGTTGCGGTAATGGCCGCTCTGGACGAAGAGGCGCAGCGCCTCGGGCTCGTGCGCGTCCAGGAAGCTCCGGATGCTCACGATGTTGCCGAGGCTCTTGGACATCTTCTCGTCGCCCACCTGCACGAGCCCGTTGTGAACCCAGTAGCGGCTGAACGTCCCGCCGCAGCACGCCTCGCTCTGGGCGATCTCGTTCTCGTGGTGCGGGAACTTCAGGTCGTCGCCGCCGCCGTGCAGGTCGATCGAGTCCCCGAGGTGCGCGCGCGCCATCGCCGAGCACTCGATGTGCCAGCCCGGCCGCCCGGGTCCCCACGGCGAACTCCAGGCCGGCTCGCCCGGCTTGGCGGCCTTCCAGAGCGCGAAGTCGTGCGGCGTGTGCTTGCCGGGCACCTCGCTCTCGGCGGGCCGCGCCTCGGCCAGGTTGCGGCGCGAAAGGCGGCCGTACGTCGGGAAGCTGCCGACGTCGAAGTAGACGTCGCCGTTCGCCGCGGCGTACGCGTGCTCGCCCGCGATGAGGTCGGCGATCATGGCGACGATCGCCGGCATCTCGCTCGACACGCGCGGGTAGATGTGCGCCGGCAGGAGCCCGAGCCGGTCGATCTCGATCGTGAACTCCCGCGCATAGCGATCCGCAATCTCGAAGGCCGAGACGCCCTCTTCGTTCGCACGGTGGATGATCTTGTCGTCGACGTCCGTGAAGTTCTGGACGTGGCGGACGACGTAGCCGCTGTGCTCGAGGTAGCGACGGATCGTATCGAACACCAGGTAGCTCATCGCGTGGCCGACGTGCGCGCTGGCGTAGACCGTGACGCCGCAGACGTACATCTTGACGACGCCAGGCTCGAGCGTCTCGAACGGCTGCTTGCGGCCGGTGAGCGTGTTGAAGATCTGAAGGGCCATGGCACAAGCCTTTGCGGCATCGACGAGCGGCGCGAAGCGTCAATCATACGCGACGCCGACGGCGAGTCGTCACCGCCGCCGAAAACCCCGTCTTCCCGCGCGCCCCCCGCCCCCATCCTCGCTGCCCGCTCGATCGTTCAAGCTATCATGCCCTCCCGACGCGCCCGCGCCGCCAACGCCGAGCGCACCCTTCGAGGTTCGGTCGCATGCGCCTCGCCCATCCCACACGCGCCGCCGTGCCCGCCGCCCCCGTGGCGACCGTACTGGCCGCCGTCCTCACGCTTGCCGCCGTCGCGCTCGTCGGCGCGACCGCTTCCGGCTCGGCCCACGCCCAGACGCGCCCGGGCAACCTCGAAGCGCTCATGCGCCAGTTCGGCATCGCCAGCTGGGTGCCGAGCTATGCGCTGCAGGCGATCAGCGCCGACGACGAGGTCGTCAGCGTGGCCGACGATGGTCGGTCACTGTGGCTCTCCTTCATGTCGCGGCCGCGCGTCGTGCGCTGGCAGGACGGGGCGCTGTGGGCCGCCGGCGAGATCGACACGAAGGGCGTCTACTTTGCCTACGCGATCGGCGCCGCCGGGGCCGATGTCTGGGCGGTCGGCCACGAGGGCGGCATGGCCCGGCGGACGAACGGCGAGTGGCAGACCGTCGGTCCGGTCTCGCCCGCCGACCTGTACGCCGTCGTCGGCAGCGCCGCGGACGAGGTGTTTGCGGTCGGCTTCGACTACACGACGAACGCCGGCGCGATCGTCCGGTTCGACGGCCGACGCGCCGCGCTCGTCACCGGCCCCAAGCTGGATGGCCGGCTCTTATTCAGCGCGGCGATCGATCCCGCCGGCAACCTCTGGGTCGGCGGTTGCACCGCCGTGGCCGATCCAAGGCCGGTCGCGTGGCGCTATGACGGCTACGACTGGCAGGAGGTGGAGTTGCCGGTCCAGCACGGTTGTCTGACGGACCTGGCGTTCGGCGCCGACGGCCGTGGCCTTGCAGCGGCGGGCAGCGACGTGATGGCCTGGGACGGCGCGCGCTGGACGGCCTTCGGCCTCGCCCCCCCCGCCGCCGACCGCGACGCCAACCCGCCGCGCCCCGATGGCCTGCAGTGGGTGCGCGTTGCGCTCACGGTGCGCCAGACGCTCGAAGGTCCGGCCGTCACCGGCGCGGCCATCGCCGGCCTGCCGACGTTTCGCGGCTTCACGAACGGCGCCGCGCTCTGGCGCTTCGACGGCACGCGCTGGTCGGACACCGCCGTCGACGACCTGGGCTGGAGCGACGCATTCCACCAAGTCGACATCGAGCCGCCGCTGGCCTGGCTCGACCTCACCGCCCGCGGCGACGGCACGCTCGTCGTCGCCGCGTCGCTGCCGAGCGCATCCGGCCAGCCGACGGCGGCCGAGGGCGCGGTCGGGCTGTTCGAGCTGCAGGACGATGCGCTGCGGCTCATCCACCCGCTCGCCGGCCCGACGCCCGGCGACGGATCCGGTGCGCGCACCGGCGCGGCGGCCCTCGGCGGCGACGTCGCGGCGCTGCCTGGGTCGGCCCGTGCGCCCGGCGCCCACTGGCTGGCCTCCGCCCGCGGGACGATGCCGCTCCTGGGCAACGGTGTGGGTTGGGTGGCACCCGCCGCCTTCCGGTTGACCGCGACCGATGCGCGCTGGTTCCTCGAGCCCGGCAGCGCGGACACCGCCTGGGCATGGCGGGTCGAGCCGCGGCCGGGCACCACGGAGCTGCTCGGATGGCGGGACGGGGCGTGGCACGCCGCCGAGTTGCCGGCGGGCGGCGGACCCCGCCAGCTGCGCGACGTCGGCGGCGGGCGCCTCTGGGCCCGGCGGGACAACGAGCTCATGATGTACGACGGGGACGCGTGGAGCCGCGTCCTCGGCGCGCCGCCGCTCGCTGCCGGTGGCCCGGTGTGCGGTGGGGCCGGCGTGAAGTTCGCGCTGGGCGCCGGCTGCGAGGGCTTGGTCGCGCCGTTCGACGCCGCCGTCGGCCCGGGCGGCACCGAGATGGGCTGGGCGGCGGGCGACGACGGAGCGCTGCACCAGTGGCTCGGCGCACGCTGGGCGCCGAACCCGGTTGCGGTCCGCGGAACGGTCCTCGACCTCCAGATGGTCAGCCCGCGCGCCGGCTGGGCGATCGGCCGCGACGACGCGGCGACCCGGCCGCCTGGCACGCCGCGCGGCGTCGTGCTCCGGTTGAACGGCGGGAACTGGAGCGAGGTTTCGGCGCGCGACGTGACGATCCCGAGCGGCGACGGCTCGGACCAGGTCGGGCGGCTGATCGACGTCGAGTGGCGCCTGTTGGCGGCGGTTGACCCGACGGAAGCGCTCCTCTACGGCGTGGCGACGTTCCAGCTGGCGGCCGTGGCCCAGGACGTGCCGGTGCTCGTCCAAGTCCGCGGCGACCGCGCCGTCCTGCTCCTCGAATGCCCGCTCGCCGCGCTCGCCGCCGCCCGCAGCGGGCGCGACACCGACATCTGGCTACTGGATCAGGGCGCGCAGCGCGGCTGCAACCGCAGCCGCAACCCACGCCTCCCGATCCGCCGCGAGCCCGAGCAGCCGGTCGGCGGCTACCAGTCTCTCCTCGGCCACATCCACTGGGCGGCGATGCCGCAGACCGTGTACCTGCCGGTCGCCATCGACCGGTAGAACGTCGGCACCCCTCCCGGCGCTGCGGGGCGGAACGATCTCCGCGGCAGTTACCGCCGCGTCACGAACCGCCGTGCGTACGGCAGATAGATCGTCCCCCCCGGTCCCGACGAGGGGTCCGCCGGCGGCGTCGCCGTGGCCGTCCGTGTCGCCGGCGTGGCGGGCGTGTCGCTCGGCGCCGCGGTCGGCGCCGGCGTCGTCGGCTCGCCGGACGGGATCTGCGTGGCAGCGGTCGGCGAAGGGGTCGGTCGGTCGTCGGTGGCGGAGGGCGTGGCGGGGGGCGTGGCGGAAGGGCCGGTCGTCGGCGTCGGGGAAGCGGTCGAGGTCTGCGTCGCGGGGAGAGTCGCGCTCGGCGGCCGCGGCGTGGGGGACGGGGACGGCGTCGGCGCGTCCGCACGGTAGTCCAGGATGACGCCCTTCGCCCCGACGGCCCAGCCCTCGTCGACATTGCGCATGAACACGGCGTTCAAGTTCTCATCCGGGTCGTCGACGACGCCGACCGGGATCCAATGGTCGTCCAGGAGGTGGGCGATCATCGAGCTGCTGTCGACCTTCGTGCCGACCAGCCAGCCGACGCCGCGGGAAACGAGGTCGATGCCGCGGATCTCCATCGAGGTCACGGGCTGACCGCTCGCCGATCGGACCGGGTAGGCCTTGTTGTCGAACCAGCACGCCGTCTCGGGGTTCGTGTCGTGGCAGTTGCCGTCGTAGTGATTCATCCGGCCGCGCTGGCCGCCGTCCCAGCCGTACAACTGATCGACCATGTCGAGCGCATAGAGGTGGTCCGGCCCCGAGAGGCCGCGCCGCGACCAGTCGGCCGAGCTGCCCTCAGTGCGGAAGAACCAAGCCTCGGCACCGTGCTCGCCGATCGCCCACGCCTCGTCCTTGTTGAGGACGTAGATGTCGCGCAGGTCAACGGCGTTGTTGTTCGGTGCGCTCGTCACCTGCCACTTGCCGCCGTTCGGCCCGTCGATGAACTCCAGGATGAGGCCCTTCAGGTTGTCGAACGCGGCGTCGTTGCCGACGGCCCAGCCATACCACTTGGCCGTCGGCTCGTCGTAGACCATGTTCAACGCGTTGATCGGCGGCGCCAGGCGGTTGATCTTCATGTCGAGGTTGCTCTGCACCCGCCACGCCGTGCCGTTCCAATGGGCCATCAGCCCGCAGCCCTCGTCGAAGTCGACGTCGTCGCGGTCGGCCGGCGTCTTGATCACGCAGTCGCGCTCGAGCCCGCCGCCGCCGGTGTAGCGTGCGGTGACCCAGATGTCGTCCGGGGCGCGGATGAAGACGTCGCGCAGGTCGACGACGTGCGTGCCGTCGCACTGGGCCTCGAAGCTCCGGTCGCGCGTCCAGGCGGTGCCCACGCCTTCGTACTTGGCGATCGCGCACTTGTCGCCGACCGCCATGGCGAAGTACCCGCCGCCCGGCCGCTCGACGCCGTGGACGGCGTTCAGGCCCTGCGGCGTCGTCGCGGCCTGGAAGAGCGGCTTCACCTTGGGGCTGTGCACGGCGCGCCACGTGCCGGCGGGCGACCACGTCGGCAGCGTCGGGGAGGCGGTCGGCGCCGGCGCCTGCGCGAGGGCAAGCGGCTGGACGGCGGGTGCGGCCAGCATCAGTACGAGCGCGATGCACGCTGCAAACACCGCGGCGAGGGGCAGGGCAATGTGCGGCACGCCGAGGAGCACCTTCGTCCGGATCGCACCGGCGGGGCGCGGCACCTGCGGCAGCGGGCGGAACGGGCGGGATGGGTTGGGCATCAAGACCTCAGGGCTCTTAATCTTAATGTAACGTCAAAGTCGACGCCGCTAAGATTGTCGGGCGATTGGGACTGTCGGACGAATTGGAACTGTCGGGTGAATGGGACTGTCGGACGGATGTGCACGAGCCGTCGGCGTTGGGGCGTTCGGCCCGCCGCCGCGCGCCGATGGTGAGGAACACGTGCCGGCGGCGGGTATCCAGACGCGTGAGGGGGGGGCGACCGTTACGCCCGCCTGCAACGCCGGCTTCGGCAAACCGCGCCGGCACGGCCGCAACCTTGGGCAATGCTAGCACGTCGTAGCACTCGACTTTCGGGTGTCGGGCCGGCATGCGGACATCATGCGGACATAGGGACGACTTGCCGATCGCGGGCCGATGTTGGAGAATGGGCGATGCGTAGCGCGTCCCCACCCGCAGCCTACTGGCCTGATATGACGGTGCATGCCAGCATGCACCACCCCCACGCGCGTCGTCGCCTCGACGCGCCCACCTGCGAGTAGACGCGACGATATGAAGGGCCTTTGGCGCCGCGATCATCGGGCGCTCGTTCTCACCGTCGGGCTTTGGTTGGCTGCCGCCGTGATTCTCGTCGGCCAGCTGACGGCCTCGGGTATCGTTCCGCCCACCGGGCAGGGCGCGACCGCGACGCCGCTGCCGACGATCGCGCTCTCGGCGACGATCCCGCCGATCCCAACCGGGCAGTTCACGCCGCCGCCGACGAACACGCCCAAGATGGGGACGGACACGCCGCCCCCGCCCAGCGCAACGCCGTCGCCGACCGAGCCGCCGAGCCCGACGCCGTCGAGCACCGTCACCGGCACGCCGCCGACACCGACCCCTTCGCCGACCGGCACGCTCGCCACCGCCACGCAGACCCCGACGCCGACGACGGCGTCGACGGCCACGCGGACCGTCATCGCCCCGACGCCGACGCGCACGCTGCGCCCCGGCGAGACGCCCACGATCACGCCGATCCCATCCCTTACCCCCACCGTCGGCCCGACGCCGTGCTTCGACAACTGGCAGCTGGCGGTGTGGGCATTCCCGGACTCCGTCGGCAAGGGGCCGATCGGCTTCGCATGCCCGGGCTGTGACGGCTTCTTCCGCGACAACGACCGCTATCAAGCCGCAGCCTGCCCGATCGCCCCGCTGCGGATCATCATCACATCGACGTCGGACGGCCAACAGCTCGTCGACCGTTTCATCGACCGCTTCGACATCAGCCGGGACGGCAGCCAGGCCGGCCAGGACATCCGTGTCGTGCTCTCGCTGTGCCACCCGCCGCCCTATCGCGTGGTCATGTTCACCGAGGAGCCGCCGTGCTATCGGCTCTGCCCGAACTCGCCGGCCACGGTATTCGTCGACCAGGACGACTACGATCGCGGCAGCGGCGGCGGGCGCAAGGGCAAAGGCCGCTACAGCCAGGTCAAGTTCTTCTACGCCAGCTGTCGCCGCGAGCCAACCCCGCCGCCCCCGCCGCCCCCGAGCTGCGCGATCCACCCGGCGCCCAACCGCACCCACAGCGACGGCGCGACGACGAGCGGCCGCAACGGCGACTTCGAGCAGTACAACCCCGTGGCGCGCGTCATCCCGTTCTGGACCGATCTGCAGAACGCCCGCCGCGTCCTGGGCAACCTCGGCACGACGGCCAACGGGACGCTCGGCCAGATGATGTTCGACGTCCAGGGCCCGGTCGGCGCCACCGGCCACGGCGAGGCATCCAACGAGATCGCCTTCGCGGCCAACGCGCCGGCTGCCGCAACGTTGAAGGCCGACGTCTACTGGCGCGTGGTGCGCGGCAACGCGGCCACCGCGTCGTTCAGGCTGACGGCCGACTTCAGCGACGCGACGAACCTCCTCGTCGCCAGCTCGGCCGCCGTCGACGGGCCGGCGTTCATCGCCCCCGGCGCATGGCAATCGCGGTCCGTCGTCGTGGCGCCGGGCAACCGCACGGGCCGCCACAAGCTGCGCCTCAAGGTGGACACGACGGTCGGCGTCGAGGTCTACATCGACAACATCGAGCTCGTGTTCTGCGCGCAGCAAGCGACGCCGACGCCCGACACCCCCACGGCCACGCCGCGTCCGAGCGACACGCCGTCGCCGACCCGGACACCGACGTTCACCCCCTCGTCGACGCCGCGGCCGTCGGACACGCCGGTCCCATCCGACACCCCGACGCCCACCCGCCCGCCGACGATCACGCCCACGCCGTCGAACACATCCGTGCCGAGCAGCACGCCCGTCCCGTCCAACACGCCGGTGCCGTCGAACACACCCTTGCCCTCATCCACGCCGATCCCATCCAACACACCGCGCCCGTCGAACACGCCGGTGCCGAGCGACACGCCCATCCCGTCGTCGACACCGCGCCCATCGAACACGCCGGTGCCGAGCAATACGCCCGTCCCGTCGAACACGCCGGTGCCAAGCAACACGCCGATCCCCTCCAATACGCCGCGGCCGTCCCCGACCCCGCCGCCGACGATCACGCCGCTCCCGCCCGACACGCCGGTGCCGAGCGCGACGCCGATCCCCTCCAACACGCCGCGGCCGTCCAACACGCCCGTGCCGTCGGCCACACCGATCCCATCCGACACGCCCGTGCCGAGCAACACGCCCGTGCCGTCCGCCACGCCGCGGCCGTCCAACACGCCCGTGCCGTCGGCCACGCCGCGACCAAGCCAGACGCCCAAGCCGACCGCCACGCCGACCGACACGCCCGAGCCGACGCGCACGCGCAAGCCCACCGAGACACCGCCGCCGACCCGCACCGTCCGCCCGTCTTCCACGCCTGCCCCGACGCGCACCCCCCGGCCGACGAACACGCCGCGGCCGACCCGCACGCCCGGCGGTCCCGGGCCGACGGACGAGCCGCCCCCACCACCCGAACGGACCGGCTGCCCGGACGGCCCGTCGGCCTGCCTGCGCCTGTTCAAGTTCTACGACCTCGACGGCGACGGCCAACGCGACCGCGTCGTGAGCGCGGCCGAGCGCCAGGCAGCGGCCAAGCTGTTCCCGGACGTGAACCGCCTCGGCGACGGCGAGCCTCCGCTCGAGGGCATCGCGTTCGAGATCGTGGAGCAGCGCCCGGTTCCCGAGCTGCCGCGCCACCACCGCCGCAGCACGGACGCCTCGGGCGAGTGGACGATCTGCTTCGACTACCCCGCCCGCGTCAGCGTCCACGAGGTCGGGCACGCCGCCGGCGGCTGGTCGCTGACCACGCGGCTGCCCGACCCGATCGACCTCCAGTGCTCGACCACGACGACGCTGACGGTCGGCAACGGGCGACTCGGCCTGCCGAAGACGGGCCACGCGCGCATGCGCACGATGGGCGGACGGTTCGGGATGGCGGCCGGAACCGCGCTGGGTTGGGTGCCGAGGAACTGACCCGCTCCTGATGCCCGCCCGGATGTGATGCCGCCGCCGGCGGGCGACGCGTTCGCGTCGCCCCTACGCGGGGGATGGATCGGACAGCGGCGGCATGACATCCGGGGCGGGCATCGCGCGATGCATGCCTCGGCCGATCGCTGTTCATGCGCACCTCATCCGGAACGACTATCGTTGTTCCCCATGATGGCCCCTGACCGTCCTCGTGCCGCCCGCACCGTCGCCCTCACCGCGCTCGCCGCCGCCGCCGCGCTGGCGTGGCTGCGCGCCGAGCGCGTGGGCGATGCGCCGGACGACCCGGGCGACGTCGGGCGGCAAGGCGTCGCACAAGCCATCGCCTCGCCGACGGTGCCCCCGCCGTGGGCCGGCAGCGCGGTGGCCGCGGTCGTCGCCGGCCCCGACGGGCCGGTGATCGCGTTGTTCGACAGCGATGGCGCGCTCGGCACGGACGGCGGCGCACCGCGGATCGTCGCCGACGGGTTCGAGGCGATCGGCCGGATCAGCAGTGCGCCGGACGGCACGCGCCTCGCGTTCGCGGCCCGTCGCGACGGCCGCTGGGACGTGTTCGCGCTGACGCTCGCCGGCGGACGCGTCGACCGCCTGACCGATGATGTGGCGTACGATGCCGACCCGGCTTGGTCGCCCGATGGCCGGGCGCTGGCCTTCACGTCCTACCGCGACGGGAACTTCGACGTCTACCGGCTGGACGTTCCGAGCACCGATGCCATGCCACTCGAATCTGCGCCACTCGAGTCCACCCCGCTCGAACCCACCCCACTCGAATCCCTGCCCGGTGCCGCGCTTCGCCTCACCCATGGCGACGCCCCCGCCATCGAGCCCGCGTGGTCACCGGACGGCGCGACGATCGCGTTCGCCGCGTGGCACGACGGGTCGTACCGCATCGAAGCCGTGCCGGCGGGCGGCGGCGAACGGCGCGTCGTCGTCGACCCGGCCGCCGACACGGCGGGGGACTCGGCGGGAGACTCGACAGGGGATGGGGCGGACGACACGGCGGGTCGCGGCGCATCGTGGCACCGTCCGGCGAAGCTGCCCGATGACCTGCGCGCACCGGCATGGTCCCCGGATGGAAGCGCGATCGCTTACCTGGCCGGCCGGCACGGGGCGATGCGGCTCGACGTCCTATCCGTGGACGCCGACGGGGCGCCGCTGGCACAGCAGCCGACGACGCTCGCGCCGCAGGCCGCGGGCTTCGGTTGGGCGGCCGGGGGACAGGCCGTCGCCGTGCTCACGGCCGACCGCGGCGGGCGCAGCGTGGTGTTCCGCAACCGTGCCCGCTTCGGCCGCGACGATGTCGCCAACCTGCCCGGGGATCCCGTACTCCTGTCCGCGGGCGCGGCCGCGGTGGCGTGGTCGCCGGCGACGCCCGATGCCGCGCTCCCGACGCTTGCGCTGCCCCTGGGCGCCAACGATCCTGGGGCGCGCCCTTCCGGGTCGCTTTCCGCCGGTGCCTCGCCTGCCGGCGAAGGCGCCCGCAATGCCGCTCCGATCGCCGCCGAACGCCCCGGCTTGGCCGACGTGCCGGACGTTCGCGTCTCCGGCCCGCGGATCAACGCCGCGCTCTTCGACGACTTCGCCGCGCTGCGCGCCGAGGTGCGCGCCGCCACGGGCGCCGACTTCCTCGGCACGCTGTCGGACATGTGGCGGCCGGTCGGCTTCTTCAGCTCGGCCTCGGCCTACTTCAGCTGGCACAAGACCGGTCGGGCGTTCGACACGCAGATGGAGTTCCGCGGCCCGGGCGGTCGGCGGGACATGGTCCTCGTGCGCGAGGACAACGGTGGCGGCGGCCCGCAGTGGCGGATGTACCTCCGCACCGACGCGCAGGACGGCTCCGTCGGCACACCGCTCACCGTCCCCGGCTGGGCGTTCTCGGCAGGCGGCGGCGACGAGACGCACGAGGCCGACGGCGGCGTGCGCGCGAACACCGTTCCGGACGGCTACTGGGTCGACTTCACCGCCCTCGCCGCCCAAAAGGGCTGGCGCCGGATCAACGCCAACGCCCGCAGCACCTTCGACTGGCGGTCGGAGTGGGCCGCCATCGAATATTGGCACTACGAGCGACGCGACGGCATGCGCTGGTTCGAAGCCGCCCGCCAGGTCTACGCGGACGACGACCTCGCCGACGCTTTCGGCCCCGACCGACTCGAGGCGCTGTCGATCCCGCTGAGCCGGCTGGCGCGGCAGGGGTTCCCGGCGGGGTGGCGGGGGGAGGGGTAACGGGTATCCGGTCCTCGGCGGTCAAAGGCATCAACGGCTGAAGCCGTTGTTTCGTCGTTGCGCTCTCGAGAACCTGACCTCACGGCGGCTTCACGCCGGATTGGTCTGAGACCCGCCCCAACCGATCGGTGGCGCGAAGGTGCGATGACATCGGCCCATGCGCGGCGAATCGGGACGCGACGCACCGGACGCGCCTGGCCTACTTGTCCACGACCCGCACCCGCTCCGGCGCCCCCCGCCCGAACACCTCCGGGTGGTACATCTCCTCCGCCTTCGGCGGCGGGGCGATGAACGTCCCCGGCGTCGTCGCGCGGGCGATGTACGTGTAGCGGTAGACGCCGCCCTCCAGCCACGACGCAAAGACTTCGGCCCGATCGTCGCGGAAGCCGGAGTGGTCGTACCACCACCAGCCCCACCACCGCCACGGCGCGTCGAACGGGATCACGCCGTCGCCGTCGCCCGTGTCCGGCGGCGGCGAAGCGGACGTCGCCAGGTCCGGGTTCTCGGCCTCGAAGCCGGCCGGGAGGGGGTCGATGAGGGCGACCTGGTAGCGCCGCGCCGGCGCGACGAGCGTCAGGCGGATGCGGACGCGGGCGCCGGCCTTGACGGTCCAGCCGCCGTCGGCCGTCCGCCGGACATCGCCGGGATCGTCGACGGCCTCGTAGGTCCGCTCCACCGTGAAGCCCCGGCTGTCCGGCGGCGGGGCGAGCGCCGGGCAGTCGGCGCCAGCGCAGTCGACGTGCGGGTCGGGGGCGTACTGCAGGCCGAGGCGGTAGTAGAGACGGCCGGGGCCGTCCTTGCCCACGGTAAGGCGCGTCTGCTCCTCGGGAACCTGGGCGAGCGGGACGTCGATCTGCTGCCGGTCGGCCGAGCGGCCCTGGAAGCGTGCCTCGCCGGCGAAGGCGTCGCCCAGCCAGACGCGGGCGGTGAAGTCGGGCTCGTCGGCCTCGTACGTCCGGAAGTAGCGGTCGAGGGCGAGCAGCACGAAGGCGTTGTCCTGCGTGTTGCCCCATCGCCCGCGCTCGCGGCTGTCCAGCAGGCCGCGGGCGACCTTCAGGATGAGGTCGCTGTCCGGCTGCGCGGTCATGAGGGCATCGAGGACGATGGCGTCCGCGCGGCGGTCGCTGGCCAGAATCAGGTTCGCGCCCTCTTCGTCGTAGCCGACCGTGAACTGCGCCCCGGCCGCCGTCTCATTGACGCGGTTCATCAGGCGGCGGACGATCTCGGCCTGCGCCTCGCCGCCCTTCGTCGCCTCGTCGGCGGCGATCACGCCGAGCAGCCAGCCCATCACGTCCACCGGCGCGCCCTCGCCCGCCTCCGCGAACAGCGTCACGGCCCGTGCTCCGTCGACCTGGCCGGCCACGGCACGGACGCTGAGCGCGTGGGCCTCGGCCGCCCGCTTGGCGTCCTCGCTCCACGGGAAGGGGCGAGCGTCGAAGTGACTCCGAATGTCCCGCAGGAAGTCGAGCGCCCGCTTCGCCGCGTCGGCGTCGACGGCGTAGTCCTTGGCGCGGGCGCGGACGAGGGCGTGGATCGCGTGGATGCTTCCCCAGACCTCGGTCCGGTCGCCCGACGACGACCAGTAGCCGAACCCGCCGTCGCCCCGCTGCCGCTGGACGAGCTCGGCGATATCGGCCTCGATCCGCGCCTCGGCCTCCGCGCGCGACGGCAGGCCGGGGGCGTTGAACGCGTCCAGGACGTCGATGAGGGCGACGTTGGCGAGGAGACGCGAGGCGATCTGCTCGGTGCAGTCGTACGGGTACGCGTTCAGGTAGAGCACGGCGTCCGTCAGGTTGCCGAGCGCCGTCGACGACGCCGTCACGGACAGGCCGCCGTACGACGGGATCGCGCCGGACGGCCGCGCGACGGTCTGCGCGGACGCACCGCCCGCGGCACCCCCGTCGATCGTGCCGTACGTCGCGAACGCCTCGGTCGTCGTCGGCGTCCAGACGGGCAGCGTGATCCGCTGCGCGTCGGCCACCGTCACGTCGTCGACGGCCAGCGCCGCGGCCTGGAACACCGCCGTCCCCGCCATGACCGCCTTCGCCGGGAACCGCACCTCGACGCGGTCGCCCGCGGGCACGTCGACGCGGACGCCCGCCGGCCCGGTGAAGTCCAGGTTGGCGCCGCGGACGACGACGTCGACGGTGCGATCCGTGTTGCCCGGGTTTTGGACGACGATCGGCAGCTCGAACACGTCGCCGAAGTTCAGGAAGCGCGGCGCGGAGGGGCGGACGACGAGCGGCAGCTGCGCCGTCACGTTCGCCTCGCCCTTGCCGAACCGCTGCCCGCCGTCCGTGACGACGGCCCAGATCCGGTACCGCGTCACGCTGTCCGGCAGCCGGACGTCGACGTCCACGCGGCCGTCGGCCCCGGTGCGGGCGGCGGGGACGAAGGCGGCCAGGGCATCGAGGTTCATCCGCTCGACGACGGGCGGCTCACCGCCGGGCCCGCCCCCGCCGCGGCCGTCGGCGGCCATCGGGGCGGCCATCTTCATCGCGGCCGCCGACATGTCGGCGTCGGCCGATTCGATCGAATTGTATTGGGCAGCGTCAGCCCCGGACAGGCCTTCATCGGCGCGGCTGGACGCCGCCTCGATCTGCTCCGCCGTCGCCAGCACGACGTAGCCGCGCCCCTTCTGGACGATCACACCCGCATCCCGCGCACCGTAGAACGCCGCCACGGGATCGCCGATCTCGTGCTGCGTGAGCGCCAGCACCGCCTCGTCGACGACGACGAGCGTCACCTCGGCATCCGGCACGCCCGCGCCGGCCGCGTCGGTGACGGCGACGGTGACGCTGACGGCCGCGCCGGGGCGGACCTGGGCGGCGGCGGGGACGATATCAACGTTCAGCGTCCGCATTCGGGTCGACACGCGAAGATCGATCGCCCCAGACGCATACGCCGGCCGTAACGTCCCTCCCCCCCGCCCAGCATCCTCCCCCTCCCCCAGACTTGGGGGAGGGGGTCGGGGGGAGAGGGCCTCGTCGGCGACATCCCCCCGCTCCGCCGCCCCCACCAAATCCACCGCCACCGTCACATTCGGCACATCCCCCTCGCCGATCGGCACCTCGATCGTCGTCGACGCCGTCTCCAGCGTGCGGCGCTCGCTCGAAACGATGCCGCTGCGGCGCACCGTGATCAGCGCCTCGGCGGGCACGAACGGCGCGTTGACGAGGATCGTCGCCCGCTCGCCGCCTTCGTACTCGGCCTTGTCCGGGATCAGCTCGACGGTCTCCTCGGCCACGCCCTGCTGGCGGCCCGACAGGTCGGGGTACTGGTCGGCGCCGCTGACCCAAAGGGTCAGGGCGGTGCGGTTCAGCCGGCCGCGGTCGTCCGTGATCTCGGCGACGACGCGGTACGTGCCGCCGGCATCGAAGGTCAACGCGCACGGCACGGGTTCGGCGGCCGAGACGACGTCGCACGCCCCGACCTCGGTCGTCTCCTCGACGACCTTGCCCGCGCGCTGGGCCGTCGTCACGCGCAGCGCCTTCACGCCGGCCGCGCGGCCGGCGACGGCGGCGCCGTCGATGTCCGTGACGATCACGTCGACGGTCCACGGCTTCTTGGGCTCGACGACGTAGCCCGCGCCCCTCAGGCCGACGTAGTCGGCGGCCGGGTGGACGAGGAGCGACGTCCGGCCGGTGACGGTCTGCCGGTTCACGTCCTGCACCGTCGCCTCGAGGTCGACGCTGGCCGGCGCGACGGGCACGACGCTCTCGACGTCGACGGCCAGCCGGTGCTGGCCGGACTCGTCCGTTCGGCCCGTCCAATTCACGTCGGTCGTCGGCGTCCCCGGCCATCCGCCGCCGCCCCTGGCGAAGGCGATGTCGCCCCCGCCGCCGTAGCCGCCGCCCCACCACCACGGCGTCCACTCGCCGAACGTGAAGCCGTCCCAGCCGGGCGGGCTGTAGCTCGTCCGGCGGGCCGTGGCGTGCCACGTGACGGCGGCGCCGGGCAGGTGGCCGCCGCTGTAGTAGTCGGCCGCGGCGGCGACGACGCTCGTGTCGCCGACGGTGTGGACGGCGGTCTCGGCTTCGACGGCGACGGTGAACTCCGGGCGGCGGAACTCGGCGATGCCGAACGAGAGGCCGGCGCTGCCCGTCACGTCGCCGCCGCGCGCCTCGAGCTGCAGCTGGGCGTCGCCGATCGGCGCGTCGGCCGGCAGCGGGATCGCGCCGTCGAACGCACCGAAGGCGTTCACCGTCCAGCTCCCCTTGCCGAGTTCGTTGCCGCCCCACATGCTCGTCAGCACCCAGTTGACGGACGTCGGCCCGCCTGCGCCGAGGCCCTCGACGTCGCCGCCGAGTCCGAGGCCGACGCGGCGGACGTAGCCCTTGACGTGGACGGTCTCGCCGGGGCGGTACAAGCCGCGGTCGTCGAACGTGAAGAAGCGCAGCTCGGCGCCGGGGCCTTCGCCTTGGTACCAGCCGTAGCCGCCGTCCATCGTGAACGCGCTGTCCGCGCCGCGCGTGGCCAGGATCGGCTGCGGCACGCCCTCGCGCGCGGCGGCGTTGGCGCCAGGCACGAGGGTCAGGCGGGCCAGACCGTCGGCGCCGGTCGTCCCGTCGCCGACGAGGTTGTGCCGGACGGCGGCGCCGGCGACGGGCTTGCCGTCGGCCAGCCGCGTCACCCACACCAGCTCCTTCTCGCCGTCGCGGAACGCGTCGACCGCCAGCTCGGTGACCTGGACCCAGCGGACGATCGGCCGGTTGCGCCAGTCCTCGCCCGGCCGCAGCTTGTCGACGAGCGACGCGGACGGCGAGACGACGGCCACGACGTGTCCGAGCCCGTCGTCGAGCGCCTTCGTCAGGTCGATCGGCACATCGGCGATCGTGTCCGGCTCGGCCTTGGGCTCGACCTTCATGTCGACGATCGGCACGCCGAGCGCCTCGCGGACCTGGCGCGCGGCATTGGGCGCGCCGCTGTCGAAGATCGCGTTGAACGCGACGAGCTGTTCCGGCCGGACCTTGTAGAGCTGGACGCCGATCTCTTCCTGGTTCATGGCCGCCACGACGAGCGCCTTCGGGCCGGCCGGGTCGAGCGTGACGATCCGGTCGCCCGGACCAGCGAGCGCCGGCGCCGCCGTGCCGGTCTTGAACGTCGCGACGACTTCGGCGGCCAACGACTGGCCGAACGTGTCCTTCAGGCCGGCGGGAACGCGGACGGTGTAGGTCGTCCGGCCCTTTGTGACGCCCCGCAGGCTGATCGTGTCGCCCCAGGATTGGACGACGAGGCCGGGAACGGCGGGGTCGACGGTGACCGTGGCCGGGTCGAGCGCCGCTTGGTCGAGCGGGTTGTTGAAGCTGATCTGCCAACCGCCGAACGGCTCGCAGCCCTCCGTCGTGCCGCGGCCGCCCTTCACGGGGTCGCCGTCGCCGCGCTGGCCGTCGCACCACAGGCGCGTGGCGGCGAGGGCGTCGTAGACCCAGAAGTGATAGGCCATGGCGGTCGTGCTCGTCAGCGGGCCTTCGACGGCCGGCACGCCGGCGGCGACGAGCAGGTCGATCGCGGCGCCGAGCGGGAGCTCGTCGGTCGGCCGAACGGCCACCCAGCGGCCGGCCGTCGCCTGGGCGCTGGCCGTGCGGGCGGCCTCGTCGGCCTCGACCTCATCGGCGGTCGCCAGCCGCAGTCCTGCGGTGCGCCCAGCGGCCTTGAGGGCAATCTTCGGCACGACGAGCGCTGCGTCGACGGCCTGGTCGAACACGAGGACGAAGACCGGCCGGCGCTCGATCGGCGAGTTCCGTTCCTCGGGACTGGACGAGGCGTCGGACGCATACGGCGAGACCGAGACGACCCGCGGCGGCGGGGTCGTGAACGTCCACGTCTTGCCGGTCAACAGCGACGAGCCGTCGCTGGCCTTCGTCCCGGCCTCGATCACCGCGGTGTATTCCGTGGCCATCGGCATGTGGCCGCCCTCGGGTTCGAAGAGGACGGTCTGCGTGCCGACCCAGCGCCACTTGCCCGCCGGCTGCGGGCTGAGCTGGACGGGCGACGCGACGGCGTCCAAGTCACGGTTGCCGGTCAGGTCGACGAACGGGCGGTTGAACGTAACGGCCACCTGGGAGGCGATGGGGACATCGCCCTCGGGCTGGACGCGCTCCACGGCCAGCGGCGCTGTCGACGAAGCCGCGTCGGGCGGCGGGGCCGCGCTGTCGCCGGCGGACGGGAAGGCGACCGGGATCGTGTCGCCCGGGATCGCCGGCGGCTGCGGGCCGGCGCGGACGGCGAACGTCGTCGTCGTGGCGGCGTCGGCGGCCAGGGGCGGGAGGCGGTCGAGGTGGCGGGCGATGGTGGCGTCGTCGAGGGGCTCGCCGGCGAGAACGGGTGGACCGGCGTCGACGTTGCCGCCCACGGCGGCGGGGTCGGCGTCGCCGAGGCGCAGGCGAACGCCGGGGGTGGGCTCGGGGGAGAGGAGCTTGCCGCCGCCGGGCGACGAGCCGCCCGCGCTCGACGTCGGCGCCGGCTCGGTGGCGGGGGGCGTCGGGGTGCGGCGGCAGGCGGCGGGGGCCAGGAGGAGGAGGGTGAGGGCGGTGAGCGTCGCGGTGGCGAGGGCGAGCTTGGGCATCGTCGGGACTCCGATCGGGCAGGGGGTGGACGGGCTCAGGCAGGGGGCGGTCGGGCGCGGGTGACTTACGTCCAGGCAAGGAGCGCGATGGCGACGGCGGCCAGGAGAAGGGCGGCGATCAGGCGATAGAGCGTCAACGGCGGCTCGTTCGCGGCGCGCTCGATTTCCTTGCGGAGCGCGGCTCGCTGCACGGAGGCCGAGTGATCGCCGGGCAGCAGGAGCGGCCGTCCGACGACCGCCAGCGACGTCGGCTCACGGAACCACGCGTAGACGACCATCCCGCCGGAGACCGCGAGCAGGCGCAGGGCGAAGCTGTCGAAGGTGCGCGGCAGCCGCGCCAGCTGCCAGGCAGCCGCAACGGCCAGCCCGATCGCTGCCCAGCGGCCGATCTGGAGCACGGCGAACGGCCATCCGCGGCGCTTCGATTCGTTTCCGGACGGATCAACGCTCACGGTCTGCTCACCTTCCGCAGCCTATAATCGAGCCCGTTCGGACAACGGACTATATACCCGAACGGCGGCCGGGATGTGACGTATAACGATCAAGGAAGGTCGAACATGAGTCGAGCAGAGAAGGCTTTGATGTACGGCTGCGGCGCGCTGGCGTTGGCCATCGTCGGCTGCGCCGTGTTCGTGGGCGGGGCGATCGTGCTGCGCAATCCGGATCTGGCCGCCGGGCGGCTGGTGCGCGGCGGGACGACGGGTGAGGCCGCGGCGCTGCGCGACGACCTGGCGGCCGACGACGCAACGACGGAAGCGCGGGCGGAGGCACGGGCCGGCGTGCCGGACAGGGCGCAGTCACGTTCGTCGGGCCAGGCCGCGGGCAACGACGTCGAATCGCCCGCGCGGAACGCCCGCCGGGGATCCCAGGCACTGTCGGCGGCGGAGTCGCGGCGCCTCGATGACGCGATCGCGACGAAGGAGGCGCCGCCGGTGCTCCGCGCGCTGCCGCTGCCGGCGGCGCAGTCGGGGCTGGGCGGCCGCAACGACCTCCCGGCGCTGTTCGAGGCGGCGAACCCGGGCGTGGTGAGCATCCAGATCGGCATGGCGGCGCAGTTCCAGGCGGACCAGGCGGCCGGTGAGGGTTCGGGCTTCCTGATCGACGGGTCGCACGTGGTCACGAACTTCCACGTGGCCGGCCAGTCCGAGACGGTCGGCGTCGTGTTCTTCGACGGGACGACGCGGACGGGCCGGGTGGTGGGCGGCGATGCGTACAGCGACCTCGCGGTGATCGAGGTCGACGACGTGCCGGACAACGTCCGGAGCCTGCCGCTCCTGCGGGATTTCGACACGCTGCGGGTCGGCGAGAGCGTCGTGGCGATCGGCAACCCGTTCGGATTGGCGAACACGATGACGGCGGGGATCATCAGCGCGTTGGGCCGGCTGATCCCGGACACGTCCAGCGCATCGCGGTACGGGATCCCGCAGGCGATCCAGACGGACGCGCCGATCAACCCGGGCAACTCGGGCGGGCCGCTGCTGAACATGCGCGGCGAGGTGATCGGCGTGAACGCCCAGATCCGGCCCGCGTCCGAGACGGCGCCGGTGAACGCGGGCGTCGGCTTCGCGATCCCGGCGTCGATCGTGGCGCGCGTGGCGCCGGCGTTGATCGAGGACGGGCGCTATCGGTGGCCGTTCCTCGGCGTGCAGGGCCGCGGGGTGACGGACGATGTCGTGGCCGCGAACCGGTATCCGGAGGACACGAAGGGCGCCTACATCCTCCAGACGATCTGCGGCGGTCCGTCGGACGGGGCGCTGGAAGGCGACGTGCCGTGCAACGTGGACCTGTCGCTTCGCGCGGCGCAGGCGGACGGTGGGGGGGATCTCGTCATCGCGGTGGAGGGCGAACCGCTCTCGGACTTCGACGATCTCCTGACGTACGTGGCGACGGAGGCATCGCCGGGTCAGACGCTCGAGCTGACGGTACTCCGGGGCGGCGAGCGCGTGAGCGTGCAGGTGACGCCGGGGGAGCGGCCGCAGGATGCGGGGATGCCGCGGCAGCAGCTGCAGCAGCCGTAGGTAGGTGCTGGGCCGCCGTTTGGGGTACGGCTCGGCGCGGCCGCTGGGTTCGTGCATTTCGCAGGGGGGCGCCGGCCCCCCTGCACCCTCGGCCAGGGGGCGCAGCGCCCCCCTGGACCCCCCGCATCGGAACGGATTGGGATCGTCGGAGGCGGTCAACAAGCCTTTTGCGGTTGGGAATGGCGCAGTCCAGGTCCGGTTAGGAGCGTGCCATGACGGGCGCCGCGGTGCCGTCGGCGAGGACGGTTCCACCTTGCGCCGCCCGCCGCAACCGGTCTTGCAGTGCGAGGCCGAGGTCGCGGGCGGGCCAGTCGCGGGCCAGGATCACGTCGACATCCTGCGCGTCGAGGGCGTGGAGCGCGGCGAATAGCCGGTGGGCGGCCAGCGACGGGTCGTCGAGCGGGGCGAGGCACACCGCGACGATTCGCTCGGCGTCCACAGGCACTTCGTCGCCCGCCGCGACGAGCAGGCCGACGCGCTTGCCGGCGGCGGCCAGCCGGACGGCGGCGGCGCGGATCGTCGCGACGATGTCGCCATCGTTGCCGGTCACGAGGACGAGGCGGGCACGCGGCGCGTAGTGGCGCAGCTGCGTGCCCGGGGACGGCGAGGCGGCGGCGGCAGCCGGGACGGTGCCCGGTGCGATGCCGTCCGGTGCGATGGCGTCGGGCGCGATGGCGTCGGGCGCGATAGCTCGGATCGCCTCGATCGGGATGCCGCCCGGGCGGAGCACGCGGATCGGGTCGGTCGTGCAGTCGACGACGGTCGACTCGACGCCGATCGTGCACGGACCGCCGTCGAGGACGAGGTCGACGCGGTCGCCTAGGCCGGCGATCACGTGGGCGGCGGTCGTCGGGCTCGTGCGGCCGAACGGGTTCGCGCTCGGCGCGGCGATCGGCACGCCGGCAGCGGCCAGCAGGGCGCGCGCGACGGGGTGGGCCGGGGCGCGCAAGGCGACCATGGGCAGGCCCGCGGTGACGATCGGCGGGATGGCGGGGCCGCGGGGGACGACGACGGTGAGCGGGCCCGGCCAGAACGCATCGGTCAGGCGCGCCGCGATGGGCGGCCATGCGGCCGCCAGGGAGCGATCGCTGGCGCCCGCGGCGTCGAGGACGTGGACGATGAGCGGATCGTCGGCGGGACGGCCCTTGGCGATGAAGATCCGCCCGACGGCGTCGGCATCCAGCGCGTTCGCACCCAGGCCGTAGACGGTTTCGGTCGGAAACGCGACGAGGCCGCCGGCACGGAGGATCCGCGCGGCCACGGCGATGGCGGCGGGGTCGGGGTGGGCGGCGTCGACGACGATGCAGCGGGGCATGCGCCCATTGTACGGCGCGCCGCCACGATATAATCGGCGCCGATGAACAGCATGCCGCTCACCGGACCCACCCCCGACCGCCCGCGCCGCTGGCCGTATGTGCTCGCGGGCGGCATCGGCCTCTTGGCGCTCGTCATCGCGCTGTCGTCCGGTGGCGACGAGGGACGGTACGGCGCCCGCGCCGGGGTGTACGCGCTGAACGCCGAGGATCTCGCGGCGGCGGGCCGCTGGGTGCCGAGCGCCGGTCCGGTCGATTTTGGGCGCGTCTTTTCGGCGGCGAGGGCGCTGCCGGGCGTCGCCGCGCCGGATGACCGACACGTGGCGGCCTTTCGATCGGCGGACGGTTCAGCCGAGGTCTTCCAGGTGACCTTGCTGTACGACGAGGCGGCCGACGCGGAGTCGCTCGTGCGCAGCGGCGCCGTCGCATCGCTGTCGAGCGCGTTCGGGCTGGAGAGCGAGCCGTGGGCGCTGGACGGAGCGGACGACGTCAGGCGCTGGCGCGGGCCGGGCGTCGAGGCGCTGTCGTTTCGGATGACGGGCGCGGTCGTGTTCGTCGGCGCCCTCGGCACGGGCGCGCCGCCGATCGTCGAGCTGGCGGCGGCGACGGTGCGCGACCGCCTGGCCACTGCGCCGCCGGCGACGGTGACCGCCGACACCCCCTGAATCGGACGGTGCCGCGCCGGCAAACGGGCGTTCGCGCGCCCATCGCACCCGTTCTATACTTGCGCCCGTCGTTCAACCCCCGTCCGCGCCGCGTACCGTTTGCCCGGTCCGCGCGCGTCGCGATCGGCGCATGACGGACGGAACCCCCGACGTACCTGCCAGGAGGTCAGCGGTCCCGTATGAAAGAGTACAGCGCGGACAAGATTCGCAACATCGCCTTGGTGGGGCACAGCGGCGCGGGCAAGACGCAACTCACCGAGGCGTTTTTGTACCTGACGAAGGTCACGACCCGGATGGGCCGGCCCGAAGAGGGCAACACGGTGTCGGACTTCGACGCCGAGGAGCATCGCCGCGGGATCTCGATCTCGTCGAGCGTCATCCCGGTCGAGTACGAGGGCCACAAGCTGAACTTCCTCGACACGCCCGGTTACGCCGACCTCGTCGGCAACGTGAAGAGCGCGCTCACGGCCGCCGAGACGGCGCTGCTCGTCGTCGATGCCGTCGCCGGCGTCGAGGTCGGCACGGAGTTGGCGTGGCAGATGGCGGACGAGCTCGGGCTGGCGAAGGCGGTCGTCCTGAACAAGATGGACCGCGACAACGCGAACTGGAAGGCCGTCCTCGGCCAGCTGCGGGAGAGCTTCCCCGACGCACGCTTCGTGCCGCTCCAGGTGCCGATCGGCCAGTCGGCGACGTTCAACGGCGTCTACCGGCTGATCAGCAAGACGGCCAGCATGGGCGCCGAGGGCAAGGCCGGCGACGCGCCGCCCGATGTCCTCGCCGAGGCGGACGACCTGCGCGAGCAGCTCGTCGAGGCGGCGGCCGAGGGGGACGATGCGCTGATCATGAAGTTCCTGGACGGCGAGACCCTGACGCCGGACGAGATCCGCCACGGACTGCAGGAGGGCGCCAAGGCGGGCAAGTACGTGCCGGTGTACTTCGCGGCGGCGGACAGCGGGATCGGCATCCATGCGTTGCTGCATCAGATCATCACCGCCGCACCGTCGCCCGTCGACGCGCGCCCGGTGGCGGCCGAGCGCGCCGGCAAGCCGGTCGAGCTGACGGCCGACGGGTCCGGGCCGCTGGCGGTGCGGGTGTTCAAGACGATGGCCGACCCGTACGTCGGCAAGCTGCAGTACCTGCGCGTGGTCTCGGGCACGCTCACGGCGGATTCCAAGCTCTGGAACGCGAACCAGGGCGAGGAGGAGCGGATCGGCCCGCTGTACGTCGTGCGCGGCAAAGAGCAGATGACCGTCGGGCGGCTGGTGGCGGGCGATGTCGGGGCGGTGGCCAAGCTGCACCACACGCACACGTTCGATACGCTGACGGACAAGGACGGCGCGGTCACGCTGCCCGCCATTTCGCTGCCGCAGCCGTTGTACGCCGTGGCACTCCACCCCGAGTCGCAAGCCGACGGCGGCAAGATCGGCCCGTCGCTCCAGCGGCTGGTCGAGGAGGACCCCACCTATCGGACCGAGGTGAACGCGCACACGCACGAGCTGACGCTCTCCGGGATGGGCGAGGCGCACATCGACGTCGCGGTGCGGCAGCTGAAGGACAAGTTCGGCGTCAAGGTGACGACGACCGTCCCCAAGGTGCCCTACATGGAGACGATCACGCGCACCGCCTCCGCGCAGTACCGCCACAAGAAGCAGACGGGCGGCGCCGGTCAGTTCGCCGAGGTCCACCTGCGCGTCGAGCCGGCCGAACAGGGCGCCGGCTTCAGTTACGCCAGTCAGATCGTCGGCGGGTCGATCTCGCACTCGTTCATCCCGTCCATCGAGAAGGGCATCCGCCAGGTGCTCCCGCTCGGCGTCATCGCCGCCTGCCCGGTCGTCGACGTCAAGGCGATCGTCTTCGATGGCAAGGAGCACCCGGTCGACTCGAAGGACATCGCCTTCCAGATCGCCGGCCGCGAGGCCTTCAAAGCCGCCGTCCGCGACGCCGGCCCCGTCCTGTTGGAGCCCGTGTTCGACGTCTCGGTCGTCGTCCCGTCCGCCCAGATGGGCGACATCCTGTCCGACATGAACACGCGCCGCGGCATGGTCCAGGGAACCGAGCAGATCGGCAACAAGGCCGTCGTCAATGCCCAGGTGCCGCTCGCCGAGATCCAACGCTACGCGACGGACCTTCGGTCCATGACGCAGGGCCGCGGCTACTTCACCGCCGCGTTCGCCCACTACGCCCGGATGCCGCATGGCGCGGCCGAGCTTGTGATCGCCGAGCGCAGCAAGGATCTGGTGCACCACGACGATTGAGGGGGAGCGGGCGGAGGGTCGCGTGCCGTCAGCCGTCGTTGCGGAGGTGTCGATCACCGTAGGTGTACCTGTCGTCGTCGAGGCGCCGGCACCGAGCACGCACTACGGGGCGGTGTTCGAGGACGACGGCGACACGGGGTACTTCTACGGGCTGGACTTCACCCTTGAGGACCAGCCGGTCGTGGACGCGCGCCACATCTACAACGTCGCGCAGGTCACCGACCGGGCGACGCCATCGGTGGTCCAGATCGTGTGGTCGGCGGACGGCCTGAAGACGGCGCTCATCGTCAACCGCTTCCCGCACGCGGTCATCGACTTCGCCGCCCGGCGATCGTACTGCCGGACCGAGTTCCCGCCGCCGAGCGAGGCGTGGTCGGCCAATGGGGTGGCATGGGACGACGCTGCGCTGGATCTGTTCCGCTGATTCGATTCGCGCGCTCGTCCTGGTGAATCAGCGGCTCAGAGACAAGAGCTGCGGGTCAGTGTTCGACGGCTGACGATTCGAACGCGAATCGTCTAAACGATTGTACGATTCGCGATGGATTTCGGCGCCCGACACCGAGGCATGCTCTGGAGTGCCGCTGACCGGCATTGGCAGACGAGCGGCTTCGGGCACAGGCGGCGAGGGCTATCTGGTCACGCGTACGGCGCCGACCAGCCCTCGTCCATGAAGATCTAACGGGTCGCGTTAGCTTTTCATGGTACACTTCCCTCATGATCCTGGATCGTCCCCGCCTGCTAAGCACCCTACGAGCCGCGCTCGAGCGCCGGCCGGTCGTGGTATTGACCGGGCCGCGGCAGTGCGGGAAGACCACGCTCGCGCGGCAGTTCCTCGATCCGACGGCGCCCACGTACTTCGACTTGGAAGATCCGCGTACACGTGCCCTGTTCGAGGAACCGATGACGGCGCTCGAGCGGCTCAGCGGTCTCGTGGTCATCGACGAGGTGCAACGGGCTCCGGACCTTTTCCCCCTGCTGCGCGTGCTCGCGGATCGGCGTCCGCTGCCGGCGCGCTTCCTCATCCTCGGGAGCGCGTCGGGAGAGCTGCTGCATCAGAGCTCCGAGAGCCTCGCTGGCCGCGTGGAGCACGTGCGCATGGGGGGCTTCACGCTCGACGAGATCGACCCCGGGATCTCCAACGACCTCTGGCAGCGCGGCGGCTTCCCGGAGGCTCTGCTTGCGCCGAACGAGAACGGCTCCGTCCTCTGGCGGCGCGCCTTCATCGATACCCTGGTCGAGCGCGACCTGTCGCAGTGGGGAGTGCGGGTCCCGGCCACCGCAATGCGCCGCTTCTGGACGATGGTGGCGCACTACCATGGCCAGGTGTGGAACAACGCCGATCCAGCGCGTGCCCTCGGCGTGAGCGAGCCCACGGTGCGCCGGTACCTAGATGTGCTGACCGACGCGATGGTCCTCCGCCAACTGCAGCCGTGGCATGCGAACCTGCGCAAGCGGCAAGTCAAGTCCCCCAAGGTCTACGTGCGGGACTCGGGGCTGCTCCACGAGCTCCTCGGCATCGAGGACCACGGCGCACTGCTGCACCACCCCAAGCTGGGGGCCTCGTGGGAGGGCTTCGCCATCGAGCAGGTGCTGGCCACCGAGCCCCACACGGAGGCGGCGTTCTGGGCGACCCACCAAGGCGCCGAGATCGACCTGTTGCTCCGATGCCGGGGTATGCTGTTCGGCGTCGAGTGCAAGCGCATCGACGCGCCGCGCATGACGCCGTCCATCCGGATCGCCTTGGAGGACTTAGGGCTAGATCGTGTGGCCGTAGTGTATCCCGGGGACCGGCGGTATTCCCTGGCGGACCGAGTGGAGGCCGTACCGCTGGCGACGCTCGCCCGGCCGGGGCGGCTCTTTGAGGAGGAATTCGGGTGAACGCCGACGCGCCCAGCGGCGTAAGCGGGGAATCGAGCCGCACCGAAGTGCCGCCACCGAGCCTTTGGCCCCATGCCGCCACCCCCCTCTACGACACCATCGGCCGCACCTACGCCCACCACCGCCGCCCCGACCCCCGCATCGGCGCCCGCCTGACGGCCGCCCTCGCCGGCGCCCGCTCGGTCCTCAACGTCGGCGCCGGAACGGGCTCCTACGAGCCCACCGACCGCCCCGTCGTCGCGGTCGAACCATCGACCGTCATGCTCGCCCAGCGCCCGCCCGGCACCGCCCCGGCCGTGCGCGCCCGCGCCGAGGCGCTGCCGTTCCCGGACCGGGCCTTCGACGCCGTGCTGGCCGTCCTCACGCTCCACCACTGGACGGATCGTGCGGCCGGGCTCGCCGAGTGCGCGCGCGTGGCGCGCGAGCGCGTCGTGCTACTCACGTTCGACCCGGAGGCCGGCGGCTTCTGGCTCACGCGCGACTACCTGCCGCAGTTCGCGGCGGCGGACCGGCGGGTCTTCCCGCCCATAGCGGCGTACGCCGAGGCGTTCGGCGCCGGCGTGCGTGTCGAGGTCGAGGCCGTACCGGTCCCACGTGACTGCGTCGACGGCTTCCTCGGCGCGTACTGGGCGCGGCCCGCGGCGTACCTCGACCCGGCGGTGCGGGCCGGGATCTCGTCGTTCGCGAGCCTGGGGACCGAGGCGGGCTTGGAGCGCCTGCGCGGTGATCTGGCGTCCGGGGTGTGGGAGGAGCGGCACCGGGATGTACTTGGGGTGGACGAGCTGGACATCGGGTATCGGCTGGTCGTGGCCGAACGGAGGTCTCTGGCGGACGGGGCGGCCCGGACATCCGCCAAGCCGCGGCAGTAACGGTTCGTGACGCTGCGATGGCGGGAGTCATGACCTCGGGCAAGATGGAGGGTAGGATGGCCGTCAGCTCCGCTGATACGAAGGACACACCGGAGGCCCAGCTTCGATCCCTGATCGAGAAGTTCGATCCCAAGGACCAGACGCTCATCCGCGCCGTCCGTGCCGCTGTGCGCAAGCGGCTGCCGACCGCCAACGAGCTGTTGTACGACTACAAGAGCCACTTCGTCATCGGCTATTCGCCGACGGAGCGTCCCACGGATGGAATCGCCTCCATCGCTGCGCGCGTCGACGGCGTGCGGCTGTACCTCATGCATGGACCTCAGTTGCCCGACCCGAAGAAGCTGCTGATGGGATCGGGCAAGCAAGTCCGCTTCATCCGGGTGGAGGCGTCCGGCACGTTGGCGGATCCGGACGTTGAGGCGCTGATCGCCGCTGCGATCGACCTGGCCGAGGTTCCTCTGGCAACCGAGGGGTGTGGCCGGCTCATCGTTCGGACGACTGCCGTTAAGTAGCGGACTCAGATGGGCGGCCCCGCTCGCTGCCGCCCGGCCGATCGTTGCCCTCAGACGCCCCCCGGCCGCAGGAGCCACCGCACCGCCGGCCCCGTCATCCCCGTCGTCACCACCGCCATCACCACCAGGATCGCAAAGAGCGTCGGCGACAGAATCCCGAGCGCGAGGCCGACGTCCAGGACGATGAGCTCCATCAGCCCGCGCGTGTTCATCAGCGCGCCCACCAGCGCCGCGTCGCGCCACGCCAACCCGCCCAGCCGCGCGCCGGCCAGCGCGCCGGCCACCTTGCCGGCGGTGGCGACGGCGATGACGACGGCCGTGACGAGCCAGAGGTCGGCGCCCGTCACGAGGTCGATGCGGGTGCGCATGCCGGTGGACGCAAAGAACGCCGGCAGCAGGACGCCCACGACCGCCGGCGCCAGCGCGCGCGGCAGGGCGCGCGCGGCCGGGGCGTCGTGGGGCACGACGGCGCCGATGGCGAAGGCGCCGAACAGGGCGTGGATCCCGATCGCCTCGGTCACCGCCGCGGCGGCAAGGGCGAGCGCGACGAGCACAGGGACGGCCGCGCCGTCGGACGCGTCGGCGGCGGACCGCCCCAGCCAAGCCCGCAGTGCCGGGCGGACCAGCCCGACGACCGCCGCGACGAACACGGCCGCCCCCGCCACGACCGCCAGTCCCTCGCCCGGCCGCGCCGTCGCCAGGCCGACGACGACGGCCAGCAGGCACCACGCCGCCACGTCGCCCAGCGCCGCCGCGCCGAGGGAGATCCGGCCGATGTCGGTGTCCGCCAGGCCCCGATCGGCCAGGATGCGGGCGAGGACCGGGAAGGCCGTCACGGCCAGTGCCACGCCGAGGAACAGCGCGAACGGCAGCAGCGTGACGCCGGACGGGGCGAAGCGACCGTGGAGCACCACGGCCAAGCCGGCGCCGAGGATGAACGGGACGGCCGTGCCCAGCGCCGCGACGAGCCCGGCGGCCGTCCGCTGCCGGCCACGGAGCGCACCGAGGTCGAGCTCGAGACCAACGAGGAACATGTAGAGGACGACGCCGAGCTGGGCGACGATCCCCAGCGCCGGCGCCGCTTCCGGCGGGAGGAGCCGGCCGGCGAGCGCCGCCCCGAGCACGGACGGCCCGAGGACGATCCCGGCCACGATCTCGCCGATCACGGGCGGCTGGCCGACGCGGGCGAGGAGCCGGCCGAAAACGCGGCCGACGACGAGGATCGCGGCGAGCGTGAGCAGGACGTGGAACAGGATGGACGTCAACGCGGAAGCCGCCCGAGCTGCACGTGCGCCAGCGCGATCGCGACCGCGTCGGCCGCGTCGTCCGGGCGGGGGATGCTGCTGAGCCGCAGGAGCAGCTTGACCATCTCCTGCATCTGCCGCTTGTCGGCCGCGCCGTAGCCCGTCAGCGCCTGCTTCACAACGTTCGGCTTGTACTCCGCGATGTCGAGCCCGGCCTGCGCCGCCGCCAGCAGGATCACGCCGCGCGCCTGGCCGACGGTGATGCCGGTCGTGATGTTCGACGAGAAGAACAGCTCCTCGATCGCGACGACGTCCGGGCGGAGGTCGACGATCAGCGACTCGACGGCGGCGTGGATCTCTCGCAGCCGATCGGGCATCGGCGTGGTCGGCGCCGTGCGGATGACGCCGTGTTCGACGAGGATGATCTCGTCGGGGCGCTGCGGCATGCCGTCGAGGAGGGCGTAGCCCGTCGTGGCGGTGCCGGGGTCGATGCCCAGGACGCGCATAACGCTACGGAGACGCGGGTCTCACGCCGCGTCGAACGCCATCGCCGCCTCGTCGCTGATGTTCAGGTTGGACCAAACGCGGTCGACATCGTCCAGGCTTTCGAGCTTGTCGATGAACTTCAGGATCTGGAGCGTGTCGGGCACGTCGAGCTCGACCATGACGGAAGGGATCATCGCCAGCTCGGCCTCGGTGGTGTCGTAGCCGGCAGCCGCGAGGGCATTCTTCACGCGCGCGAAGTCCTCGACCTCGGTGTAGACCGTGACGACATCGTCGTCCGCCTCGACGTCGACGGCGCCGGCGTCGATCGCCGCCATCGTCACGACCTCGGGATCGAGGCCCTCGGCCGGGATGGCGATCGTGCCGCGCTGCGCGAACTGCCAGGCGACGCTGTTGGACTCGCCGATGCTGCACGAATGGCGGGAGAAGACGCTGCGGACCTCGCCGACCGTGCGGGTGCGGTTGTCCGTCGTGCAGTCGACGAGGACGGCGACGCCGTTCATCGCATAGCCCTCGTAGATCACGCGCTCGACGATGATCGACCCGCCCTCACCGGTTCCGCGGGCGATCGCGCGGTCGATGTTGTCCTTGGGCATGTTGCCGGCCCGCGCCTTGTCCATCGCCAAGCGCAGGTTGAAGTTCATATCCGGGTTCCCGCCGCCTTCCCGGGCCGCAACGGTGATCGCACGTGCCAGCTTGGTGAAGCCGGCGCCGCGCGCCTTGTCGTTGCGCTCCTTCTTGTGCTTGATGTTCGCCCATTTGGAGTGACCGGACATGGCATGAACCTCCCGAAGAACGATCGACGGGGGATTCTACGGTGGGGGCGGGCGGATGCCAAGGCGTGGCGCGCCCAGGCTGGTACGGGTGCTTGAATCGCCAAGCGTTCATCACGCTCCGATGAAAGCTTCACTTCTCGCGGAATCACGTTGCGCGTCCCAGCGATGAAGGCTTCATCGCTGCCCTTTGAAAACCTCATCGCACTACGGAGTCGAAGGACGTTCCGGTCGGCTCCGAGCACCGCGGTGCGGACGTCACGGGCGACGCATGCGTCGCCCCTACGTGTCGTCGTTCACCCACGACAGGTCGTCGTCCCCGCCTTCCTCGTCGCCATCGCCATCCCCCCCGTCGTCGCCCCCCCGCGCCCCGAACACGCGCGGCCGTCCCCCCTGTTGTCCCCCCTGTTGCCGCCCCGCGGACGCCACGTACCCCTCCCCCGCCAGCCGCTCCATCAGCTCCTTCGCCCGGCTGAACGGCACCTTGAGCCGCCGCTGCAGGAGCGACGCGTTCACCCCGGACTCGCGCTCGGCCACGGCGACGGCGGCCTGGTAGAGGTCCTCGTCGGGGTCCTCGCCCGGGATCAGGTCGAGCCACGGCGGCAATCGGCCGGGGGCGGGCCAGGCACCGGACGACCAGAAGGCCATCAGGCGCGCCTGCTCGTCGTCGTTGATGAACGCGCCCTGGATCCGGCGCGGCCGCGGCGCGTCGGGCGCCTGGAAGAGCATGTCGCCGCGGCCGAGGAGGGCTTCGGCGCCCGGCGCGTCCAGGATGACGCGCGAGTCCGTGGCGCTGGCGACGGCGAAGGCGATGCGGGCCGGGAAGTTCGCCTTGATCGTCCCGGTCAGCACGTCGGTCGACGGGCGCTGCGTGGCGACGATCAGGTGCAGGCCGACGGCGCGCGCTTTTTGGGCGATCCGGACGAGCTCGGGTTCGACGTCGGCACCGAGCTGGAGGATGAGGTCGGCCAGCTCGTCGATGACGGTGACGATGACGGGCTCCGGCGGCGTGCCGGCGGGCAGCGCGCGGTTGTAGGCCTTGAGGTCGCGCACGCCGACGCGCGCGAGCGCCTCGTAGCGGCGCTCCATCTCCGCCACCAGCCAGCGCAGCGCCCCGACGACCTCCGGCGCGTCCGTGATCGCCGGCGCCAGCAAGTGCGGCGCCTTGCCCCAGCGCGAGAGCTCGACGCGCTTCGGGTCCACGAGCACGAGGCGGAGGCTCTCGGGCGTGTTCCGGAAGAGCAGGCACGCCAGGATCGTGTTCAGCCCGACGCTCTTGCCGCTGCCCGTCGAGCCAGCGATCAGGAGGTGCGGCAACCGCGCCAGGTCGGCGACGGCGACCGCGCCGGCGACGTCCCGCCCGAGCGCGATGAGCAGCGGGTTGTCGCGCGCCGCCTGACGGTACGTCCGGTCCTGGAGCAAGGCGCGCAGCCCGACGGCGGCCGTCTCGGCGTTCGGCACCTCGATCCCGACCATCGCCCGCCCCGGGATCGGCGCCTCGATGCGGATCGTCGGCGCGGCGAGCGCCAGCGCCAGGTCGTGTTTGAGCTGCGCGATCCGCGCCACCGGCACCCGCCGCTTCTCGCCGCCCCGCTCGACGTACCCCGGCACGACGCCGAACCGCGTCACCGTCGGCCCGACCTCGATGTCGACGACCTCGGACGGCACGCCAAGCGAGGCGAGCGTCGTCTCGATCTTGCGCGCCGTCGCCCGCAGGCCATCGGCGTCCGTCGCGACACCCGTCGCCTCGTCCAGGAGGGAGAGCTCGGGCAGCGCGTCGCCGCGAACGACACGGCGGATCCCGCTGTCCGCGGCTGCAGAGCCCATGGCGGTGCGGACCTTCAGCGGACGCGAGGGGGATGACGGTGCGGCGGTGCCCGTCGGCGGGGTCGCGGGGGAGGCGGGGCTCGTCGACGGACCGGAGGGTGTGGCGGACGGTCCGGTGCCGGTCGGCGGTGCCGCCGTCGGATGCGCCACAGTCGGATGCGCGGCAGTCGGATGCGCCGCAGTCGGCTGAACGGACGGCCCTTGGCCCGCACCGGAACGAAGCGCTGGGGCGGGTCTCAACCCCGCCCTCCTCGCCTCCTCCGCCGGCAAAGTGCCTCGCGCTTGCTGGGCCAACGTTCCGTGCGACGCGCTCCTCGACGCCGGGCCGCCGCCCGACTGAATCCCGCCGGCCGGCGGGAGGGCCACCTGTCGTCCAGCCGCCGCCGGCGGCTTGGGCGGCGTCCAATCCGCCTCGTCTTCGTCTTCGTCGTCGTCGTCGCGCCCGCCGGCGACGGTGTCCAGGTAGGCGGCCACCGCCGCGCCGCCCGAGAACGCAAGCAGCGTCGCCGCGACGCCGACGAGCATCCAGAGTGCGACGGCGCCCAGCTGGCCGGCCAGCCGGCGCGCGCCGAACAGCATCGCCCAGCCGAGGCCGCCGCCTGCCCCCCAGTCGCCCGGCACATCGCTGCCGGTGGCGGCCGACAGCAGCGCCAGCGCCGCCAGGGCACCGACCTCCGCCGCCAGCGCCCGCCCCCACGGCACGTCGATCAGCGGCGCGTTGCGGCGGCGGACGAGCCAGACGCCCGCCACGACGGCCGCCAGCGCCACCGGCAGCGCGCCGAGGCCGAAACCGACGCGCAGCGTGCGGTAGGGCGTCGTCCAGGCGGTGAACAGGGACACGAGCGGCACACCGCCGATTGCGACGAGCGCCGCGCCGAGGCATCCGAGCGCGGGCGGCCGCCCAGCGGCCTCCGGCGGGGCACCGCCCGGTGCCATCGTGCCCGGTGCACCACGGCCCGGTGCCGCCCCGCCCGGCGCGGAGCGGGGCGGTTGGACGGCCGGCGGTGTGGCGGCGGGCAGTCGCATCGTGGTCCGGCGGCGTTCAGTCGGCCTGGAAGAACATGTCGGCCAAGGCGCGGCCGAACGCACCGCTCACGAACTGCGGCGCGATGCCGAGGGCCACGATCAGCACGATGAGGACGATGACCGCGCGCTCGCCCCCGACATCGCGGCCTTCCGGGACACCGGTCGCCTCGAGCGGCGCGTCCCAGCGACGGACCGCGGTGGCGAAGAGCAGCGCGCTGGCCGAGAGGAGCGCCAGATGGGCCGGTGTGCCGAAGGGCACCTGCACCGCCGTTCCACCGGCCTCGCCGGCCAACTTCTGGAGGATTCGCCACAAGCCGGGGAAGCCGGCCAGCCCGGGCGTCCCGGCCAGCGTCAGGAGCGCAACGGCGGATGCCGCCCGCTGGAGCATGCCGGTTACACGGCGGCCGACGCCAAGCAGCACGAGCGCCAGCACCCGCGCGAACAGCATGAGCACGACGCCGAGCGCCGCCGCGCGCGACTGCGTGCCGAGACCGACGATCAACATGCCGCTGTTGGCCACGATGGCGTACACGAGCCAGTCGTCGGGGTCTTCGATGCGGGCGGAGAGGGCAAGCCATGCGCCGAGGCAGGCCGAGACGGCGCCGCCGAAGACGAGCGGCGCCGTCGCGGTGGCGGTCAGCCACTTCAGGTCCTCGAGCGTCCGCAGGAGGAGCGCGAAGCCGGCGGTCTGGACGAGCGTCAAGACGCCGAAGAGCATCGTGCGCGGCGCGCCGCTGGCCAGGGTCAGCACCCAGGCATGCATCGGGATCAGGCCGAGCAGGAGTGCGAACGCCGGGACGACGAGCGCCAGGACGAGGTGCTCCAGGTCGCCCTTGTCCACGGCGGCCGGTCGGAGCTCGGCCAGACGGTAGGCCGACAGCAGGAGCGGGATGACGAGCGCCAGGAGCGCGGCGTAGCGCAGAACCGCGCCCATTGCCGCGCCGCGCTCGCCCTCGGGCAGGCCGAACGCCCAAAGCAATGCCGCGGCAACGAACGCGATCAGGCCGATCGGCAGGCTGTTCACCAGGAGCGCGGCCGACAGACCGGCCATGCTGGTCCAGGCCACCGGCAGCCAGCGTGTGACGGTGTCCGGCGGTGCGCGGTGGAGGCCCATGACCAAGCCGAGCATCGCCAGCGCCTCGAGCTGGATGCCGAGCTGGGCGATGCGCGTCATCTCGAGCGCACGGAGGCCGACCAACGGCACGGTGGCGTCGACGACGGCCAGCGTCGCGGCCGCCACCAGGACGAGCGCAACGACGGTGCTCATCCGGAGCGCCTGCGCCGCGCGCAGCCGGACGCTCATGCCGGCCGCGGCGAGCGGCAGCAGCAGCGTGGCCACGAGGAGCAGCAGACCGGTCACGCCCCGCGCACCCGCGCCGCCGGCTGCCTGCCGGCAGGATCACCACACCACGCGCACGTGCCCAACTCACACCACCTCGGGCTGGACGCTGGCGGCCTCGCCGCGCGCAGGCTCATTCGGCGCACCGCCGGCCAGCGGCGACTGGCCGATGAAGAACGACGCCACGATCGTGAACAGGAGCTGGAGTCCGGCCAGGCCGCCCGACACGAGCAGGCCGGCATCGAGCGACGCATAGATCGCCTCGCTGCCGATCAGCGCCAGCAGCACGGAGGCCGCCAGCTGGAGGGCGCTGCCGGCGAAGACCGTTCCGATCACCCCGCCCCCCGCCAGGACGATGCCGATCCGCAGGACGCCCGCCCCGACGTAAGGCGCAAGCACGCCGGGCTGCATGCCCAACCCGACGAGCGCGACGATGGCCAGTGCCAGCGCCGGCACGAGTCGATCGCTGCGCATGCGGCCGGCCGTGCCCGTCACCTGCCGGAGCCGCCGCGCCGTCGACACGATCTGCCGATCGATCCGCCGTTCCGTCCGCCGATCCGTCTGCTGATCCAGTGGCGCCTGCAGGATCGAGAGAGACAACATCGTCACGACGATGAGGCCGACGATCAGCTTGATGGCCGCGATGACGCCCCGCGCTCCACCGTCCCCGCCGAACACGACGACGGCGCCGAGCACGTAGGCGGCGCCGAGCCCGCCGAGCGTCAGCGCCGGCGCACGGGGCAGGATCACGGTGGCGCTGATCCCGATGGCGAGCGCCAGCAGAGCGATCTGGCCAACCGGCGGCCAAGCCGGAGCCGGGCCTGCCGCATCCCCGCCCACGAGGGCGACGCTTGTGGCGACGACCGCCAGGAGCGTGAGGGCCAGCGAGCGACGCCCGGCGACGAGCCCGCTCCTGAGCTGGAGGAGCTCGCCGCTCCGGACGAGGACGCGACCGGTGGCGTTGATCGGCTCGCGGAGGCGCAGGGCACGGCGCGTGCGCTGGCTGCGGTCGCGCATCCCGGTGCGTACCTGCAGCCGACGCGCCAGCCAGCCGATCGCCGGCCCCGCGACGATGAGCAGAAGGACGCTCGGCCGAGCCGTGATCAGGCGCATCGGGTCGGGCACGTCGCCCCCTGAGGCCGCGACGATCGGGCCGAGCCAGCGAAAAGCCAAGCCGAGGCCGAGGCTGAGCGCGACGAGGACGAGCGGCACGGCGACGGCAGCGGTGGTGGCGCGGCGCGCGCGCGGGCTGGGCAGCCAGTTCGGATGGTCGGGCGCGACGAGCAGCGCGCTCATCGCCATCACCCAGATCAGCGGACCGAACGCTTGGCGTTCGACAAGCTGGTGGTAGACCGTCCAGCGGCCGACGAAACCGAGCGTCGGCGGCAGCCCGACGAGGCTTGCCCATGCGCCGAAGCGCACGAGCCGGACCGCGCGCCCGGCGCCAAGGCCCTCGGCGGCGTAGCGGGCGCCGAAGATCAGGGCCAGATCGACCATCAGGATGAACGCGACGGCCTGCCCGGCCGGATCGACGAGGCCGATCGCCAGCATGGCCAGGCCGGCATGTGCCGTGACGGTCCAGTCGAGCGCGGCGCCGCGCTCGCGGGCGAAGAACGCCAGGAGCGCGCCGAACGTCAGCGCCACAAGCCCTGGTCCGAGCGTGGCGGCCGACATCCCGGCCTCGGAGCGCGACGGGGTGATCACCTGCAGCGCCATCGCCAGGCCGGCCACGGTCGGCGCGAGGCGGATGCCGATCGCTTGCCACAGCGCTGCCGGACGGCTGCGCGGGACGGACCACCACAGCGGGTACATGCCGGCGCGGACGAGGCTGGCGGCCTCCAGGTAGAAGCGCCGCGTGCCGGTCAGGCCTGCAAGGAGCATGAACAGACCGGCCTGACCCGCCAGCAGCCCCTGCCGGCCCCCGCCGACGACGGCAAGTGTCGCGTCGAGGACGATCCAGCCGAACACGAGGCCGAGCCGCTCCGTGCCGGCCGACGCCATCAGCGCGGCGGCGGCGCAGACGGCCAGCGGCGCGGCCGCCGTGCCCTCCTCGGCCAATGCCCGCAGCGCGGCGACGAGGCCGAGCAGGCCGATCACGGTGAGCGCGATCGCCACGAGGGCGTTCGACTCGAGCGCCGGGCCGTCGCCGTCGAGCCATGGCGACAGGATGAGGCGGACGGGCGGCGCCCCGCGCAGGCCGAGCGCGGCGAGGGACAGCGCGGAACCGAGCGCCGCAGTCGCTGCCGCGACCGGCGCGAGGCGGCGCAAGCGGTCGGCCAGCGGCCACGGGAAGGCGGCGACGAGCGCGGCGATCCCGAGCAGAACCGGCGGGGCGGCGAGGAGGGCTCGGATCATCGAGGGCCGAACGTCATCCGCCGCGCGGACGGTGCACGAGCGTGGCCGGCCCCTCGCACGTCGTCACGGTGCCTCGCCGCGCATCACCATGCGGAACGTGCTCGCGGCGTGCTGCAGGGCACCGATCGCCCGCGTGAAGACGGCCTTGAAGTCCTCCGGTGGATCGACGTAGATCTCGACGGCCGCGATCGTGTCCGTCTCGTCCGGGCGGACGTACACCTTGGCCACCTTCGTCGTCGCCGTCGCGTGGTTGGCAGCGGCCTTGGCCCGCAGGAGCTCGTCCGGGTTCTCGATCGACCAGAAGTTCGGGTAGACGACGCGAAAGTACACCGCATCGTCGGCATCGACATCGATGTAGTAGAGGCCACCCTCGACCTTGAAGACGACATCGCCATCATTGTCGATGGTCGGGCGATAGCCCTCGCCGCTCAGGAAGTCCATGTACAGTTCGGCCGGTCCGCTCACCGTCAACCCTCCTCTGACAACCGATCGTCGTTCCCGCGGTCACGTCCGCACGGCCGCGTCTGCTCGACGCATGGCGCGGCGCCGGATGGCCCCGGCCGGCATCGCGACCGGATCATAGCGCGACTGCCCTCCGGCGCGGTACCCGGTGGCGGCGATCCGCTGCGCGGAGCCCGCACGCGTCGCGGGCGCAACAGGCGCATGCGCCTCCGGCCGGCCCGGCTCACCGCACTTCCGCCCACCACCCGTGCCGCCCGGGCGGGCAGCGGATCGCCGCCGCGATCACCGCGTAGATCCGGCGGAGGTCCTCGGCATCGGGGGCGTACGCGTACAGCGCCGGGTCGCTGGCGATCGCCTCGAGCAGCGCACCGTCCAGCGCACCGGGCGCGCCGACGCCGACGGTGTGGACGCGCACGCCGCCCGCGCGCACCTCGGCCGCAGCGAGGAGCACCGCTTCGGTCGTCACCCCGCTCGGCAGACCGTCCGTCAGGAGGACGACGACGTCGGCACGGCCGGCGGACGGCGGGCCGTCCGCGGTGACGGCGGCAGCGGCTTGGCGCAGCGCCAGGTCCAACCGCGTGCCGGCGTCCAGTCGCTGCGGCAAATCGTCGAGCGCCGCACCGAGCACGTCCGCATCCGCGGACAGCGCGGCGGCGGTGAAGGCGAGCTGGTTGAAGCCGACGACTGCGGCGCGGTCGCCGGGCGCACCATCGGCGCCGGGCGCCAGCTGAAGCAGCCCGACGAACGTTCGCGCCGCCTCGATGGCCGCATCGAGCTTCGTGCGGCCCCCTCGGCCGAGCTGCAGCATGCTCTGCGAGACGTCGATCGCCAGCGCGACATCGACGCGCGGCTTCGGGCAGTCCTCGCGGAGAGCGAGCGGCAGGTAGATCGGCACGGGTACGCGCGTGGCGGTGGCCGTCGGGGTGGCGGTGGCGGTGGCCGTCGGGGTCGATGTCGGCGTCGGCGTGCGGGTTCGGGTGGGCGGGCGTGTGGCGGTCGGCAAGGACGTCGCGGTGGCGGTCGGCGTGTCGGACGGCACCGGCGTCGGCGTGGCCGTCGGTGTCGGCGGCGGGGGGAGGGCCAGGGACGGGCCGATGAAGCAAAGGTGTTCGGCGTTGCCGTCATCGCTTTGCGCCACCGTGTCGTCGTCGCCGACGACGACGAGCATCTGGGCGACGGGCGTGCCGAGCGCCGCCCCGAAGCCGATCCAGCGCGTCGTGCCGTTGCCGCAGCCCTCGAATGCATCGTCGGCGGGCGATCCGCAGCGGCTCTGGTCGGCCGTCGTCGGCTCGAGACGGACGTCGACACCGATCCGATTGCCGCGCGCGTCGATGAGCCGCAGCACGGCCGCCGTGCCGCGGCCGTCCGTGCGCGTCTCGACGTCGCCGAACCAGGCGCCGAACGCGGCTGCCGGCGGCGCAAACGTGAACAGGAGCCCGTTCCGGCTGTCCGTCTCGCCGGCCGACTCGTTGTAGTACGGCGCCTTGGCCTGGTAGCGGGGCTCCGGCTTCGGCGCGCCGCCCTGCATCGTCGCCGACGTCCCCGACGCAGCTCCGCCCTGCGTCCCGGCTGCCCGCCCGACGCCGCTCGGCCGGGCCAGGTCGGCGCGCACGACATCCCGCAGCGAGAGCGTGACGCGCTCGCCCGCCGGGCCGCGCACGACGAGCGGCAGCTGCGCGTCGTCGATGTCGCCGACGATACCGACCGTCAGCCCGGCCGCGAGCGCCGCCGCGTGCCAATCGTCCGCCAGGTCCGCCACCGCCTGCCGGGACGGCTGGTTGCTGCCGGCCACCTCGGCGCTGACGAAGATGCCGGGCGGCAGGAGGGTCTGGGCGTACGCACGGGGTGCGGCGTCGGAGGGGTGCGCGAGCGCGAGGAAGGCGGCGATCGCGCTGGCGGCGCGGACGCGGCGGGCGGAGGTGCCATCGGGGCGCCGTTGGGAAGCGGTCATGTCCGGTCTCCGGGGCACCGTCGTCCTGGGGGCAACGGATCCATCGCGTGCACGAGCAGCCCCATGATGCCGCCGTCGCGCGGCGGCGGGAAGGCTCATTGCGACGCGTTGGCGACAGCTTCCCAGACCATCTCGATCACGTCGTGCGCCCCCATCTCCAGACTGAAGCGCCGCACGGTGCGCACCTTCCGGAAGCCGGCGCTGGCGAAGGCGCGTTGGGCGCGTTCGTTGCTGGGGTAGGTGAAGAGCACGATCCGCGTCAAGCCGAGGTCCTCGACGCCGTATCGGACGAGCGTGCGCACGGTGTCGCGTCCGATGCCCTGCGCCCAGCGGTCGCGCCGGCCGATGACGATGCCGAGCTCGGCGCGATGAAGGGGTGGATCGAGGCGGTAGAGGCCGGCCCGGCCGACGAGCTCGCCTTCAGCGTCGAGGATCACGAAGAGCTGCTCGTGCGGACCATTGTGACGCGGCAGCTGGGCGAGGAACAGCGCCTTGAAGTGCTCGAAATCGAGCGTCAACGGCAGCCCTCCGGCCAGCGCGAGCACCTCGTCGTCGCGCGCCCAGCCGTAGAGTGTCCGGAGCTCGTCGTCGCTGAAACCGGCGCCGTACGGGCGCAGCGTGACGTGCGCACCGCGGAGGGTGGGCGTCGGCGGGGCCGCGGGAGGGGTCACAGGACGCACGGCATCCGGATGTCGCGCCTGGGGCGGGAGGCGGTCACGGCGTGCGGGACAGGCGGCGGGGCGGCCCGGCGGGTCGGGATCAGGTGCGCGGGCGCTTGTAGAACGGACGGCGGACGATCCGCGCCGGCACCGCGCGGCCGCGGATATCGACGGCCACGACGGTGTCGACGGCGCCGTTGGCCGGCGGCACGTAGCCGAGCGCGATCGCCCGGTCGAGCGTGGGCGTCAGCGCGCCGCTCGTGACGCGGCCGACCGGCTGGCCGTCGACGAGGATGCCCATCCCATCGCGGGCGATGCCGCGGTCCTCGAGGACGAGACCGACGAGCTTGCGCGGCACCCCTTCGGCCGCTTCGCGCGCCAGCCGCTCGGCGCCGACGGCCGGCCCATCGAGTCCCTCTTTGGCGACCTTGACGAAGCGCGCGAGGCCGGCCTCGAGCGCGCTCGTCTCGTCGTCGAGTTCATGCCCGTAGAGCGGCATCGCCGCCTCGAGGCGCAGGCTGTCGCGCGCGCCGAGGCCGCAGGGCTGGATGCCGTGCGGCGCGCCGGCCGCCAGGAGCGCGTCCCAGACGGCCGGGGTGTCGTCGTTGGACAGCATGATCTCGTAGCCGTCCTCGCCGGTGTAGCCGGTGCGCGACACGAGCGCCTGGCGGCCGGCCACCGGGCCGCGGTCGAACGCGTAATAGGCCATCGTGCGCACGTCGAGGTCGGTCAGGCCGGCCAAGACGTCGGCGGCCTTGGGGCCTTGCAGGGCGATCAGGCCGTGCTCGTCGGAGCGGTCGTCCAGCTTGGCGCGGCTGCCGATGCGGCGCAGCTGGTCGAGCAGCCAGACGCGGTCCTTGTCGATGTTGCCGGCGTTCACGACGAGGATGTAGACCTCGTCCTCGAGCCGGTAGACGAGCAGATCGTCGACGGTGCCGCCCGACGCGTTCGGGAGCAGCGTGTACTGCGCCTCGCCCGCCTTGAGTTCGGCGCAGTCGTTCGTCAGCAGGCGGCGCAGCGCGGCCGTCGCGCCCTTGCCGTGCACGACGAACTCGCCCATGTGGCTGACGTCGAACAGGCCGACGGCGGTGCGGACGGCGGTGTGCTCGGCGGCGATGCCGGCGTACCACACCGGCATGTCCCAACCCCCGAACGCGGTCATCCGCGCGCCGAGCGCGACGTGCTGGGCATGGAGCGGGGTGCGCTTCACTGGGTGGGCTCCTGAGGGTGATTCGGGGCGGCAGGCGGCGGATTGTAGTCCGCGATACGGCACGTGCAATGAACCATGCAACGGCCGCGCGGATATCAGGCGACGGACGGTATGGGCGCACAGCCGTGCGCCCATACCGTGTCCGTTTCGCGAAAGACGTCCGCCCGCCTACCGCCCGGCGATCCGCTCCTTGTTCGCCACGATCGGCAGCCAGATCGTCCGTCCGTCGAGGCCCGGCACGCGGATCGTGCTGCCGCTGACGTTGGCGCCGAGGTTGCGGGCGCGGCGATCGAGCAGGCGGGCGCTCTGCAGCTGCCATGCCCCTACGAGGTCCGCCGGCTCGGCTTCCGGATCGATCGGCACGACCCGCAGCGTGGCCAGCACGACGCGCCCGCCCGCGATGGCGGCGGCAGGCTCGATGCGCGTCGCGGCCATGCGCCACTGGCTGCGGGCGCGGACGGCATCGTTCACGGCCTGGAAGCTCTCCGCGCCCCAGACGGCGCCGAGCTCGGCCTGCGCGCCGGGGACGATCGGCTGGGCGTCCAGCACCCGCACCTTGGCCGGGTCGAAGCCCAGGACGATGTCCGCGCCGTACAGGTCGTGCACGCCGGTGGCGACGATCTCGACGGCGATGCTCCCGTCGTCCTGTTGCGTGGACTGCACGCCGAAGCGGTCGTCCGGTGCGGTGGTGTCGAGCGGTTCGCGCAGCCAGCGCACGTCGTTGCTCGCGCCGCGCAGCATCAGATCGAGCATGGCCGGGTTCACCGAGGTGGCCGTCGTGCCCCATGGCGTCGGGCCGGTCTTGTCAAGGTTCGCACCGACCAGAACGAGGTCCGTCCGGTTGATCGCGGCGTCGCCGTTCACGTCCGACCAGAGGCGGTCCGGGTTCGCGGCCAGCTGGGCGGCCAGGGCGCGGGCGTCCTCGACGCTGACCTTGCCGTCGCCGTCGAGGTCCGGCGTGAACGTGCGACCGTCGTAACCGGCGGCGGCGCCGGCCAGGACGAGGTCGACGATGTCGATCTGCTGGTCCCGGTTGATGTCGCCGCCGACGAGCGCCAGGTCGGGCAACTCCGCCACCGCGCCCTCGCTGAGCGTGACGACGCGTTCGGATGGGAGGTAGCCGCTCTGCCACGCGCTGACGGTGCGTGCGCCGGAGCGCATGCCGCAGATGTGGAACGCCCCGCGCCGCTCACTGGCGCCGACGGGCAGGCCATCAATGCGCAAGACGGCGCCGTTGTGCCTCGAACGGCCCTCCATCACGAGCTGGCCATCGATGCAGGCGGTCCGGGCCGCCGGCAGCACCGACGCCATGAGCGGTTCATCGGTCCGCGCGAGCGGGATCCAAGGACCACCCCGGCTGTCGCGGGCGTTGATCCGGAAGTGGTAGGGCAGGCCCGGCGGCAGTGCCTTGGACTGCCAGCGGACGGTCTGACCCATCCCGCCCTTGCTCGTGCTGGCGACGATCTCCACCGGCACCCACGGTCCGTCGGACACACGCGCCTCGATGACGTATGCGTCCTCCACCGGCGTCCGGTCCGTCCACGACAGGGCCGCCTCGTCCTGCGGCGTCAGCGTGGCCGTCATGCCCGACTGGGCTTCCTCCGCGGCCAGGGCGATCGGGAGGATGCCGGCCGCCTGCGCCGCGGACGCAGCCAGCGGGGACCCGCCGAGCGAAATCCGCAGCACCGAGTCGATGTTGTCGACGGGGTTCGGGTCGAAGTTGTCGGCGCCGACGATGACGGTGTTGAAGATCTGCGTCAGCTCGGGCACGCCCGCGTTGACGAAGGCGGTGATCACGAAGCTGACGTCGCCGCCCGTGGGCACGTCCGGCAGCGTGCAGCTCACGACGTTGCCGACGAGGATGGCACACACGGCCGGTGCCGACGCCGAGACGAACGTGGTGAACGGGGACATGACGTCGAGCACGAAGATGCCCGTCGCCGTGCCCGGGCCCGTGTTCGATACCGTGAACGTGTAGTCGAACGGCACCCCGTTGTCCGGCAGGGGGAGCTGGGTGTCCTTGTCGATCTTCAGATCGGCGTTCGGCAGCTGCGTCGGCGTGGCCGTCGCGGTGGCCGTTTCGGTGGCGGTGGACGTGGACGTGCTCGTCGAGGTACTCGTCGTCGTCGCAGTCTCGGTCGGCGTCGATGTCGCGGTTGGGGTCGACGTCGATGTCGATGTGCCCGTTGCCGTGCTCGTTGTCGTGGCGGTCGATGTCGACGTGCCCGTCGCCGTGCTCGTCGTCGTCGAGGTGCTCGTCGGGGTCGACGTCTCGGTCGGGGTCGACGTTTGCGTCGAAGTGCCGGTCGCCGTCGAGGTCGACGTCGTCGTCGACGTCGTCGTCGGGGTCGACGTCGTCGTCGCGGTCGACGTGGTCGTCGCAGTCTCCGTGGCGGTCGATGTGGCGGTGCTCGTCGTCGTCGAGGTCGACGTCGACGTTCTGGTGGGCGTCGACGTGGCGGTGGAGGTCGGGGTCGGCGACGGCCCGTCCGTGGCCGTTGAGGTCGCGGTCGCGGTCGACGTCGAGGTCGACGTCGCCCCGTCCGTGGCCGTTGAGGTCGCCGTTGAGGTCGCCGTTTGGGTCGGCGTGCTCGTGCCCGTCGATGTAGAGGTGGTCGTCGACGTGGTGGTGACGGTCGGCGTGCTCGTGTTCGTCGGCGTCTCCGTCGGCGTCGACGTTGAGGTCGCCGTCGAGGTCGAGGTTCGCGTCGCAGTGCTCGTCTGCGTGCTCGTGGAGGTACTCGTCGAGGTGCTCGTTGGGGTGTTCGATGGCGTGAAGGTCGGCGTGCTCGTCGAGGTACTCGTGACCGTCGGTGTGCGCGTCGGCGTCGAGGTGGTCGTCGGCGTGCTCGTGTTCGTCGGCGTCGACGTCCGGGTCGGCGTGTTCGTGCTCGTCGGCGTCGGCGTCGGGTCGGTCACCTCGATGTCCTCGACGTCCGTATTGTCGGCCGGGGTCGCGTCGAAGCCGCCCGAAACGTAGGCCGTCACGGCGTTCGAGAGCACGGTGCCCGGCGGCACGCTGGGGTCGACCTGTGCCGTGAGCGTGAACGATCCGTTGCCGCCGGCGGCGATCGGACCGACGGTGCACGTGTACTGTTGCGGGTCGGACACGGACTGGACGCACGTGTCGCTGTCGGCGACGTAGTTCAGGCCGTCGGCCAGCGTGTCGACGACGACCGCCGTCGCGGCGTCCGGGCCGGCGTTGTGGACGTTGATCGTGTAGATGACGAGCGCGCCCGGCACCGGGAACGGGTTGTTGGCGGTCTTCGTCACGGAGAGGTTCGCCCGGACGAACGGCAGCGTCACCGGCACCGGGTTGACGTACGGGTCATCCGTGTTCGCCGGGTCGTAGAAGATCTTGACGCGCGCATCGAGGGCCGGATCGCACTCGGCGTCGAAGTACGGGACGATCGTGGCGACATCGGGATCCGTCGGCGCCGGCGGGTTCACGCGGTTGACCGGCGGGATAAGGCCGGACGGCGGCGCCCAGGTGTCCGCAGCGTCGATGATGTCCTGGTGGTCGATCTCCGGGATGTCGTCCTCGGAGAACGGACCGGGCGCGCTGCGGGTGCAGCCGTAGAACGCCAGCCGGCTGATCGGCGAGCGCCAGTTCATCGTCAGGAGGTACTGCTGGCCGATCGGGACGTTGATGTCCGTGAAGTGGTGCGGCACGATCTCGGTCTGATGTGTCTGCCAGCCGTCGCGCGTCCGGACGGCCTCGAGCGCGGGCAGCGACGCCGCGTCGTAGTACGTTTCGCGCAGCTCGGAGAGCAGGCGCGGCTCGTCCGTCTCCTCGATGATCGTCTCGCGCAGCGCCGCAGCCGCGGCCAGCGTGCCGACGCAGCTGTCGAATCGGTCTTGGTCGGCAAACTCGCTGGCCGGCATGCGCTCGACGTCTGTCGCGATCGTGTGCGCCGCGTTGAAGGGCGGCAGGACGCTCATCAGCGCCGGCTGTCCGCCGAGGAAGTAGCCCTGCTGGAAGAGCGAGTCCTGCGGGTTGAAGTAGTTGCCCTTCGGCACCGGGGTGCGGATCGTGAGGAAGCCGAAGAGGTCGTTGCACAGCCCGGCCGTGCCGCTGGAGTACGTCATGACGGCGACGACGTTGTACTCGTGGCCGTCGACGTAGAAGCGCTTGAGGTACCACGGGTCGCCGGGCGTCAGGTCGTGCTGGCTGGCATTGTTGTCGATCGCGCTCCAGGTGTGGCCGAGCGCACGGCCGACGGAGACCGTGGCCTGACGGAGGGTCGGGTTCACGTCCTCGACGAACAGGAACCAGGCGCCGTCGACTTGGCCAAAGTTGCTGTCGCCGGGGCTGAGCACGGTTACGCTCGTCTGGAAGCGGTCGACGATGACGAGATCGCCGATCTGGAGCGTGCGCGGGCCGCCGATCAGCTCGGGGCGGGCGTTGGCGATCGAGCCGCCGGTGAAGAAGAAGCGCATCGTGATGAGTCCGACCGGGCTGACGCTCTGGAGCGTGCCGAGGTGGTCGAGGAACATCGCACTGTCGGTTTCTGCCGTCGCCGGATCGACATCGATCACAACGCTCTGCGCGCTGAGCACGACCATCTCGTTGCCGTTGAGGGCCGTGCAGTCCTCGTCGAGCGCGTCAACGAGCGCGTCGCCGTCGAAGTCGGCGATCGGGCCGGGCAGCGGCGCCACCGGGAAGCCGGGCGGCGGCGGCGGGCGGTTGGCCTGCCACGTCGTGTCGAAGAAGTCGTTGACGGTCTGCTCGGAATGGATGACCGCCGCTTCCTGCTCACCGTCGAAGTTGGCGTCGAAGTTCGTCAGGCCGAAGCCGAACTGGCCGCCGGCCGGCAGCGAGCCGTTCGAGTTGGGCTTGGGCAGCTCGGACGCGCCCGTGCCGATCGGGAACGCGATCCGGCTCGTACCGGCCGGGACGCCGATGGGCGTGTCGAACACGTCCATCATCATGTAGGTGAACTCCTGCACGACGGCCGGGAACGTGAGGTCCCGCTCGCAGTTGTCGGCCTCCCGGATCTTCGTGACGTAGTTCGGGTCGTAGTACAGGCGGTGGTAGACCTTCTCACGCGCGTTCTGGGCGCCGTTGGAGATCTGCTGGTAGAGGAAGCGCAGGTCCTCGCCGAAGTTCTGGAACTCGTCCAGATAGGACGGGTTGAACGTGAGAGTGTCGACGTCCGGCGCATGCGGGTGCTGCGGGTTGAACGGGGCGAACGGATCGGTGTAGGGCAGCACCTCGACGGGGTAGTTCGCCCCGCCGAACGTGTCGGTGATCGCCGCGAGGTCGCCCGGGCCGAAGACGATGCCGGGGCGGTCGAGGACAGAGCCACAGCTGTCCGGGCACTCGGCGAACCCGCCGTACACCCGCACACCGCGGCCGTCGAGGGTCATCTTGCGCGCGTCGTCCGGATCGTACTGGAAGCTGACGCGCCGCGTCGCGCCGTAGCCCGTCACGGGCTCGGTGGCAGTGATGGCCTGCGTGCCCGTCAGGTCGGTCGTTAGATCGACCGGCGGGAACGGCGGGATGTTGCTGGAGACCGGGCCGTCCGGCATCGTCCACGTGCGGTAGCGCGCGGTGCGCGTCGTGAAGCCCGAGGTAACGTAGTAGTTGTCGGGATCGCAGCCAAGGCCGGCGCTGTCCGGCTGGTTGGGCAGGTAGAACTCGGTGTAGTGCCACGGCCGGGTGAAGATCTGCTCGTTGTAGAAGAAGGGGTCGACGGCGCCGAGGTCGGGCCCGGCGATGTCGTTCGTGGCGCCGACCTTCTCCTTCAACTGCCCGACGAAGCTCGGGTTCGTCGCCTCTTCGGTGTAGAACCAGCGCGTGGCGAGCAGTTCGGCCTGGCTGTCGTACGGGCCAACGGGGCGCTCCGGGAAGCGGCCGAAATACGGCAGCGGGTCCTCGGCGTTCATGATCGGCGGCACGGGGCCGATCGGGCCGCCCATGTAGAGGATGTCGGGACGCGGCAGCGGGCCGTCGGCCGGGTCGAACGGGCACGGGTCGAACGGGTCGAGCGGGTTCACGTCCTCGAGGATCGTGTGCTCGTGGTTGAACGGCGGCGGGAGCACGAGCGGCTCCTCGGGCGCGTACGGCTCGAGGCGGACGGAATGCTGTTCGATCGTCACCGCCACCTTGGGCAGCGGCGCGCGCAGCGTGATGTACTGGAACGTCGTCGGGCTGCAGCTCATGAGCGCGACGACGTTGTACTCGTGGCCGTCGACGTAGAAACGCTTGAGGAAGTACGGGCCGCCGGCCGAGAGGTTCGGCTGGTTGGCCGCGTTCTCCATCGACGCGCACGGCGCGCCGAGCGCCCGGCCGATCATGAGCGAGGCGGAGCGATCGGCCTGGTCGACGGACAGGACGTGGACGAACCACGGGCCGCCCGGCACGGTGCCGAGGTTGTTGCCGCCGACGCCGATCGAGGTGAACACGGGCCCGTTCTCGCCGGCCAGGATCGTCGAGCCGACGCCGACCGAGCGAACGCCGATCAGGCGCGGCACGAGGTCGCCGGTGTACCAGATCTCGAGTGTGGCCGAGCCGCTGCCGGCGGTGCGAACGCGGACGAAGTGATCCAGGAACTGAAGAGTCTGGCCGGGGCCGACGGACTGCGTGTCCAGCGTGAACACGGCGAGCTCGTCGCAGTTCAGCGGGATGCCGTCCGGGTTCAGGTTGTCCACGAGGCCGTCGCCGTCAAAGTCGATCGTCTGGCCGAGCTCGGCGGCGAGCGTGACCTCGGAGTGAACACGGACTTGGTCGAGCGTGCCGTCGAAGTTCGCGTCCAAGCTCGTAAGGCCGCGGCCGGTCAGCGGTCCGGCCGGGTTCAGCTGGTTGTCGAACGTGCCGACCGGGAAGATGATGCTCGTCTGTCCCGCCGTACCGCACGCCGGCCGCGGGGCGGAGTCGTCCAAGTTGGCGCCGGTGGGGTTGGCGCGGGGCAGCTCGTTGTCGAGCAGCATGTACGTCATCTCGGTCATGATCGCCGGGTACCACTCGTCGGCGTTCGTCGGGAGCGGGTTCGCCGGCGCGTCCGGGATGCCGTCGTTGTTGTTGTCCGTCAGGCAGTCGTCGCTGTTCAGGTCCTTGTCCAAGTGGGTCGGCTCGTACCAGTGGCGCAGCCAGACCTTCTCGGAGCCGTTCACGCCGCCGGCGCGGATATTCGCCACCGCCGAGATCTCGTCCGGCCCGCCGAGGCAGTTCCACTCGGCCTGCAGCGCCGGGTCATTCAACCGTTCCGAGATCCAGGCCGGGTCCCACGTGACGTAGTCGAACGGCGGCGCCTGGTCGGACAGCGGGCTGAACGGGCCGCGCGGGTCCGTGTATGGCCGGTCCTCCGGCACGTTGCCCGTGTTCGGGTCGATGACGGCGTTGTCGCCCGCCGAGGCGGCGCCGTTGCCGCCGGGGTTATTGCAGTTCGAGCAAACGCTCGTGTTGCCGTAGAGGCGCAGCGTCGACAGGTTGGACGCCTGGGCGAGGGGGGCCTGCGCGGGGGCGGCCGCCGGTGCGGCCACCGGCGCCTGGGCGGGCGCGGCCTGCACCTGGCCCGAGCGCACGCCAAGCGCCATCGCCGCGAGGACGATGAAGACGGAGACGAGGGATTGGGCGATGCGGGCGATGGGGGGGACGGCAGTGGTTGGGACGATGTGGTGCGGGACGATGCTTGGGGAAGCGTCCACAGGGCGGGGGGAGCGGTCACGGCGGTGACAAGACATCCTCGACTCCATGACGAGAGCGCTTGCAGGCGTGCCCCGTGGGGAGGGGGCGGGCTATGCAGCTGGGGCGATCAAACAGGCTGGCGGGGAAATACAGCGCAGAAACGAAGACAGCCCTGGGGTGGACGACGGATGGTACACGGTGGTATCGGGGGCGGCAAACGCCGCCTGCCGACTGGCCCAACGCCCCCCGCCGCCGAACCCGCGCCTCCCCGCGGCCGGCAGACGACCCCTTGTACCTCGAATAGGACGCGGGGCGACGGGATCTGGTTACGGTGAACGTGCCGGGCTGCCGTTGGAAGAACGAGAGGCGGGCCCGAAAGCCCGCCCCTCGTTGCTTCAACCTGTCCTCGCCATTGCCGCCACGGTCGCCGCCCGCTGCGGCCCAACCAAGGCGCCGTATTGCGGCGTCAGCGCACCGCGTGCCCGCGATAGAGCGCCGGCAACAGCGCCCGACCGACGAACGCGTTGCGGTCCAGCACCGCCTCGATCTTCTGCCCGTCGATCTTCGTCTCGATCGCGTTGCCGCTCGGATCGGCGAGCAGCGCGCTGTCGACGTTCCAGGCGCTGTCCACCGAGTCCTTCAGGACCTCGAACTGGATCGTGAAGAGCACGACGTCGCCGTACAGGCCGTTGGCCGGCCGCATCCGGGCGGCGGCGAAGCGAATCTCGCCGGCCGGGTCGACGACGTTCATCGCGACGAACGACGGCCCGTCCGTCTGCCATGCCGCGCCGGGCTTCACCTGGACGCCGCTGCCCTCGAGGGCGTCGATGACCTTGACCTTCTGGGTGTCGAAGCGGACCTTGATGTCCGCGCCGTACATGTTCCAGACGCCCTTGGCCACGACGTCGACGGCGACGGTCTCCTCGTCGACCGCCCGGACGCTGAGCGCGACGTCCGTCGGCCCATCCGGCCGCTCGGCGGGCGCACCCTCGGGCAGGCCGGTGGCGCGGAGGACGGCCGTCGGCAGCACACCGCGCAGCGCCTTGGCCACCGCACGCTCCGTTGCGGGCGCGGTCGGATCGCTGAAGAACGCGGCGCCGTTCTCCTCGCCGTTGTAGCCGAACGGCACCGCGCCGCTCCGCCCGTAGTTCGTGCCGACGAGGACGAGGTCGAACAGGTTCACCTCGTGGTCGGCGTTGCAGTCGGCGCGGATGTCGGACGGCGGCGAGGTGCGGTAGTTCGCCCCGACGCGGACGAGGTCGAAGAGGTTGATGTTCGTGTTGTTGTCCGTGTCGCCGCCGGGCAGGGACGTGAACGGCAGGTCGAACGGCTGGCCGCCCGACACCCGGAACATCTGGTCGGCGCCGAGGTAGCACGCTGCGTCGGCGCTGAGGCGATGCTCGCCCTTCGGCACGCCGCAGATGCTGAAGTAGCCGTTCGGTCCCGAGACGCCGGCCGGCACGCCGTCCACGTACACGACGGCGCCGGTGTGGTCACTGCGCCCCTGCAGGTTCATGTACCCGCGGATGCAACTCGTCTTCTCCGCCGGCTGCGGTGCCGTCGTGCAGCCGTCCGTCGGCACGCTGGCCGCCGAGACCTGACCGGTCACCGCGTCGCGGGCCGACACGCGGAACGTGTAGGACGTGTTGGCCAGGAGATCCGGCGTCTGGTAGCTGTAGGCCGTGCCGGTGCCGACCTGCGTCGTGCTCGGCACCGTGGCCAGCGGGATGTACGACGATCCGTTGAAGCTCACCTCGACGTTGAACTCCGTCTCGAAGTTCGAGCTGTCGACCCAGGTCACGCGGATCTGCGCACCACCGGGCAGGACGTTGCAGGCGGCGTTCAACGGCGGCGGCGGTGCGGCGGTGACGGTGAACGTCGCCGCCGACGTGTTGTTCGCCGCGTTCGGGTCGGGCGTCTGCGCCGCGACGTGGGCGGTGTTGGTCACCTGCATCCCAGCCGCAACGTTGGGGCCGATCCGGACAACCACCTGGAACGTGCGCGTCTGGCCGCTGTTCACCGTCCCGAGGTTGCACGTCAGGGTCTGGCCTGCGATCTGACAGCCGGTCGTGTTGCTCTCATGGGTCACCTGCGCCGGCAGCTGATCCGTGACGACGACGTTCGTCGCCGCGCCGGGGCCGGCGTTGTGAACCGTGAAGTCGTACGTCACGAGGCCGCCCTGCTGGGCCGGCGACGCGCCGTTGACCGCCTTGGTGATCCGGACGTCGGCCGCCTGCGCGACGGTGATCTGGACCAGCACGCTGTCGTTGTTGTTCGCCGGCACCGGATCCGTGGCCGGGGAGCTGACGGACGCCGAGTTCGTCACCGTGCCCGAAGCGCCTGCCCCGACGCCGGCCGTCACCTGGATCGTGGCGAAACCGCCGGCCTGGATCGACGGGATCGTGCACGTGAGCGTCTGGCCGCTGACGTTGCAGCCGGCGCTGTTGCTGACGTGCGTCAGGCCGGGCGGCAGCGTGTCCACCACCGTCACCGGACCGGTGTTGGACGGGCCGAGGTTGTCCACCTGCAGGCCGAACACCACCTGGCCGCCAGCCGTCACGATCGCCGGGTTCGCGCTCTTCTCGATGCTCAGGTCCGCCACGCGGCGCGCCGTCACGGTGTTGTTCACCTGGTTGTTGTTCGGATCCGTGTCCGGCGACGACGTCGCGACGGCGGCGGTGTTCACGAACTGCTGGCCCTGCGTGGCCGACGCCGGGATCGCGACGTTCACGTGGATCGTGCGCGACGAGTCGTCCGCGACGCTGCCGAGGTTGCACGTGAGCGTCTGCCCAGCCGCGGTGCAGCCGCCGTCGTTGTCGACGAGGCTCGTCCCGGCGGGCAGGTTGTCGGTGAGGACGACGTTGTTCGCCGTGCCTGGGCCGAGGTTCGTGACGACCAGCGTGTACTGGATCGTCGTCCCGGCCACCGGCTGCGAATCAGAGGCCGTCTTCTGCACCGCCAGGTTGACGTTCTGGCTGGGCGTCTCGACGACGAGCGCGACGGTGTCGCTGTTGTTCGCCGGCGCCGGATCGGGCGTGCCGCTCGTGACCGTCGCCGTGTTCGAGAACTGCGTGCCCGCTGCGAGCCCCGCACCGACCGTCACCGGGATCTGGATGACGACCGTCGTGCCGTTGGCGACGTTGCCGAGGTTGCACGTCACCGTGCCGGCGGCCAGGCTGCAGGCCGGCGGGAGCGTGCCCGCCGTGACCTGCGCCGGCAGCGTGTCCGCCACGACGACGTTCTGCGCGGCGGCCGGGCCGTTGTTCGTGACCTTGAGTTCGAACGTGATCGCCTCGCCCGACAGCGGCGTCGGGTCGGAGGCCGTCTTGTCGATCGCCAGGTCGGCATCGTTCGTCGGCTGGGACACGATGACGAAGGCGCTGTCGGCGTTGTCGGTGGCGTCGGGATCGGGCTCGGACGACGTCGCGCTGGCGTTGTTCGTCAGCACGGTGCCCGGCTGCACGTTCTGGCCGACCTGCGCGACGATCGTGACCGTCTTCGACTGGCCGTTCGTAAGCGGCCCGATGTTGCAGCCGGCAGCCAGCGCGGCCGCGCCGCACGTCTGGTTGTCGGAGACGTAGGTCATCCCGCTGGGCAGCGCGTCGGTGAGCGTGACGGTGGCCGCGTCGGACGGGCCGCTGTTCTTCACCTGGACGGAGAAAGTGACCTGCCCGCCGGGCGACGGCTGGACGTTCGAGGCGTCCTTGTCGACGCTGATGTCGGCGCTGCGGACGGCGTCAACGGTCACATCGTCCTGGTTGTTGCCCGGGTTCGGGTCTTCGACGAGCTCGGCGTCGGGCACGTCAGCGTCGTTGGCCGCCACCAGCGAACCGCTGAGGGCGACGCTGGCGACGTTCGTGAGCTGGGCGCCGTTCGGGACATTGGCGTTGATCAGGACGTTGATCGTGAACAGCCGCGATTGCCCGCTGTTCAGCGCACCAAGGTTGCACGTGAGCGTCTGCGGCGGGCCCTGGACACAGGCCGATGTGGCGCCCGGTCCGGCCGTGTCGCTCTGGTAGGCCATCCCTGCCGGCAGGTTGTCGGTGACGACGACGCCGGGCGCGTTCGCCGGGCCGAGGTTCTCGATAAGCAGGTTGAAAGTGTGCATCGTGCCCGGGGTGACCGTCACCGTGGGCGTGGTCTTCGTGAGTCGCAGGTCGGCGCCCAGACTGACCCCTGTCACCGTTGTCGTCGCACTGTCGCTGTTGTTGCCGGGCGTCGAGTCGACGGTGGCCGAAGAGACGGCGGCGCTGTTCACGAGCTGCGTGCCTGCGGCGACGCCGGCGTCGACGGCAACGATGATGTTGAACTGCGCCGACTGGCCGGAGAGCAGGTTGCCCAGCGCGCAAAGCCGCGTCGAGCCGCCGCCAGACGTGCAGCCGTTCGGGTTGCTCGTCGAGACGAACGTCGTGCCGAGCGGCAGGACGTCGTTCACCAGGACGCTGTTCGCCGTGTTCGGGCCGTTGTTCTCGATCGTCAGCTGGTAGGCCAACTGCTGCCCGGCCAAGATCTGGGCCGGCGCGGTCTTGTCGATCTCCAGGTCGGCCGATGTCCCGCTTGGCGGCGTGATCGTCGTCTGCGCCGAGGCGTTGTTGTTGCCCGCCACCGGGTCGGGCGTCGACGACGTGGCCGAAGCGGTGTTCGTCAACGTCGTGTTCGCCTGGCCGATCGTCGTCTGGATCGTCACGACGACGCCCGCCGAACCGCCGGAGACGATGTTGCCCATCACGCACTGCAGGTTGGACGACGCCGGCGGGTTCAGGCTGCACACGGCCGGGCTGCTGCTGATGAACGTCGTCCCGGCCGGCAGCGTGTCGTTCAGCGTCACGCCCGTCGCGGTGCTCGGGCCGGCGTTGTTCACGGCCAGCGTGTAGTTGATCGTGTTGCCGGCCTGCGTCGTCGACGGCCCGGTCTTGGTCAGCGAGAGGTCGGCCGACGAAGCGCCGCCGACGGTCGTCGTCGTCGTGCTGCTGCTGTTGCCGCCGTCCGGGTCGGGCGTGTCGCTGTCGACGGTGGCGATGTTCACAAGCTGGGTGCCCTGCGCCAGCCCGCCGACGGTCACGGTGATCGTGAACGTGCGCGTCGCGCCGGCGGCGATGTCGCCGAGCGTGCACGTGAGCGTGCCGACCGGCGCCTGGACGCAGCCACCCGTGTCGGAGACATAGGTGACGCCGGCCGGCAGCGTGTCGACGACGACGACGTTCAGCGCGTTCGACGGGCCGGCGTTGAGGACGTTGATCGTGTACACCAGCGACCCGCCGGGCACGACACTCGGCGGCGCCGACTTCGTGATCCGCAGGTCGGCGCTTGTGACGGCCACGACGGTTGCCGACGACGTGTTGTTCGCCGGCACCGGGTCGGATACGCCGGCGGCGCTGACGACGGCGGTGTTGTTCAGGCTCGCCCCCGGCGCGATGTCGGCATTGATCTTGGCCACGATGTGGAACGTGCGCGAGCCGCCAGAGGCGATGGCCCCGAGGCTGCACGTCAGCGTGCCGGGCGGAGCCTGCACGCAGCCCGCATCATCGGAGACGTACGTCATTCCGGCCGGCAGGACGTCCGTCACCTGGGCGTTCGCGACGGCGCTCGGGCCGAAGTTGGAGGCCACCAGCGTGAACGTCACGTTGCCGCCGGCGACGTAAGGGCCGGCCGAGGCCGTCTTCTCCAGCCGGAGGTCGGCCGCGGCGGCGACGATGACCGCCGCCTGCGCCTGGTTGTTGCCGAGCGTCGGATCCGGCGTGTTCGACTGGACCGCGGCGTTGTTCGTCAGGATCGTGCCGGTCAGTGCGCCCGGCGCCACCTGGACGGTGATCGCCACGCCGGCCGACGCGCCGGCGGCCAGCGTGCCGATCGTGCAGTTGATCGTGTTCGGCGGGCCCTGGACGCACGCGCCGTTCGAGGCGACGTAGATCAGCCCGACGGGCAGCGTGTCGATGATGTGGACGTTTGTGGCGTCCGAAGGCCCGTTGTTCGTGACCAGGAGCTGGAAGACCACCTGGTCGCCCGGGCGCGGCGTGATGATCGACGCGCTCTTGGCGATCGCCAGGTCGGCCGCGCGTGTCGTCGTGACGACGGCGGTGGCCGAGTTGTTCGCCAGGTTCGGGTCGAGCGTGCTCGTCGATGACACCGTGGCGGTGTTCACGAGGACCGTCCCGACCGGGATCTCCATGTCCAGCCGCACCGTGACGGTGAAGGAGCGCGTCTGGCCGACGGCGATGCTGCCGAACGTGCACGTGAGCGTCCCCACCGGACCCTCGACGCAGCCGTCCGTGTCGGAGACGTACGTCACGCCGTCGGGCAGGATGTCGCGGACCGTGACGTCGGTGACCGCGTCCGGGCCGTTGTTCGTGACCGAGATCGTGTAGACGAGCTCGCCGCCGGCCACCGGGGCCGCCGTCGAGGCCACCTTCGTGATCGAGAGGTCGGCCAGGTCGACCGGCACCGTCACGTCGCGGGTGTTGATGTAGATGTCATCCGTGTTCGCCGGGTCGTAGAAGACCTTGACGCGCGTCGGCTGACCGAGCGGGCAGGCGCCATCGAAGTAGCCGACGGTGATGTTGTCCTCGTCGTCGAAGACGTGCACCTGCGGCGGGTTCGGGTTGTTCACCGGCGGGATGATCCCGAGCGGCGGGGCCCAGGTGTCGCCGGCGGCGCTGATGTCCGTGTGGTCGAGCGCCGGCGGGTTGAACTCGTTCGGCCCCGGACCGGGGAAGAACGGACCGGGCTCGTCTCGCGTGCAGCCGTAGAACGCCAGCTTGCTCACGGGCGACGTCCAGCCGAGCGTCAGGAGGTACTTCTGGCCCTCCGGCACCCGGATGGCGGTGAAGTTCGACGGCGTGACCATGACCTGGTGCGTGTTCCAGCCGGTGCGCGTGTTCTGACCGGTCACCGCCGGCGCGAACGTCTCGCGCAGCTCGGTGTGCAGCCGCGTCTCGTCCGTCTCTTCGAGGATCGTCTCGACCATCGGCTCAGCCGCGGCGAGCTCGCCGACACAGCTCAGGTAGCCGTTCTGGAAGGCGAAGTCGATCGGCGCCAGGCGGTCGATGTCCAGCGCAAGCGTGTGCTGGAAGTTGAACGGCGGCAGGACGGACATCTCCGCCGGCAACCCGTTCAGGAAGTAGCCCTGATAGAACAGGGAGTCCTGCGGGTTGATGAAGTTGCCCTTCGGCACCGGGGTCCGGATCGTGATGAACGCGAAGTTGTCGTTGCACAGCCCGGCCGCGCCGCTGTTCTCAGTCATCAGCGCCACGACGTTGTACTCGTGGCCATCGACGTAGAAGCGCTTGAGGTACCACGGGTCGCCCGGCAGGAGGTCGTGGTTGCCGTTGCCGTCGTCGATCGCCGAGTGCGTGCCGCCGAGGGCGCGGCCCACGGTCAACGTCACGCGGTCACCGGACGGAGCGACGTCCTCGACGAAGGCGAACCACGCGCCGTCGGGCGCGATGTTCGCCTCGCCCGGGCCGACGATCGTCACGCGGTCCTGGAAGCGGTCGACGAGCACGGCGTCGCCGATGTCGAGCGTCCGGATGCCGCCGACCGCCTCGGGGCGGGCGTTGTTCGGGTTGCCGCCGGTGAAGAACAGGCGGAACTGGGCGCGCGTGTTGGGGGTGACGTTGTTGAGCGTGATGAGGTAGTCCAGGAACTGGGCGTTGTGGCCCTCGGGCGTGTTCGGATCGAGGTCGAGCGTCAGGCTCTGGACGGCGAAGACCGCCATCTCGTTCCCGTTCAGCGCCTGGCAGTCGGCGTCGAGCGCGTCCTGGACGCCATCGCCGTCGAAGTCCAGCACCGGGCCGGCGAGCGGCGTCACGGGGACGCCCGGCAATGTCGGGCGGTTGGACTGCCACTGCTGGTCCAGGTACTGGTTCAGCGTCTGCTCGGAGTGGATGTTCGACGCGTCGCTGTAGCCGTCGAAGTTCGCGTCGAACGTCGTCAAGCCGTAGCCGAACTGGCCGCCCGCCGGCAGCGTACCGTTCGGGTTGGGCGCGGGCAGATCATCGGCGCGCGAGCCGACCGGGAAGGCGATCCGGCTCGAGCCGGGCGGCACGCCGGTCGGGTTGTCGGTCGTGTCCATCATCAGGAACGTGTATTCCTGGACGATCGCCGGGAACTTCAGGTCGCGCTGGCAGTCATCCGTGAAGCGCAGCTTGTCGACCCAGTCCGGCTGGTACCACGTGCGGTGGTACACCTTCTCACGGGCGTTCTGCGCACCGTTCGAGATCTGCTGGTACAGCTCGCGGAGCGGCTCGTTGAAGTTGCGGAACTCGTCCATGTAGGCCGGGTTGAACGTCAGCGAGTCCGTGCGCGGCGCATGCGGGTGCTGCGGGTTGAACGGCGCGAACGGATCGGTGTACGGGAGCACCTCGACCGGATACGCCGCCAAGCCCGAAGTCGGGTCCGTGGCCACGCCGGTGTCGCCGGCGCCGAAGAGGATCGACGGGCGGCTGATGATGCCGTTGCACTCCAGGTCGTCGCAGACCGGGAAGCCGCCGTACAGCCGGAGGCCGTCGTTGTTCGCGGTCAGCTTGCCCTTGTTGTCGTCGGGGTCGTGGATGAAGGTAACACGGCGCGGTGAGCCGTAGCTGCCCGTGACCGGGTCGAAGACGGTCTCGTCGACCTGCAGGTCGGGCGGCGTCGGCGGCTGATCCTCGGGCACCGAGCCGTCGGGCATCCGCCACAAACGCCAGCGCGCGGTGTCGTTCGTGAAGCCGCTCGTCACCAGGTAGTTGTCCGGATCGCACGCCGGCACGCCGCCGGCCACGGGCGCCCCGGCCTGGTCGGGCAGGACGAACTCGGTGTAGCGCCACGGCTGGGTGAACACCTGCTCGTTGTAGAAGAAGCTCTGCGGGATCCCGGGCGGCTGCGGCACGCCCGGTGCCGTGTTCAGCGCGCCGTACTTCTCCCGGATCTGGCCGATGAACGGCTCGTAGCCCTCTTCCTCGGTATAGAACCAGTGGCTGGCGAAGTAATTGTCGTACGGGCCGACCGCACGCTGCGGGTCGCGGCCGGTGTAGACGAGCGCGTCGCTCTGCGCCAGGACGGGCGGCATCGGGCCCATCGGGCCGCCCATGTACAGGATCTCGGGGCGCGGGACCTCGTTGTCGCCGGGCAGGATCGGGCAGAGGTCGAAGCCCTTGAAGTCGACGACGTCCTCGAGGATCGTGTGCTCGTGGTTGAACGGCGGCGGCAGGACGAGCGGCTCGAGCACGCCGTAGCCCTCGAGGCGCACGGAGTGCTGTTCGATCGTCACGTCGACCTTCGGCAGCGGCGAGCGGAGGGTGATGTACTGGATGGCGTTCGTGGCGCACGTCATGATCGCCACGACGTTGTACTCGTGGCCGTCGACGTAGAAGCGCTTGAGCCACCACGGGCCGCCGGCCGAGCGATTGGCGACGTTCGGCGTCGATTCCATCGACGCGCACGGCGCGCCGAGCGCACGGCCGAGGACGACGGTCACCGTGCCGTCGACGGCGTCGGTGCCCTGGATGTAGACGAAGAACGGGCCGATCGGCAGCTGGCCGAGGAGGTTCGCGCCGGGCTGGACGACCTGCAGCGGGCCGACGTCGGCCGCCAGCGCCATGCCGTTGACACCGATCGAACGGACCTGGACGAGGCGCGGGCGGAGGTCGCCGTTGTACCAGACCTCGAGCACGGCGGCCTGCGACGAAACGTTGCGGACGCGCACGAAGTGGTCGAGGAACTGGACGGTGCTGCCGCTGTGGATCGTCATCGAGTCCGTCGAGAGGACGATCATCTCGTCGCACGACAGCGCGACGCCGTCCGTGTTCACGTTGTCCAGGATATTGTCGCCGTCGAAGTCGACGGTGATCCCGGTGTCGGCGGCCTGCGTGATCTCGCTGCCGACGTTCACCATGTCGTTGATGCCGTCGAAGTCGACATCGAGGCTCGTGAGGCCGTCGCCGCTGAGCGGCCCGGCCGGGTCGGTCGCGTCCAGCGACGTGCCGACGGGGAAGACGAACCGCGTCTCACCGGCGCGGCCGCAGATCGGGCGCGGCGCGCTGTCGTCCAGGCGGTCGGGGTCGGGATGGGCCACCGGCAGCTCGTTGTCGAGGAGCTGATAGGTGAACTCGGTCATGATCGCCGGGTACCACTCGTCCTGGTTGGACGGCGTCGGGTTGACGGCGGCATCCGGCGTCCCGTTGTTGTTGCTGTCCGTCAGGCAGTCGTCGGAGTTGAGGTCTTTGTCGAGGTGGGTCGGCTCGTACCAGTGGCGAAGCCAGACCTTCTCCGAGCCGTTCACACCCGACGCGCGGATGTTCGAGTCACGCGAGACCTCGTCGGCGGCGCGCAGGCAGTTCCACTGCGCCCGGAACGGGGCTTCGTTCAACCGCTCCGAGATCCAGGCCGGATCCCAGGTGACGTAGTCGAACTCGGGCGCCTCGGTCGAGAGCGGGCTGAACGGCCCCGTCGGATCCGTGTACGGCGGGTCCTCCGGCACGTTCAGCGTGTTCGGGTCGAGGATGGTGTTCGAACCCGCCGTCGCCGGCCGGTTGCCCTCCCCGATGATGCACGAGTTGCAGACCGTGGTGTAGCCGTACAAGCGCAGCGTGTCGATCCGCTCGGTGATATCGGCCAGCGGAGCGGCGGCGGGTGCGGCGGCGGGGGCTGCGGCAGGCGCCGCACCGGCCATGCCGGCACCCAAGCCGAGGCCGCCCGCCAGGGCGACGGTCACGGCCATGCAGGCACGCCAGATGACCGCGCTCCGCGAGCGCGCCTCCGGACTGCGGTCGGTTTCCAGACGGGTGGACTGCGAGCGGGACTGACTCATCTGTGGCTCCTCCGGTTCGAAGAAGGCCCGTCTGGCCCTGGGGGGGACGGATCGGGGCGGGACCTCAAGCACGCACAAAACACGGCCGGCTGATCGGGACGGTCAGCCGGCGCTCCGGTGCACGCCCACGATGGGCGTCGCCGAAACGGGGTCGGAAGGGTGGTTACAATTCGATTAAGGGCCATTGTAACGCATGGCGGAGGGGAATGCAAGCCCCTCCTTAATGAGAAGCTAACCGCATGGGGAGATTGGGGGGTGCGATGACTTCCAGACGGCCATGGGCCGCACGTGGCGGCTCGCGATACGCACTGCATGACGCACGAAACGCGGCGTGGGTCACGGTGAATCGCAAATCGGTGACGGTCACTTCGCCGGCGGCGGACCTTGATCGGTCGTCATGCCGTGGTAGGCGGCCAGCCAGCGGACCATCTCATCGGCCCGCTTCTGCTCCGCTTCCACCTCGAGCCGCGCGCGCCGATCGTTGATGCGCTCGAAGATCAGCCCTTGAACGCGCGCCGGGTTGGCGATATCGGTGAAGCTGAAGTTGCCGGTATCCGCGGCGGTCTGGATCGTAACGGTGCCGTAACGAAGCACCATCGCCACCGGGTTGGGGATGCTGTAGCGAACGTCCTGCACGGCATCGAGGGAAGCCTGGCGCTGCTCCTTGAACAGACCGAGCGGCAACGACTCGATGTCGAGCACGTGGTTGGCCGTCAGGATGTACTGGTCGTTCCGCCAGTCCTCGTAGCGCCACCACAACCAGCCGTACGCCCCCACGGCCAGCCCGACGGCCGCGCGGGTCGCCCATCGGCTCTCGTCGGCGGCGACGGCGATGCCGCTCGCCAAGAGCCACGTCGCTGCCGCGGCCAGCGCCAGCGGCATCGCCGTCGCGCGGAGCAGGATCCACCAGTGCTTGCGCCAGACGTACGTCGTGCCCTGCCGCTCCTCGGGGCGGGGCAGGAAGTAGAGGATCAGCCGACCGATCGACCCGAACCAAGTCGGTGGCGCCGTCTGGCGAACCTCACCCGACGGCACCGCTGGTCGGTCCGCGGCGCCGTCCGACGGCGCTTCGGCGCTCGCCAGACGCCCATCCCCGATCGCCTTGCGGAGCTGCTCGTCGATCCAGCTCCGTCGCTCCGCTTGGGCGCGGTCGCGGGCACGGTGCATTTGATCGAACAGCACGGCTCGCAGCGCGTCGGGCCGTCCGGCCATGTGCCAGACGATCTTGCCGGCGTTCGACGCCGTGTTGATCGTCACGGTGCCGTAGTCGAACAGCCGCGCCATAATGGAAGGCGACCGGGCCTGGACGTCCTGGACGCGGGCCATGAGCGCCTCGCGGCGGGCGGCGGTGATGAACGGCCGCGTCTCGATCATGATCACCCGCTGGTTCGTGACGATCAGCCGATCCTCGCTCCAGTTCAGCCACGACCACCACGCGCCGGCGGCCGGCACGCCGAGCCCGATGACGGCCCATGCCAGGATCGCCACGGGGTCCGCGGTCACCGCCGCAGCCCCGGCTCCGACGACGAGCGCGACGACGAGCAGGCCGGCCGGCAGCACCATGCCGCGGATGAGCGCCAGGACGTGGCGCCGATAGACCCTGACCTCGTACTCGCCCTCGGTGGTCTCCTCTTCCCGCCGCGCCTCCATGTTCGCCCGCGCATCGTCGGGCAGGACCAACAGATCGTCGATCTCCGGGTCGGCGCGCAGCAGCCGCAGCACGTCGTCGCGGTCGGCCGCCAGCAGCCAGGCGTCCGTCTCGGCCACGACGCTGCTCGGCCGCGGCACGTCGGTGAAGACGCCGCGGATGCCGACGACGGAGCCGTACTCGCGGTGGCCCATCGCTTCCGTCTCGCCGTCGGCGGCGATGCGCTCGAGCACGAGCGTCCCACCGATGAGCACCCAGAGCGTCGTGTCGACCGTTCCCTGGCGCGCGATGACCTCGCCGGCGCGGACGCGCGTGGCGCGAAAGAGCGGCGCGAGCTGTCGGAGCGCGGGCGCGGGGAGGAGCTGGAAGACCTCGGTGCCGAGCAGGTGGAGGGCGACGTCGGCGTCGGTGAGGCCGTCGGTGCGGGGTTCGGAGGCGTCGGTAGCGACGTCGACAGTGACGTCGGTCGCGCCGTCGGTCCCGACCGCGCCCGCGGCCGACGAGACGCGCGCGCGGTCGTTGCCCGCGGCGCCGGGGATCGCGACCGGACCGGTGACGGCGGTCGGATCGATCGGCGGCGAATCGTCGGGCGGCGTGGGGGGCACGGGCGATGCCTGGGGTGAGCCGGCGCGCGAACGGGATGCCGGCAAGGATGGTGGCCCGATCATGGTCGGACGACAGCGCCGCGCCGGATCGCCGAGGGGCGACACGTCAAACGACATGAACTGCAGCAATGGTCGGCGCGGCCGCCAGCACGGTCAAGCGCGGTGAACCGCGACCGGGCGCTGACGAGATCACGAGGGCGCAACCGCCCCGTGCCGGATGTCGTACTTCCCGGCCAAATGCATCGCCGTCGCACGCCGTCACACGACACGCCGCACATCACCAGGAGCTGCCGCCCATGCCGGAAATCGTCCCCACCAACTTGGCCGATCCAATGCCGGCACCCGCGCCGCCGGACGTCCTGGCCGACCCGCTGCCGCCGCCCGCGCTGCCGACGCGCCCAACCGACGACCTCGTCAGCCACGCGCTGACCGACGGCTGGCGTTCGCTCCGAGCGTCGCCGTCGCGGTTGGTGGTCTGGCGGCTGGCGACGTGGCTCGTCGAGGCGATCCCGTGGATTGTGTGGGGAGCCGCCTACTTCCGCCTCGTCACGGACACGTTCAGCGCGCTCGGCGACGGGCGGGCCGAGGCCGGCTTCTTCCGCGGGGTCGGTCCAGCGTCCCTGCAGCTGGCGTCGGTGGGACTTGTGCTCTGGGTGATCACCCACCTGGCCCGCGGCGTCTACACGGCGGTCGCCCTCGACGCTCAGCGAGGCACCAAGCGCGCATTGGGCGGCTGGTTCATGCGGCGCGGGCCGGCCCTCCTGGGCTGGGGCCTGATCGACGCCGGCCTGTTGGCAGCCGCGGCCGCGCTGACGACGATCGCCGTGACCCGCCTGCGTCCACTGCTGGACACCGCCTGGCTTGCCGCCGGCTTCCCCGCCCGCGGCGCAACGGCGCAAGCGCCAGCGCTCCCGTCGTTGCCGTGGGGCGCCGCCATCGGCGTGTCCGTGCTCACGACGGTCGCGGCGGCCGTGCTCATCACGCTGCCCTTTGTGGCGATTTGGGCCACGTGGGCGCGCCTCCAGCTCATCCCATGGCGCCTCGCCGACGATGCCACCGGGCTCCGGGCCGCCGTTGCCGACAGTTGGCGCTGGATGCCGGGCCACCGGACGGCCTGGTGGGCGATGTTCGTCGGCTGGGGGGCCGTTTGGACCGCCGTGGTCTGGATCCCGGTGCTCGGCGCGCTGGCGGCGTCGCTGCTGGGCTGGAGCTGGACGGCCGCCTTCTACGAACGCGTTCGCGTTGCGTCGCTCGACACCCATCTGAGCGCGCCGATCGCCGTACCCGCCGCCCCGGCCCGATGGCCATGGCTGGATGCGACGCTCGTCGGGATCGCGGCCGCGTGGTTTCCGTTCGCCGGCGCCTCGGTCGCCGCGATCGCGTCGGGCACCGTCTTCGTGGCCCGCGCGGCGACGCTGGCCAAGGAGTTGCCGTACGCCATCGGCCTGCCGGGCGTCCTCTACGCGTTGTCGCTGCCCGTTGCGGCGATCGTTTGCGGCACGATCCTGTGGCGCTGCCTCGGCCGGTCGGCCGTGTGGCCCGGCCGCCACGGCTGGTCGCGCAACCGCGTGATCACCGGGCTGGTGGCGGTGATCGTCGGCTTGCAGATCGGGTACGTGCTCTACGGCTGGGGCGGCGGCATCGCGGGCTGGTTCGATACGGCGCGCAGCCAGTCATACACGGGGGCGGCGACGAGCGCGCCGGCCACAGGGCCAACCCAATAGATCCAGTGCTGCGCCCACTCGCCGGTGATCAGCGCCGGGCCGAACGAGCGTGCCGGGTTCATCGAGGCGCCGGTCAAGGCGCCGCCGAGGAGCGCATCGAAGGCGACGGTGGCGCCGATCGCCAGGGGGGCGAGGCCGGCGGGGGCGCGGGCATCGGTGGCCATGGCCAGGATGACGAACATCAGGGCGAACGTGAGCACGAACTCGACGAGCAGGCCAAGCGCCGGGCCGACGTGGGAAGTCGTCACGCCGAGCGAGAGCGGCAGGGACGGCGCGATCGACGAGGACGGTGCGTTCGGCGCGGCCGGTTGCGCCCCGGACAGTTGCGCCCGGAGGACGGCCAGGCAGGCGGACGCTGCCACCGCCCCGGTGAGCTGCGCGCTGAGATAGGCGGGCACCGAGCCGGCGGGAAATCGTCCGGTCGACCACAGGCCGATCGTCACCGCGGGGTTGAGATGGGCGCCCGAGAGGTGCCTGGTCGCGTGGATCATGCCCATCACCACCAGGCCGAAGGCCAAGGCGATGCCCACCGGGCCGATCGCGCCGTCGAGGTGATCGTCGGCCATGATCGTGCCGGTGCCGACGAGCACGAGGAAGAACGTGCCCATAGCCTCGGCGGCCGCCCGCCGAACGTTCATCGTTCAGCGCGTGTCGAGGTGGGTGAGCAGCACCTTGACGCGCTGTTCCAAGTCATCGCGAATGGCGCGCACGGCGTCCAGGCCGACGCCGGCCGGATCGTCGACGACCCAGTCCTCGTACTTCTTGCCCGGGTAGATCGGGCAGGCATCCCCGCAACCCATCGTGATGACGACATCGGCGGCCTGCACGACCTCGTCCGTCCACGGCTTCGGGAACTGCTTGCCGATGTCGATGCCGCGCTCCTTCATGGCCGCGACGGCGTTCTCGTTCACCTCTCCATCGGGGACCGATCCACCGGACATCACCTTGACGCGATCGCCCGCCAGGTGGTCCAGCCAGCCGGCGGCCATCTGGGATCGGCCGGCGTTGTGCACGCACAGGAATAGGACGACGGGCATGTCCGTTATCAGCTTGCCTTCCGCCTTGGCGAGTGACCACAGGCGGTCGTGGGCGAAGCGCTCGGCGAACAGCGGGATGAAGGCGCGCACCCGGGCGCGGGCGAGGATCTCGTCGAGCGACTCGTCCAAGAAGCGCTCGATCGTTTCGGCGCTGAAGTAGCTGGCGAACTCCGCCGTCAGGCGCTGGGCGGCGCTGCGCAGCAAAGGCCGAAACTCGAGCGGGATCTCGTCGAGGCTGGGCGCCGAAGTTCGGGCAACGGACGCGGGCGATGGGGATGGGGATGGGGATGGGGATGGCTGGGACACGGTCGATCCTCCTGGTGTGGGGTCGGCCCTCGGTTCGGCGCCGGTCAGGCGGCCGGCGGCGGGACGACGAACGGTGCGAGCCGATGAATTCGCCGGGCGATCTCGTCGAAGGCCGCATCGAACGCCCCGCTGTCGGACCGCGCGCCCGGGTCCGGCACGGACCAGTGCAGGCGCCGCGCATCGTCGAACGGGACGGCATCCTCGAACGCCAGGTCGCACACGCTGACGACGAGGCCCGGCACGCGGCTCAGCTGGTCGTAGCCGCGCGGCACTTGGCCTGTCAGATCCAATCCTCGACGCGCCGAGGCCTGAACCGCCAGCGGGTGCACCCGTGCGGCCGGTTGGAGACCGGCCGACGCGGCGGGGATCGCGGAGTGCTGTCGCCAGCACACTTCGGCGAACTGCGAGCGCGCCGAATTGTGATGACACACGAACAGGACGTCCGACGCCTCGACCCGGTCGGATCGGAACGGGTGCACCGGCGCGTCGGACGCCAATCGCACATAGCGCCGCCGGCCGTCGCCCGCCGAGCGGGTGCGGCAGATCAAGCCGACCGCCTCGAGCGCATCCAGGTGGTGCGCGAGGAGGTTGGAGGGGATCCCGAGGCGGGCCTCGAGGTCGGACGGCGAGGCATCGGTGAGGGCGAGGGCCTCGACGATGGCCAGGCGGTTCGGGTCGCCGAGCGCTGCGAAGACGGCGGCGCGGCGTTGGAGGTCGGGATCGCGCGCTGGATCGCTCATTGACTCAATGATGGTTGAGTAATCTACGGACGTCAATCCCAGGCGTTCAGCGGCATCTCCGCCCACGGCACGACGGCCACGTCGCTTCGATCCTGCGCCCTGTCGCCGCCGAACACCACGCGTGCCTCGACCGGCCGCCTGTCGCCCTCGCCCGCGGCCGTGACCGCAGCGGCGAGGCGCGCCAGCCGGGTGATCGCATCCGTCGACGCGGTGGCGCCGGACTTGGCCTCGACCAGCACCAGCCGCTCGCCGCCCTCGACCACGAGGTCGATTTCGTCGCCGCGGGCAGCACGCAGGTGGTGAAGGGCGGGCGGCAAGCCCTGATGAACGCGCTGCTTGTACACCTCTGATGCGACCCAGCTCTCGAAGATCGCGCCGCGAAGCGGGTGGGTGGCCAGCTGCTCGGGGTCGCGGATGCCCAGCAGGTAACAGACCAGGCCCGTATCCACGAAGTGCAGCTTGGCCGATTTCACAAGGCGCTTGCGCAGGTTCCGATGCCACGCCGGTACGCGGAAGCACAGGTAGCTCGACTCCAGCACCGAGAGCCAGGCCCGCGCGGTCACATGCGACACCCCGGCATCCGCTCCGACGTCCGTCAGGTTCGACTCCTGCGCGGTCCGCCCGGCGCACAGGCGGATGAAGATCGCGAAGGTCGACAGGTCGCCGACGCGCAGCACTTGGCGCACGTCCCGTTCGACGTACGTGGTCACGTAGTCGGCCAGCCAACGCTGCGCCGGAATGCCGCGATCGAAGATCCGCGGGTAGCTGCCAGACCACAGCGTCGTGAACAGATCGGACGGTGCGGTCGGGAAGCGCCGCAACTCCTCCAAGGATGGGGGCAGCAGTTCGAGCATGCCCGCGCGACCCGCTAACGACTGGCTGACCGTATGTGACAGGCCGAAATGTTGCGAGCCGGTCAGGATGAAGCGCCCCGCCGTCGGGTTGTCGTCAACGTCCGCCTGCAGGTAGCTCAACAGGTCGGGGGCGTTCTGGACCTCGTCGATGACGGCTCCCGCCCCGTACTGTCGAAGGAAACCACGGGGATCGGTCCGCGCGAATTCGCGCGCATCCAGCGGTTCCAGCGACACGTACGGCAGGTCGGGAAACGTCGCCCGGCAGAGTGTGGTTTTGCCGGACTGGCGCGGTCCGGTCACGACGACCACCGGATAGAGGTCGGCTATCGCGCGCAGTTTGGGGGCGAGTGTGCGCTGGATCATGCGAGGTTTCCCGGCCATGAGGTGGATCGGAGTTGCGCGGATTGTAAGTTGTACTTTCAATCCGTGCAATGCGGATCGTGTTGTCGAGCCATGCGGAGGCGATCGTCCAATCCCGGGGGGAGCGGGCTTGTGGGTTGGGATGGGAAGATGAGGGGTGGGGTACTAGAGGTACGCCTTCACCTGTTCCGCCGCCCGTCGCGTCATCCCGTGCACGGCCGCGATGTCGTCGATGCTGGCCATGCGGATGTGCTCGAGCGAGCCGAAGTGGGTCAGGAGCGCGCGGCGGCGCTTCGGGCCGATGCCCGGGATCTCGTCCAGGCTGCTCCGCAGGCCGCTGTCCTGGCGCAGCTTGCGGTTGTACGTGATCGCGAAGCGGTGCGCCTCGTCGCGGGCGCGTTGGACAAGGAACAGCGCCTGGCTCTCGCGGGGGAGGTAGACCGAGCCCTTCTGCCCGGGGCGAAACAGCTCCTCGTGGCGCTTGGCCAGCGACGCCAGCGGCAGATCGTCCAGGCCGAGCTCCTGCAGGACCTTCACAGCGACGCCGAGCTGCCCCTTGCCGCCGTCGACGAGGATAAGGTCCGGCTCGCGCTCGAACGCGCCCCGGGCGGCGTCGGCGCGGGTGAGCGTGTCGGCGCCGTCGGCGGCCGTGGTGTCGGCGACCGCGACGACGACATCGACCGCTTCGTCGTCCGCTATCTCCACGACGATCTCGTCGTCGAATGACGCTTCGAGGGGGCGAGGATCGACGACATCGGGCGCCGCGGCGTCGATGGCCGCATCGAGCACCACCGCATCGACCGCCGCTCCATCGACCGCCTCCCCTTCCCGCGCCGCCCGCGCCGCCGCCAGCCGCCGGAACCGGCGCGTGAGCATCTCGCCCATCGCCGCGAAGTCGTCGCCGCCGCCCGTCTCCTTCATCCGGAAGTGGCGGTAGTCGGCGCGGTAGGGCACGGCGTCCTCGAAGACGACCATCGAGCCGACGGTGTGCGTGCCCTGCAGGTTCGAGACGTCGTAGCACTCGATCCGCCGCGGCGGGCGGGGCAGGCCGAGGGCGTCCTGCAGCTCGGCGATCGCGCGGCGGGCGACGTCGGACTTGCTCTCCAGGGCGTGCGCCACCCGGAGGGCGCGCAGCGTCTCGTGCGCGTTGTCGACGGCGACGTTGACGAGGTCACGCTTGTGGCCGCGCTGCGGGACGTGGAGCTTGACCTTCGTGCCGCGCTTCTCGCCCAGCCAGCGTTCGATGATCTCGGACTCCACCAGGTGCTCGGGCACCACGATCTCGCCCGGTACCTGCGGGCCGCTGTCGTAGAACTGCTGGATGAACTGGGCCAGGACGGTCTCGTCCGGCTCGTCGCCCGTGCCCTCGAGCGGGAAGTGCTCGCTGCCCATCAGCTTGCCGTTGCGCACGAAGAACACCTGGGCGATCGCCGAGCCGTCCTCGCGCGCCACCGCGATGACGTCCTGGTCGGCCAGCGTCGGCGCGATGACGCGCTGGCGCTCGATGAGCTGCTCGATCGCGCTGATCCGATCCCGCAACCGCGCCGCCTGCTCGAACTCGAGCGCCGCCGCGTGGGCGCGCATCCGCTCCGCCAGGTCGTCGACGACCTCGGACGTATGACCCTCCAGGAAGCGGCACAGACGGGCGATCATCGCCCGGTACTCGTCCTTGCTGACGGCGCCGATGCACGGGGCGAGGCACAGGCCGATATCGTGGAACAGGCAGGCGCGCGGATCCCTGCCCGTGATCTCGCGGTCGCAATCCAGGTACGGGAAGACCTTGCGCAGCGCGGCGATCGTGTCCCGCATGGACTGCACGGAGACGTACGGTCCGAAGTAGCGCGCGCCGTCGTCCAGCACGCGGCGCGTCGAGACGATCGTCGGAAAGGCGTCGCGCAGCGTCACCTTGAGGTACGGGTAGCGCTTGTCGTCCTTGAGGAGGATGTTGTAGTGCGGCCGGTGGCGCTTGATCAGGTTCATCTCGAGGAGGAGCGCCTCGAGATCGGATGCCGTGATCGTCCACTCGATGTGGGCGATCCTGCTCACGAGCCGGATCGTCTTGCCGCTGTGCGCCGCGCTCTGCTGGAAGTACGACCGCACGCGGCTGCGCAGGTTGACGGCCTTGCCGACGTAGAGCAACCCGCCATCGACGTCGTAGTATCGGTAGACGCCGGGCTTGGTGGGGAGGGTATCGAGCAAGGGTTTCAGGTCGGGGCGGGTCATCTGTCGTTCACGGCCGACTGTCGTGGGGGCGAACCGCGCCCCCACGACATTATATCGTCGGCGTTAGGACAGGTCGTCGGCGCTACTGCGTGACCTCGACCTCGACGCTCGTCATCAGCGACGGCGAAAGCGTCATGTGCGCGCCATCCGCCACGATGGCCGTCAGCGTGTGCTCGCCGGCAGGGAGCTCGATGTCCTTGCAGGCCGCGCCGTCGCCCATGTGGATGTGCGTGTCGTCGGCCGGGATCACGGATCCGGCCTGCTCGAACGTGGCCAGCTCCTCCTCGGACGCGTCGACGACGATGTGATGGTGCCCGGAGCCCGGCTTCACGGCGCCCTTGGGCTCGATCGCGATGTCCACGGCCGACAGACAGATGTTGACCGGGCTCGTGACTTCGTCGCCGTCCTTGAGGGTGTCGAACATCACGCTCGGACCCATGTCGTCGCCGCCGACCTCAACACCGCTGCACGCCGCAGCGGCGAGACCAACGGCGCCGATCGCCAGGATCGTGACCCAGGTTCGCATCGCGCATCTCCTCTGGTGGTCGCCATCGGCCGATTGTCCGGCCGGACGTTGTGACGGGGCGCAGGCCGGCCCGTCGGCGGTGGAGTATACGTGCGGCCGCGAAGGGACCGCCAGTCGAGGGCAGCCGTCGTCGCCGACGTCAAGGGTTGGCGTGCCAAGGCGACCTTCGGTATACTCCTGCGTCTGTTCGGGCGGTTAGCTCAGTTGGCTAGAGCGCCACGTTGACATCGTGGAGGTCACAAGTTCGAGTCTTGTACCGCCCACTCGAACGCGACCCGGTCGCGCTCGTGCACGAAAAACTGCATCGCCAGAGGCTGTAACGAGGACGAGTAGGCCCGCCGCGCGCGCCAGAGAACGGGTGTCACCGGCTGCAAGCACCCCCCGCTGTCCGACGGGTCGAACACCCCCTCCGAGCCGACGCCCGAACCCGCCGGGCGGCCCTCCGACCGACGTCGCCCATCGCCACGTCGCCCAACGAAGAGGCCGCCGGTCCAGTAGGTCCGTCCGGGTAGCGCCGTTATCGGCTATGAAGAGGTCGACGTCGACCTGCTCGCCCCAGGATCGCCATGGGATCTCCGCCAGAGGGATCTGCAACGGGGCAGTTCGCCGACGTCGTCGAACTCAGGTGGAACCGCGAAGCCCCCTCGCCCTGAAGAGCGTGGGGGCTTTTCGTTCGTCGGCGACGTGCCCGTCGTCGGCCCGAACACGCGGGAGGTTCGATCATGTCCGAGTCCGAACTGTCCGACCGTCTCTACCGCCTGCGACACTCCATGGCCCACGTCATGGCCCAGGCGGTCCGCGACCTCCACCCCGACGTCCGCTTCGCGATCGGCCCACCGATCGACGACGGCTTCTACTACGACTTCGATCTCGGCATGGGACCCGACGGCCGCCCCACGACGTTCTCGCCCGAGGACTTGGCGGCAATCGAGAAGCGCATGCGGCAGATCATCGCCGGCAAACACCCGTTCCAGTATCGGGAGGTTTCGGCCGACGAAGCGCGCGCGCTGTTCGCCGGACAGCCGTACAAGCTCGAGCTGATCGAGGGGCTGGCCAAGGGCGACGTCGACGAGTACGGCGTCGAGCGCGACGACGCCGACGGGGACGGCAGCGGGGCGCCGGGGGACGCGGGCGATGCAGCGCGGGCCGGCGCGCACGCCGTCGTGATCTCGACGTATCGCCAGGACGCCTTCGAAGATCTCTGCAAGGGTCCGCACGTGGAGCACACGGGCCAGCTGCCGGCGGACGCCTTCAAGCTTCTCTCCGTGGCCGGCGCGTACTGGCGGGGCGACGAGCACAATCCGATGCTCCAGCGGATCTACGGCACGGCCTGGCTGAACAAGAAGGACCTCGCAGCGCACCTGCTGATGCTCGAGGAGGCCAAGAAGCGCGACCACCGCAAGCTCGGCCGCGAGCTCGACATCTTCACGTTCGACGACGAGGTCGGGCCGGGGCTGCCGCTGTGGCTGCCGAACGGCGGGATCCTCATCGAGGAGATCGAGCGGCTGGCCAAGGAGGCCGAGGCGCGGCACGGCTACCAGCGCGTCCGGACGCCCAACCTGGCCAAGGAGGACCTCTTCCTCCACTCCGGCCACCTGCCGTACTACGCCGAGAGCATGTACCCGCCGATGGAGCTCGAGGGCGTTCGCTACTACGTCAAGCCGATGAACTGCCCGATGCACCACAAGATCTTCGCCAGCCGCCCGCGCAGCTACCGCGACCTGCCGCTCCGGTTGGCCGAGTACGGGACGTGCTACCGCTTCGAGAAGAGCGGCGAGCTGATCGGCCTGCTGCGCGTTCGCTCGCTCCAGATGAACGACGCCCACATCTACTGCTCGGCCGAGCAGTTCGAGGTCGAGTTCCTGGACGTCATCGCGATGTACCTCGAGTACTTCGCGCTCTTCGGCATCGAACGCTACGTCATGCGCTTCAGCACGCACCACAAGCGCGGGCTCGGCAAGAAGTACGTCGACAACGCGCCGCTCTGGCTGCACACGGAGGACATGGTCCGCCGGGCGATGCACAGCGGCAACATCCCGTTCGTCGAGGTGCCGGACGAGGCGGCGTTCTACGGGCCCAAGATCGACGTCCAGATCTGGAGCGCCACGGGCCGCGAGTTCACGCTGGCCACGAACCAGGTCGACTTCGCCCAGCCCGAGCGCTTCGACCTCACGTACACGTCGGCCGGCGGCGGCGCCGAGCGGCCGCTGTGCATCCACCGCGCGCCGCTCAGCACGCATGAGCGCCTGATCGGCTTCCTGATCGAGCACTACGCCGGCGCCTTCCCGGTCTGGCTGGCGCCCGAGCAGGCCCGCGTGATCCCGATCACCGAGGATCACAACGGCTATGCGGAGCGCGTCGCCGCTGAGTTGCGCGCCGCCGGGCTGCGCGTCGCGGCCGACCTCGGCGCGGACCGGATGAACGCCAAGATCCGCGACGCCCAGCTCATGAAGGTGCCCTACATGCTCGTCGTCGGCGACCAGGAGATGGCGGACGGCACGGTGGCCATCCGCCGGCGCGACGGCAGTCGTGGCGAGCCGGCGTCGGTGGGCACATTCGCGGCCGACGTGGTCGAGCGGGTGCGCGCGCGCGCGGCGACGCTTTGAACGTGGGTCGGCGTGATGGCGTGGCGGACGGGCGCGTCGCCTTGTCCGTGGGTCGGCGTGATGGGACGTGGATCGGGGCAGGCACGGGGACCTGCCCCCACAATCCCTTGACGGGGCGGGCCCGGGGTCGTTATACTTGAGGGCCGTTGCGTCCCCGTCGGCGTGGCCACGCCCGCCGGGCGATGCAACCATTTTGTGTTTCAGGCGATTTCGCCGCCCCAGGTCCCGACCACCGTGTCGTCCGAACACAGCGAGGTGCAGCAATCAGCAGAGGACAGCCCGAGCCGCCGCCACAGCTCAAGCAACGGATCAACGAGGCCATCACGACCTCGCACGTCCGCTTGATCGGTCCCGCCGGTGAGCAGATCGGCGTCGTTCCCATGCGGGAGGCGCTGAACATGGCCCGCGAAGCGGGGCTCGACTTGGTCGAGGTCGCAGCCGGAGCTGATCCTCCGGTGTGCAAGATTCTCGACCACGGCAAGTGGCAGTACGTTCAGATGAAGAAGCAGCGCGAAGCGCGCAAGATGCAGAAGGTCGTCGAGATCAAGGAGATCCGGCTCCGGCCGAAGACCCACGAGCACGACACCGGCGTCAAGATCAAGCGCGCGATCAAGTTCCTCGAGGAAGGGATGAAGGTCAAGGTCCGGATCCAGTTCCGCGGCCGCGAGATCACCCACCCCGAGATTGCGCTCGAGCTGCTGACCGAAGTCGCTGAACAACTGGCGGTTGCGGGGGAGGTCGAACAACAACCCAGCCTCGAGGGGCGTTCGATGCTGATGGTCGTCGGGCCGCGTCGGGATGCCGGCAAGACGGACGGACGACCGGTGCGAACCGCGCCCGTGCGCCTCGTCGCGCCGCCGATGCCGGCCGTTGAAGCGCCGGCCCCGCGCGGCGGCGCAGGCAAGGGAGCCAAGGCGGCCGGCCCGGTCGCGGCGGAGGCCGGATCGGAAGCCGCCGCTGAGGCGGTGCCGGAAGCGGTGGCCGTTGCGGATGTGCTGACGGCCGCGGATTCCACCCCTGTGGCTCCGGCCGCGGCGAAGGACGGAAAGGTCGGGACGGCCGACGGCGAGTGAGCGGCGGCGCACGACAGCGGCGCACGACAGAGGCAGAAGAGACAGAACAGAGGGATCGGCTTTCGGCCTGGCGGTGACGCCTTGTCCGGCAACGATAACAACGAGATCGATCGCCATCGCGTCGCCGCACGTTCGGGCAGCGCGATGTGGCAAGCAGGAGGGGTCCGATGCCCAAGATGAAGACGCACAAGTCGACGAAGCGCCGCTTCAAGGTGACCGGCACCGGCAAGCTCATGCGCACCAAGATCGGCAAGAGCCACCTCCGTCGCAAGAAGCCTTCGCGCACGCGGCGGCTGTTCGACGAGTACTTGGTGGTCACCGACAAGGCAACGATCAAGCGAGTCCGGCGCCTGGCGCCGATTCTCTGGAAGCGGTAAGAGGAGCTTACGATGGCCCGCGTTAAGGGAGGGATCGTCACCACACGTCGCCACCGCAAGATCTTGCGGATGGCCCGTGGCTACCAGCAGGGGCGGCATCGCCTGTTCCGCCGCGCCAACGAGGCGGTCACCAAGGCGCTCGAGCATGCCTACGTCGACCGCCGCAAGCGCAAGCGCGACTTCCGCAAGCTCTGGATCCAGCGCATCAACGCTGCAGCCCGGATGTACGGCTACAGCTACAGCACGTTCATCCACGGCCTGGGCGTCGCCGGCATCAACATGGACCGCAAGATGCTCGCCGACGTGGCCGCGCGCGACATCACCGCCTTCGGGACGATCGTCGAAGCCGTCAAGGCGGCGGGCATTGCGCCGAACCACGTGCCGACCGCCACGACCGGCGAGCTGGCACCGGTGACGCCGCAAGTCCACAAGCCGGCGAAGGCGCCCCGCGCGGCGCGCGTGGCTGCGGCCACGTCTGCGGCCGCGGCGGCGGCCGATGTCGAGAGCTCGACGTCGTTCGACGAGACCGAGCCCGATGTCGAGATCGTGGCGGCGGAGGCCGAGCCGGAGGTCGTCGCGGTCGCGATGTCCGACGCTGGCGGCGATGATGCCGCGGGCGGCTCGATCGACGCCGACGCGATCGACGCCGAGTCGGGCGACGACGGGGCGGACGCGGCAGGCTGAGCCTCCCGAGACGGCGCGGGGACTTGCGGGTACCGGCGCAAACACCCCGATGCGCGTGATGTGCTCGTACGAATCCGTCAGAAAGAAAGGGGCGCCCAGACTTGGGCGCCCCTTTCTTTCGTTGCTCTCGTTGGAGCCGACCCGCGGTGCGACCCGCACGGGTGCACCGTCGTATACTCCGCCCGGCGTCGCGATCTGCCGCGACGCGTCACCGTCCCCATCCCAAGGAGGTAGAGTGATCCGGCCCGCGCCTCACGGCGCACCCGGATCGCGCCTGTCATGAACGCACTCTGGATCGCGCTTGCCCTGTTCGCCGTGGCCGTCCTGGCCTACTTCGTCCTGTACAACGGCCTGATCCGCCGCCGGAACAACGTCGACCAATCGCTCTCGACCGTCGACGTCATGCTCAAGAAGCGATTCGACCTGATCCCGAACCTCGTCGCCGCGGTCGAGGCGTACATGGGGCACGAGAAGAGCACGCTGACGGAGCTGACCGCGCTGCGGACGCGCGCCCTGTCCGGCGATCTGAGCGACGTCGAGCGCGCCGACCTCGACCGGAAGGTCAGCGGGGCGCTCGGCCAGCTGCGGGTGGCCGTCGAGAGCTACCCGGATCTCAAGGCAAGCGCGAACTTCGTCCAGCTGCAGGGCGCCCTGAACGAGGTCGAGGAGCAGCTCTCGGCGGCGCGACGGGCTTACAATGCGGCCGTGACGGCGTTCAACACCGCCATCCAGACCGTACCGGGCAACCTCATCGCCGGGACGATGGGCCTGACGCTGCGCCCGCTCTTCGAGGCCGCCGAAGCCGAGCGCGCGAACGTCGACGTCGGCGCGCTGTTCAGCGGCGGCGCATGACCGTCTCGCACGCACCGACGCTCCTGGCCGCCCTCGGCGCCGACCTCGGCGAGATCGAGGCGCTCCACGGCGCCGTCCACGCCAAGGCCGTCCGTGCGGCGGCACTGGCCGTCGGCGGCGCCGTCGCGATCGGCCTCGGCGCGTTCGCGTTCCTTGCGCCGCTGACGCGCTGGTGGCCCGCCGCGCCGGTCGCGGCGGTGATCATCGGTGCAATCGGCTACGGCATCACGGTTTCGCCGGCGGCGAGCGCGTACAAGGCGGCGTTCAAGACGAAGGTCGTCGGCCGTCTCGTCGCGCTGCGCTTCCCGGCGGCACGCTACGCGCCGTTCGAGGGGATCGGCGAGGCGGACTTCCGCGCATCGAGGCTGTTCGAGCAAGGCATCGACCGCTACGGCTGCGAGGACCTCATCGAAGGGATGTTCGGCGCAACCCACCTGCGCATCAGCGAGGTCCACGCCGAGTACAAGACGCAGACCACGAACAGCAAGGGCCAGACGACGACGCACTGGCACACGATCTTTCGCGGATGGTTCGCCATCGCGGACTTCAACAAGCACTTCAACGGCGTGACGATCGTCCGGCCGGACAGCGCGGAGTCCATGCTCGGCGCGTTCGGGCAGCGCCTGCAGAGCCTTGGCCGGGCGATGAGCGACGCCAAGCTCGTGGCGCTCGAGGATCCCGAGTTCGAGCAGGCGTTCGCCGTGTACGGCACCGACCAGGTGGAGGCGCGCTACCTCCTGTCGACGAGCCTCATGCGCCGCCTCCTTGAATACCGGAACCGCGTCGGCGGACAGGTCCACGTCTCATTCGTCGACAGCCACGTCGTCCTGGCGATCCCGAGCGGCAAGGACGCGTTCGAACCACCGTCGATCTGGGCGGCCAAGGCAACCGTTTCGGAGGGCGACGTCGCCGGCATCGTCGAGCAGATCGAGCTGGCCGAGGGGATCGTCGAGGCGCTGAACCTTAACACGCGGATCTGGGGGAAGCCGCCGTCATCCCCACCGCCATCCTCATCGACGATGTCGTCGTAGGGCAACGCGGCGACATCGCTCGTGAAACGTTCGCGGCAGCGCCGGGAGATCATCGCCGCGATCCGCACCGCGTACGGGTTGGGGCCACCCGATGCCCGCTGACCCGGTGCCGCTCGACGCCTTCTTCGCCCACCACGCACCGTCGCGCCCGCTCTTCGACGCCGTCCGCGCGGCCGTCGAGGCGATCGGGCCGTCCGAGGTTCGGGTGTCGAAGAGCCAGGTGGCGTTCCGGCGTCGCCGGGTATTTGCCTGGGCGTGGCTCCCGGGCCAGTACCTGCACGGCCCACATGCCCCGCTCGTGCTGACGGTGGCCCTCCGGCGGCGCGACCCGTCGCCGCGCTGGAAGGAGGTCGTCGAGCCGGCGCCCGGCCGGTTCACGCACCACCTCGAGGTCCGTACGGTCGCCGAGATCGACGACGATGTCCGCGGCTGGCTGCGGGAGGCATGGCAGCAGGCGGGCGCATCCGTCGGGGCGGCGGAGTCGCCCTGACAGTCGTGTCGCAGTCGTGTCGCAGTCGTGTCACTGCCGCGGTGCGTCGCACCGCACGATCGAAGGACGGTCCCGATGACGAACATGACCAAGACGATCGCCTTCCTGCGCGCGATCAACGTCGGCGGCCACAACGTGAAGATGGAGGCGCTGCGGGCGCTGTTCGAGCAGCTCGGCTTCGACGCCGTCGAGACGTTCATCGCCAGCGGCAACGTCGTCTTCGAGACGGACGCAGCGCCCGACACGGCGCTCGAAGCGGCCATCGAGGCCCACCTGAAGGCGGCGCTCGGCTACGAGGTGGCGACGTTCCTGCGCACCGTCGCCGAGCTGGAGGCCGTCGCGGCGTACGAGCCGCTGCCGGCGGTCGCGATGGCGTCGATCGTCGCGTTCAACGTCGGCTTCCTGGCATCGCCGCTGAACGCCGACGAGATCGCGATCCTCAGCGGGTTCAACAACGACATCGACGACTTCCACTGCCACGGCCGCGAGGTCTACTGGCTGTGCCGCACGAAGCAAAGCGACTCGAAGTTCAACAACAACGCCTTCGAGCGCGCGCTGCGCCGCCGGGCGACGTTCCGCGGGCGGAACACGGTGCAGCGGCTGGCGGCGAAGTACCCGGCGACGGGCTAGCCCGAGGGCATCGAGGCCGAACGGAAGGGCGTTCGAGAGCGCCGCAGAGCAGCGGCGTCCGGTTTCGTCGCGCCCTGGTTGCAACGTCGGCGCTGGCTGCTGCATGTGGCATCATCCCGCCGCGCGCCGCCGATCACCACCGAAGGTTGACCGTCGATGACCATTGGCACGACCGCCCACCCCACGCTCGAACGCCGCCTCGGCCTCCGGGCCGCAATCGCCATCGTCGTCGGCGAGGTGATCGGCGTCGGGATCTTCCTGACGCCGGCGGAGATGGCCAAAGGGCTCGGATCGCCGCTCTGGCTGCTCATCGTCTGGCTCGTCATGGGGACGATGGCGCTGTGCGGCGCGCTGTGCTTCGGCGAGCTGGCGGCGCGCTGGCCGGAGGCCGGCGGCCAGTACGTCTACCTGCGCGAGACGTACGGCCTGCGCTGGGCGTTCCTGTACGGCTGGATGGCGATGCTCGTCATGGACCCCGGGATCACGGCCGCGCTGGCCGTCGGCTTCGCGCAGTACGCCGGCTACGCGGTGCCGATGGGCCCGCTGGCCGCCAAGGGCGCGGCGATGGCCGCGATCATCGTCCTCGCCGCGCTGAACATCGTCGGCCTCCGGCAGAGCGCCGGCGTCGTGCGGGCGCTGACCGTGCTGAAGGTGGGCTTCCTGGCCTTCCTCGCCGTCTGGGCGTTCGGCGGCCAGCTCGGCGACATGGGCCACTTCGCGCCGTTCGCGACCCGGCCGGCCGACGCCGGCCCGCTCTTCGGGGCACTGGCCGGTGGGCTCGTCGGCGCGTTCTTCGCGTTCGGCGGCTGGTGGGACCTGAGCAAGCTCGGCGGCGAGGTGAAGGACGCGCGGCGGACGTTGCCGCGGGCGATGATCTGGGGCGTCGGCATCGTGACCGCGGTCTACATCGTCACGAGCGCGGCGTTCATCTACCTCGTCCCGTTGACGGCTGTCGGCGATGGGGAAGCGTTCGTCGCCCGCGTCGGCGAGGTGCTCTTCGGCACGGCGGGCGGGCGGTTGTTCGCCGGCATCGTCATCGTCTCGGTCCTCGGCAGCCTGGCCGGGCTGCTCATGGCCGCGCCGCGCGTCTACTACGCCATGGCCGAGGACGGCGTCTTCTTCCGCGCCCTCGGCGCCGTCGACCCCCGCTGGCACACGCCGGCGCGCGCGATCGCCGTCCAGGCTGTCCTCGGTTGCGTGCTCGTCGCCCTCGGCACGTTCGACGCAATCCTGGCCTACTTCATCTTCACCGTCGTCCTCTTCCTGGCCGGCACCGCGGCGGCCGTCATCGTGCAGCGCCGCCGCAGCGGCCCGCCGGAGGGGTTCGCGATGCCGTTGTATCCATTGCCGCCGATCGTCTTCCTCGTCCTCACCGCGGTCATGCTCTTCCTCTTCCTCGGCGGCGGCCCGATGCAGGCGCTCGCCGGCCTCGCGGTCACGGCGCTCGGGCTGCCGGTATACGAGGTCGTGCGGCGTGCCCGGGACAATGTCCCACGCACGTCGTGACACCGGCCCCATGACCGGTGCTCCTGCTCGGATTCGCGCTCGGCGCGATCGGCCTCGTCTCGGCCTACGGCATCTGGCAGAACCAGCGCTGGGGCATCATCCTGACGATCGTCGTCCGGGCGTTGGACGGGCTGTCCGCCGCGCCCGGCATCCTCTTCGCCCCGGACCCGATGCTGAAGACGATGGCCGGCCTCGGCGTCGTCATCTCGATCGTCGTCATCGCCCTGCTCCTCTGGCCGAAGCCGCGGCCGGTGACGGCCTGAGTCGATCGGGCGCACAAGGGATTCGATCCGATCGTGCGGCGCCACCCGTCCGTCGAGGCCTGGCTGAGCGGCCTGCTGCTCTACCTCCTGCTCGGCGCCTATGTCTTCGTCGTCTACGTCGTCGTCCTGGCGTTCGGCGGGATCGACAACGACTACGTTCAGGTGCCGTGGTGGCTGAACGCGATCAGCCTGCCGATCATCATCCTGACCGTCCGCCCGGTCCGCAACTGGCTGCGCAAGGGCATCCACGGCGTCGTCTACGGCCAGCACGACGACCCATATGCCGTCCTGGCCGAGGTCCACGAGCGTGTCGACGCCGACCCGGCCCCGGCGGCGATGGTGCCGGCGATCGCGGCGGCGATCGCCCAGAGCCTCAAGCTGCCGTACGTGGCGATCGAAACGAACCTCGGCGAGGCGCCGCTGACGGCGGTAAGCGGCGCCCGCATCGACGGCGCCGAGACGACGACGATCCCGCTGGCCTACCACGACACGACCGTCGGCGCGCTGCTCGTCTCGGCGCGCCGGCCGGGCGAGCCGTTGTCCGAAGCGGACACGAAGCTCCTGCGGGATCTCGCCCGCCAGGTCGGGATCACGCTGCACGCCGCCCAGCTGACCGAGGCGCTCCAGGCGTCCCGACGCCAGATCGTCACGGCGCGGGAGGAGGAGCGGCGGCGGATCCGGCGCGATCTGCACGACGGCCTAGGCCCGACGCTGGCCTCGCTGCGGCTCCAGCTCAGCGCCCTCCGCCATGCGCTGCAGGACGATCCGGCGGCCACAGCGCTCATCGACAGCCTGCGCGACGACGTCCGCGCCGCGACGGCCGACATCCGTCACCTGGTGTACGACCTTCGTCCGCCGATGCTTGACGAGTTCGGCCTGGCCGGCGCGCTGCGCAACCTCGGTGCGGCCGGCGCGGGCGCCGGTACGACGCGAACCGTCGACGTCCCGGACGCGCTGCCGTCGCTGCCGGCCGCCGTCGAGGTCGCGCTCTACCGCATCGCCGCCGAAGCGCTGCACAATGTCGACCGGCACGCGAACGCGGCGCAATGCTCGGTCCAGCTCGACGTATCCGCGTCGGCCCTCACGTTGACGGTCGCCGACGACGGCGTCGGTCTCGGCGACGGCTGCCGGGCGGGCGTCGGCTTCGTCTCGATGCGCGAGCGGGCGGCCGAGCTCGGGGGGACGCTCTCCCGGACGTCGGCGCCCGGTGCCGGCACCGTCGTCACGGCCACGATTCCGTTCGGAGGACCGGCATGACCCCGACCGAACCGCTCCGGCTGATCATCGTCGACGACCACCCCCTGTTCCGCAAGGGCCTGCGCGCGCTGCTGGCCACGGTGCCGGGCATCGCGGTCGTCGGCGAGGCGGCGGGCGGCGACGAGGCCGTGCGGCTGGCGGGCGAGCTCGCGCCTCACGTCGTGCTGATGGACCTCCAGATGCCCAACGGCGATGGCCTCTCGGCCGTCCGCCGGATCGCGGCCGCCCACCCGGAGATCCGCATCCTCGTCGTCACGATGTTCGAGGACGACGACTCCGTCTTCGCGGCGCTGCGGGCCGGTGCGCGCGGTTATGTCCTCAAGGACATGGACGACGACGAGATGACCCGCGCCATCCTGGCCGTCGGCCACGGCGAGGCGATCTTCAGCCCGGCGATCGCCGAGCGGATGATCGCGTTCTTCAGCACGCCGCCAGTGGCGCCCTCGCCGACGTTCCCCGAGCTGACGGACAGCGAGCGGAACGTCCTGCGGCTCATGGCGCGCGGCCTGAAGAACGACGCGATCGCCGTCCAGCTGTCTCTCAGCCCGAAGACCGTGCGCAATTACATCAGCACGATCTTCAGCAAGCTGCAGGTGGACGATCGGGGGCAGGCGATCGTGCGGGCGCGGGATGCGCGGTTGTCGTAGGGGTGCCCCTACGTTGGGCAACGGACGTTGGAACCGAATGTGGTTTATCCTTCCGGCACGGCTGCGGCGCCCGCAGGCGCTCGATCCAAGGCGACCGCGCCTCACCGAGGATGGATGACGTGACGGTTCCGAACATGCGACGCTGGCTCGGTTGGACGATGCTCGGTGCGGCGACGACCGCCGCCGTCGGTTGGGGCGCGGCGCTGGCCGCGCCGGGCGACGGCAGCGCCACGGGCCTCACGGCCGCCGCCGACTTCGGCGCACCCGCGTCCGCGCTCTCGGCCGCGATGTGCCTCGCCAGCCCCGGCGCCGCCGGCCACGTGCCGATGCTGCGCGGGTTCACGCATGCCCAGCAGGCCGGCGCGTACCGCGATGCGGTTGCGCTCGACGCGATCGCCCGCGCCGCTTCGGCGAGCGCCGACGCCGCCGGTCCGGGACTGGCCTTCCTCCCGCTCACGTTCCGTCTGTCCGCCGGCTTCGCCACGCTGCCGACCGCCGTCCCGCCGACGCCCGCCCCACCGTCGCCCGTGCCCGCGACGGCCGCACCGACATCACCGCCCGAGCCGACGGACGCGCCCGCCCCGCCCACCGCCGTCCCGCCGCCCGCCGCGTCCCCGACGACGCCCTCCGCCCTCACGTACTGGCGCGACGTCCGCCCGATCCTGAACGCCGAGTGCGCCACGTGCCACGTGGCGGGCGGCATCGGGCCGTTCGCGCTCGAGGCGTACGCAGACGCGGTGGCGCATGCGGCCGAGATGGCCTATGTGATCGAGCGCAAGATTATGCCGCCGCTGCCGGCGATCCCGGACGGCGAGACGCCGCTGGACGACCCGCGCGTGATGTCGGCGGGCGACCGCGCCAAGGTGCTCGAGTGGCTGGCGGCCGGCCTGCCCGAGGGCGACCCGTCGACGGCGCCGCCGGACGGCCCGAAGCCGGAGGACCACGGCGCCCCCGACCTCACGCTCGACATCGGGGCGCAGTACACCACCAAGGCGGGCAAGCTGGACGACTACCGCTGCTTCGTCATCGATCCCGGCTTCCGCCGGGACACCGAGGTCCGGATGGTGGACGTGATGCCGACGAACAGCCGAATCTACCACCACGGCATCCTCTACCTGGCCCTGGCCGGCGACGCCGCCAAGCTCAAGCAGCTGGAGGCCGAGGACCGCGAGCCCGGCTACGAGTGCTTCGGCGGCCCCGGCGCCGGGACGGGCGAGTGGATCGTCGGCGAGGCGGTCGGGCGGCTGACGCGGCCGTACCCGGACGGGACGGCCAAGGTGATCCCGGCCGGCGCCAAGTTCGTCCTCCAGCTCCACTACAACACGCTGAACGGCCACGGGAGCGATCGCTCCAAGGTCCTGCTCTGGACGGCGCCCCGCCCGGTGAACCGCGCGCCTGTCGACGTCCGGCTCGTGAACTTCCTGTTCAACCTCCCGCCCGGCAACCCGAAGGTCAGCGTCACCGCCGAGGCGAACGTCGTGGCCGACGGCCAGGACGGCGGCCTGCTGCGCGTCACGGCGCCCGAGGGCAAGCTCTGGCAGGTCTGGGGCCACATGCACATGCTCGGCAGCATGTTCACGCTCGACCTCATCCAGCCGAACGGCACGAAGCGCCGCCTGCTGGACATCCCGGACTGGGCCTTCAACTGGCAGGGTGTCTACGACCTCGTCACGCCCATCGACCTGAAGGCCGGCGACCGGATCCTCATGACGTGCACCTGGGACAACTCCCAGGCGAACCAGCCGTACGTGGACGGCAAGCAGCAGGCGCCGCGGGTGGTGCGGTGGGGGGAGGGGACGTTGGATGAGATGTGTTTGGGGGGGGTGACGGTCACGCGATAAGAGGCATTGGCGGGTCCGATTCGCACACCGCGAACTACGGCACAGGACGGCCGAAGCGGACCCGCCCCTCGGCCACCACGACGAACTGTTCCGGCAAGCGATCCGAATGCTCGTGCAGCAAGGATCGAAGCGTCGCGATCTTGACCTCCGCCCGCTCGTCACCCAAGCGGAGCAGTACGACGCCGTGGTGCGGATAACGTTCCCGGTAGATCTTTTCGCCGAAGTCCTTGTCGTTCGTGATCAGGATTCGACGACCATCGAAGGCGCGCCGAATCACGTCATCGTCGATGAGACCCCGTGCATCGTCGAAGACCGAGTACACGTCGTGGCCTTGCTCGCGCAGCCATCGGGCCACCATTGGTCCCGTGCTTTCATCGACCATGAAGCGCACCTACGCCGTCTCCGTCACGAGGGGCATGTAGGTGGTGTCCTCGAGCGCGCGTGACGCGAAGAGCAGGCACGCCAGCACATCGTCCGCATGGATGCCTTCGTACTCGGCCAGGATGTCGGCCACCGACGATCCGTGTGCCAGCCGCTTGAGAATGTACTCGACCGCCAGACGTGTTCCCTTGATCACCGGCTTTCCTGCCAGGACGCGGGGATCAACCGTGATCCGCTCCACCAACTCGCGATCGTCCATGGACGTCTCCTTCGCCTGTCCTTCGGATCATCCGCGGACGGACGCCAATGATAGACCCGCCGCGCTCGAACGATCGATCGGCCGATCGTCTGTGTCCACCCGCACCACGGCGCGTGTTCTATCCCCACACGCGAGCGTCCCCCCGCGATGATCCCAACGATCATCACCCAGCCCCTACAGCCTCGCGCATCACGCCGAGGCCACGCCCATGCCCCGCCGAACTGCCATCGCCGCCCTCGCCATCGCCGCCGCCCTCGTCGCCGTCGCCCTCGCGCCGCCGCGCCCCGGCGCCCCCGCGCGGGCCGCCGCCCGTGCGACGTCGACGGGTCCGGCGCCGACGCCGCGCGGCACGGACGTCGCGCCGCCGTGCGACGTCGCTGCCGCCCGACGCGTCGAGCCGGCGATGTTGCTGTTGGGCGAAATGGTGGACGTGACGATGACGGTGACCGCGCAGTGCATCGGCCCGGTCTGGCCGCTGCACATCGTCGTGGCGATCGAGGCATCCGCCGCGATGGCGGGCGACCTCGGCCACGACGTAGAGTCGGCGGCGGCGGACCTCGTCCGGCGGTTGGACCTGTCCAGGAATGCGGCGACGCGTGTCGCTGTGGTCGGATTCGACGATCGTGTCCGTGTGAAGTGCATGCTCCAGAACGACCGCGGTCGCGTCATGCGATGCGTGGACCGAGTCGGTGCGCCGCAAGGGAGCGCGCGCTTGGACCTGGCGCTGGTTGAGAGCCGGCGCCAGCTCCTCTTGGGGCGCGGCGACTACAGGACGCCTGACGTGATCCGCGAGGTCGTCGTGCTGTTCGCAACGCGTCCAAGCGGCGGCTGTGCGCGGCCACAGCGTGAGGCGTCGCGATTGAAGGCCGAGGGCATCCTGGTCATCACGTTGTGCGCAGGCGCGGACTGCGATGCGGCATGCCTCCGGACGGTGGCCACGTCACCTCGCTACCATTTTGAATGGCGGCAGCGCATGCAGTTGGCGAACATCTTCGACACCGTTCGCAGGACGTACCAATACATCCTCCTGAAGTCGTTGACGATCACCGACCAGCTCCCAACCGCCCTGCAGATCGTGACCGATACCGCCCAGCCCGCGCCGAACGACATAGATGTCGGGCACGGCCGCATCGGTTGGACCCAGACGCACATCCCGCGCGAAGGCGTCACCGTGACGTATCGTGCTCGCGCTGTCGCGCCGGGCAGCCAGCCGTCCACGCTGGGCGCGGCGGCCACCTTTGTCGACGGCGGCAACCACCGCGATACCGTCACCTTTCCGTCTTCCTTGATCACCGTCCTCGGCTTCGCACCCGGCCGGCCCCCCTGATCCGGAACGATCGAGACCGCTATTCAGGCGCCGGCAACAACTCGAACGCCGCCCGATGCCGCGGCCGTACGATCCCGAAGTGCCGGTGATCCAGCGTCAGGATCGTGCCGATGTTCAGGCGCTCGGCGACGGCAACGATGACGGCATCGACGAAGTCGACGCCGCTGTCACCATACTTGGCCATGATCTCAGCAGATCGGAGATAGTCCGCGGGTATCGCATCGAGCAAGGCGAACGCCGCATCCGGTCGCGCAAGACCGGCCACGAACTCCGCATCCACACGCGCGCCTCGCCGATGATGGAGCAGCGAGCAGACCTCGACCATCGCAACGGTCGGCAGCCAAGGCCTTGTTCGCAGCGCGCGGGCGGCCATCGCGATGCGGGAATGATGCGGATCATCTTGATTCATGAGACCGACGACAAAGCTCGTGTCAACGATGCTCGTTGTCACGACGGATCCTCTCCTGCTTCTCGAGGACAATCCGGCCGAACTCTTCCTCGACGTCCGCTGCCCACGGACCGTCGGACCATGCATACATCCCGATCAACGCCTCCATCGGCGACCCCTCCGTCTCGCCCGACTCCGCCACGTACGTCCCCACCGCCTCCCGGATGAGCAGCGACGTCGTCGTCCCTCGGCGCCGTGCAAGCTCCTGCAGGCGCGCGTACATCTCCTCGTCGAACATGACCGTAGTGCGTTTCATCGTGTCCTCCTCGTCGATCGTGTGGATATGATGCCATATATGGCGCTAGCGGAGAAGCTGGCACGTCACCTCCCAATCGCCGCCCGCTTCGCCGCCCGCACCGCTCAACGCACGCCCGGCGCGCGTATCATCGTTGACCGACGAGCCACGGCACCGCCGTCGAGCGGCCACCCGACCCAACCCGGAGCTCGCCATGACACGGCACCGAACGCGCCCGATCTGCAGCGCCCTCGCCCTCGCCCTCTCCACCGCCTTCGCCATCGCGTTGTCCCTCGCCGTCGCCCTGCCCGCCGCCCGCGTCGCCCACGCCCACGGCCCCGATGCGCACGACCTCGACGTGCGCGACGTCGCAGTTCACGACATCGACATCCACGCCAGCGACGCCCAGGCCGCCGACCCACCGATCCCCGCCACGACGTCCCTCGCGACGTGGCGCTACAACCACGACGCCCACCGCGGCGCCTACCGCCTGTCGAGCGGCGCCACCGGCACGAACCTGGCCGATGTCCAACTGCTCTGGTTCGACGCCGCCAGCATCTTCGTCCGCGCCACCGGCATCCCGGCGTACGACATCGGCCCGTTCGCCGACGGCAACCCGAACGTGCCGGGCGAGCAGGACTACGTCTACCGCCTGCCGCTCGACGCCGCCCTGGAGACCGGCACGCCCCGCGCCACCGGGCTCGGCAGCATCGGGACGTTCGTGAACGGCGTGCCGATCTACAACGCGCTCGACGACTGGTCGTACGTCGCCGCGGCCGGGCGCGACGCGCCGAACATGGGCGGCATGGGCGGCCAGCGCGGCGACGCCGTCTGGAACCGCAATGCCGCACTGGCCGAGCGCCGCGGCTTCGACGCCTGCCTCGGCCACCCCGCCCGCGGCCGGGCGCAGGGCGCGGGGGCCGCAAACGGCCGCTACCACCACCACATCGACCCCACGTGCCTGCGCGCCGCCCTCGGCGACGACGACGTGATGCGCCACTCCCCGATCATCGGCTGGGCATTCGACGGGTTCCCGCTCTACGGCCCGTACGGCTACGGCGACCCGAACGACCCGTCGAGCACCGTGCGGCGCATGCGGTCCAGCTACCGCACGCGCGACATCGCGACCCGCACGACGCTGCCCGACGGCTCGGCCGTCCCGGCGGCGCAGGCCGGCCCGCCCGTCGGCGGTGCGTTCCCGCTCGGCTGGTACGTCGAAGACTTCACGTTCGCGGCGGGTTCGGGCGACCTCGATGCCCACAACGGGCGCTGGACGCGCACGCCCGAGTTCCCGGACGGCATCTACGCCTACTTCACGACGCTCGACGACGCCGGCCAGCCCGCCTACCCCTACCTCGTCGGCCCTCGCTACCGCGGCCGCGTGGCTGCCGACAACATCGGGCCGGGCGGGCGCGTGGTGGTACCGACGGGTGCCGCGCCGTACATTCCGCCGGTCGCGACCGACGTGCCCCACATCGCGACGGCGGGCCCGAGCCCGTCGTCGACCGGTGCGCCGTCCGCCGAGTCGACGCCGACGAAGATGCCGACGACGGCGCCCACCTCCGCCATCCCAACGTCGACGGCCACCCCGCTCGCCGCCCGCTGCTACCTGCCGTGGGCCGGACGGCTATCGTCGGACCGTGCTGCGGCGCGCTACCGCTCCGCCGCGATCAGGTAAGCCCCGCTCACCGGATCCCGTCCCACCGCAATCATCGCCCGCCGGATCGCCGACGTCACCGTGCCGCCGGCCGACAGCTCGGCCACGAGCTCGAGCGTGGCCCGATCCGTGTGGCCGGCCGAGACCTCATCGCTCCAGCCGATGACCGCCCGCGCCCCGCGGGCCAGGAATGCCTCGCTCATCGCCACGCCGCGCAGGCTGTCGCAGCCCATCAGGACCACCACGGCGTCGTCACGGAACGAGCCGTCGAGGTGGTCGCGGATGAACGTCGCGCCGAGGCCGTTGAAGGGCCGCGGGTCCGCGCCGACGGTGCGCCGAACGGGCACGAGGGCGCCGATCTCGGCCGGCGTCAGGCGAGTCTTCGGTGGGTTCGACCCCGTCCCCGGTGACGCGGGCAGCATCGACCACGATGGCGACGGACCCTGGACCAAGCCCGTCACGGCGAAGCGGCTCAGATCGACCGGCTCGTTCGTGAACAGCGCCACGTCGTCCGTCCAGCGGCCGCCGTCCACGATCAGCGCCGAGTGGACCCGCAGCACGAGGAGCGAAGCGCCGTCCGCCGGCAGCGACTGGAAACGGCCGACCGTCGCCTCGTCCGGCGGGACGACCCGCAGGCCGCTGCCCGCGCCCCCGATCACCGCCGCGAGGTCGCGCTGGAACCGCGAGCCCGGCTGGATCGCGCCGAGCTGATCCACAAGAAGTACCCGCGGCGAGGGTGACGAACGCTCATGCCGCGCCCCGGCGAACTGCGCAACGACACCTTGCAGCCGCCTGATCAGCGTCTCCCCACCCACCGCCAGCGGCACGAGCGCGCCCATGGACACCCCGCCCACCATCACGGGCGGGTCATGCGGCGGGCCGTGGCGCGCCGGCGGGTCGGTGGGGCCGAAGGGCGGTCCGGGGACGATCGGCACGCACCGCGGTGGGCAGCGCGGTGTGCTCGTCGGCGTCGGCGTCGGGGATGGGGTCAAGGTGACCGTCGGTGTGCGTGTCGGCGTCCGCGTGGCCGTCGGCGTCCGCGTTGCGGTCGACGTCCGCGTCGTCGTGGCGGTCCGCGTAGCGGTCGACGTGCGGGACGCAGTTGGCGTGAACGTCGGCGTGGCCGTCGGCGTCAGGGTACGGGTGGCGGTCGGCGTCCGCGTCGGCGTGGCGGTCCGCGTGGCGGTCGGGGTGCGCGTGAGGGTTGGCGTCGACGTGGGCGTGACGGTTGGCGACAAGGTGGGCGTTCGCGTCGGGGTGATGGTTGGGGTCGGCGTCCGCGTCGGTGTGCTGGACGGCGTCGGCGTCAGCGTCCGTGTCGGCGTCGACGTGGACGTGCGCGTCACCGTCGGCGACAGGGTTGGCGTGCGCGTCGGCGTCCGGGTGGCGGTCGACGTCGGCGTGCGCGTCGCGGTGGCGGTGGCCGTGGGCGTGCGCGTTGCGGTCGGGGTAAGAGTGGACGTCGGGGTCGGCGTGGGCGTCGGCGTGCGCGTTGTGGTGGCGGTGGCCGTGGCGGTGCGCGTGGGCGTCGGGGTGAGGGTGGACGTCGGCGTCCGTGTCGGAGTCGGCGTAAGGGTAGGCGTTGCGGTGTTCGTCGGCGTGTCCGTCGGGGTCGGCGACCACGACGGGGTTGCCGAAGGGGTGAACGTCTGCGTCGGCGTGAGGGTGTTCGTCGGCGTCGGCGTTCGCGTCGGGGTGTTCGACGGCGTCGGCGTGGACGACGGGGTCAGCGACGGGGTGGGCGACGGCGTCGGGAGTTGGAGGACGATGCAGTTGCCGTCGTCGATGCGGTCGCAGTCGGGCGCCTGATCGAGGTTGTTATCGTGGAAGTCGGTCGCCCACATCACCCGAAACAGGAGCGGGCTGCCGAGCGCGCTTCGCCGGACGTACATGTCGACGTTCGTCCCGGTGATCTCGTAACCGATGTCGAGGTTCCCCTCGGCCGCCTGCGGACCACCGACCCCGGCCGTGCCCGTGCCGAGCACGCGGCTCCACAGCGTGCTGGCCGGCGCGTTCGTCGTGTACCCCGGCGGGCTCCCGCCGCCCCAGCGCGCCATGAAGCCGACGTTGGACAGATCGTCCATCAACGTCAGCTCGCCAAGTTGGTCGCGGCCGAGCGTCGGGTCGGGCGGCACCGTCAGGTCCTCGAGCATGAGCAGGTACTCGGCGTCGACCATGTTGCCGCCGGACGTCACGCCGTCGCCGTTCACGTCAAAGAACCACTTGTAGCGCGCCTCTCCGGTCGGGCCGGTGTTCGGCCAGCCGGCCGGAGAAACGTTCTGAAGCCGCAGGTAGAGGTATTCGGCGTCGACGGCGGCGTAGGCGCGGAAGACGTTGCGATGGTCGCCGCAACCCGGCTCGTCGGGGTCGGTGCCGATGGACGTCCAGATGACCGGCCACCCGACGAACTGCTGACGAGCGGCGCTGGACGGCTTCGCCAACCGAGCATTCGCTAAGCCGATCATGGCAGCAACCACGGAAGCGCAGGCGATGACCCCCCCGGCGAGACCGATCCTACGGTGCACGACGCGTTCCCCCATGTCGAGCACCCCGGGACAGCAGGGCGATCGTGTCGCCATCATAACACAATAATAACCGCAAGCGCAAGGGGTCATCCAAGCCGATTCCAACGCACGCCCGGATCGCCCGTGGCGATCGCAGGTGACCGGCCACGCGTTGGCCACGGCCACACCAATCATCACCGCCCAGTCACGCGTATCACCCCCGAATCACCCATGCGGCTTCCGACTCGCCGGACCGGCCGCACCCTACAGTGACGACACATTCGGAGGATTGCCATGCGCAGGTTCGGATTCGTTGTGGTCTTGACGGCTCTCTTTGTGTCCGGTTTGGCCAGCACCGCATTTGCCCAGGGCGGCGGACGGGGCGGGCCTGGCGGCGGCGGCGGCCGCGGCCCGCGCCAGCCCGACGCCTGCGCCAGCATCGCCAAGGCCGTGCACGACGCCTGTCCGTGCAACGGCACCGACGGCAGCGGCTGGGCGGACCACGCCAGCTACGTAACGTGCGTCCAGAACGCCGCCGCGGCGGCCGTTGCTGCCGGCGGCACGCAGGCGTGCGCCGACAAGATCATCGAGCGCGCCGACAAGAGCCCCATCGGCACCGAGGGCTTCACGTGCCCGACGGCACCGAGCGGCCCCGGCGAGCGCCCCGGCCGGCCCGGCCAGCCCGGCCGCCCCGGCCATCCCGGTCGCCCGGGTGAGCCCGGCGCGCCGCGCCCGGCGGAGGCGTGCCTCGTCGTCGCCAAGGCCGTCCACGCGGCATGCCCGTGCAACGGCGTCGACGGCAACGGGTGGACGGACCACGCCGCGTACACGGAATGCGTCCGGAACGCGGCAGCGGCGGCGGTCGCGGCCGGCGGTTCGCAGGAATGCGCCGACAAGGCGATCGAGCGAGCCGACAAGAGCCCCATCGGCACGGAAGGTTCCCAGTGCCCGGCAGAGGGTGGTCGCGGTCCCCGCAAGCCAGGCGGCGGCCAGTAGGCCTCGGCGCCACGCGGCGGAACGGTTCGTCCGCAGCAAGCAGCCTCCGGCGTGATGCCGGAGGCTGCTTGTTCGTTCAGCCTGCCGACCCCGCGCGGCCGCTTCCCCGAACCCCGAACACCCCACCATCCCGCTCCTGACGCTTGGCCGTGCGCCAAGCGTCGCCGCGTACCGCCGAACCTGCCTCGCCTACCCTGTGCGCACAGCACGACGTTAAGCTCCGTACCCCCGGGCCGGCCGGGCCCCGGTGCCGTGCCGAACTTGTCACCCCGTCCTCCCACCGGCCCCCGGCGCCGCACGGACGGTCGCGGACCGGGGGCGCGGCGGGCCAATCATTCGGCACGCACCATGCGTACCATCTGTGAGCATGCGCGACATGCAGCCTTCCGATCAGCCGGACATCCAGCACCTGATCACGCGCGCCAAGCAAGGCGACGAGGCGGCGCTGCGCTGGCTGTACGAGACATACAGGACGCGCATCCACCGCCTTGCCGTCACCCTGCTGGGGGATGGGGACGAGGCCGACGACGTCGTGCAGGACGTGATGATCTACGCGCTACGGAACCTCGACCGCTACCAGAGCGAACGCGCCGCGTTCGGGACGTGGCTGCACACCGTGACGGTGAGCAGGTGCCGCGACCGCGGCCGGCGCGCCCGTCGCGCCGCCACCGGCCTCCGCGCGTGGTGGTCGAGCAATGGCGAGGAAGCGGTCGACCCGGAGGACAGCGTGGGGCGGATCGACGCGCGCGGCGCCCTCGGGCCCGCGCTGGCCAGCCTGACGCCGCTCCAACGGGAGGCGTTGGCGCTGCGCGCGGTGTCCGATCTCAGCTTCCAGGAGATCGGCGACGCCCTCGGCATCCCGCTGCGGACGGCCCAGACGCGCGTCACCGGCGCGCTCGCGGCGCTTCGCCGCGCACTGTCAGCGCACTCTGCCCCACCCGCGGCCGCCAGCGTCGCACCCCCAGCTACCCGGCCGCCTGAGCCGTCCGCTTTCCGCGGCCACAGCGCCCGCATGCCCGAGCCCGTCCGGCCGGAAGACGCCCGATGAGCGCACCCTCTGCGGCGCACCTCACGGACGATCAGGCGCAGGACTACGTCTTCGGAGCGCTCGACAATCGCGCCCGCGCCGATGTGGCCACCCACGTGGCCCGGTGCGCCGCGTGTGCGGCGACCGTCGCCCGGTTCGACCGCGAGCAGGCGGCGCTGTTCGAGCTGATGCGAGTCGCCGCCAACGCCCGCCCGCCCGGCCGTGCCACGGAGTGGTCAGCCGTTCGTGATCGGATCGTCGCGCCGCGGAAGCGCTTCGCGTGGGCATGGGGCTGGGCGGCCGGCACGATCGGTGGGCTATCGGCACCCTTCCTCTTCGCGGTGGGCGTCGCCTCGGCCGCCGGCGTCAGCTACGCCGCGCTGCCCCCGGTCCGCCACGCCGTCGACCGTGTGCTCGGGATCGCGGCGGCGACGCCCGCCCCGACGCTCGCGCCCACGACGGAGCCGGCGGCTGTCGGGGGCGATCCGGCCACGGCGACGCCGACAGCCTCCCCGACGCCGACGCCGGCCGGCGACGTCGCCGCGCCGCCCGTGGACGATGCGCACCGCGACGACGAGTCCCCGTCCGACCGCGAGGTTGCCGGATCGCCGACCGCGCCGCCCGCGCTCACGCCAGTCCCGACCGCCGGGGCCTCCCCCACCTGGGCAGCAACGAGCGCCGCCGCTGACCCGGCGATCGGCTCCGGCGGCGCGCCCGCTGCGGCGACATCCGTCCCGACGGCCCCCGCACCCAACCCGACCCCGGGCGTCCAAGTACCGCCCGACGGGCCGACGCCGCCGGTTCGGCCCACGCCCGACCGTGATGGGCGGGGCGGGCGCGGCGGACCGGGTGGCGGCCGCCTGCCGCTCCCACCGCCTCCGGGCGGTCAACCAGGGCCGGGACCCGGCCCTGGCCCGCGCCCGACCGAAGGCGGCGGCCCCCCGCCCGGTCCGACGCCGAGCGCCAACGAGACGCCGGGCCGGCGCGACCGGGGGCCGGGCCACCGCGGGCACGAACGTCCGCCCGATGGGACGCGCGGCGAACGAACGCCGGCGCCGGATCGTCCGTAGCCAGCGGCGAGGGCCCGAGGACGCTGATCGCCCCTCCGACCCACCCACCGCAACCCCCTACCGCACACGCCCGTCCCGCCGCGCAACCGGCAGGTAGACGACCGATGTCGCCGCCGCGTCCGGCGTCGGTGCACCCGTCGGCGGGGTCGCGATCGGAGTCGGTTCCGGCGTGGCGGGGTCATCGGTGGACGTCGGCGGCACGGGGGACGGCGGCGGCGAGGTCGTCGGCGTCGATGTCCGCGAGGGAGTCGGCGTCGAAGACGGGGCGATCGGCAGCGGCACTGTCGGATCCCCGCCCGGCTGGCGCGCCTGCCCCGAGTTCGGGTCGATCATCAGGCCCGAGGCGTCGACGGCCTCGAATGCGCTGCCCGGGATCTGGCGCAGGCGATGGAGGACGTCGTTGTCCCATCGCTCGTCGGGCACGCCGGACAGGAACCACGGGCTGCCGTTGTCGGCATTGATCATGCCGTAGCGCTTGAGGGCGCGCAGGATCACCTGCAGCTCGGGCGGGTAGGCGCGGATGTCGAAGCTGGCCTTGAGGCGCATCCGCAGCGCCATCGGCGGCAGGTTGGGGTCGGACGATCGGCTGGCGAAGTGGCGACCCGGCCAGAGGTAGAGGCGCTGCGTCTGCGGCACGGTGAAGCGGATCGCATGCCCGATTTCGCCTGATGCGACCTCGTCGTAGCGCACGAGGCCGGGCAGGATCGGCAGGCCGGCGGCATCGGCCGACGTCCACCCGTCCGGTCGGAGGGCGTGGCTGGAGAGATCGAAGATCGCCCCCGAGCCCGCCTTCCAGCTGCCGTCCGGCTGCGGATGGGCGGCGTACAACTCGTAGAGCATGCACCGGTCGCGGTCGAGCATGAGGATGTGCCGATCGCCGTCAGCGTTCGGCCCGCCCTCGATCGGCGCGTTGCGCGGCACGGGGTACGGCCCGGGGTCGCTCTCGTCGCCGTACTCGAACGCCACCGGCACGCGCGCCTGATCGCCCGGCACGATCACATACGGGATGCCGATCGGGCCGCCGTTCCAGAGACCGCTGCCGAAATCGGCCTTCAGTTTGGCCTCGGCCCCGATCGCGCGCACCCACGCATCCGAGCTGCGGTGCACCGGCAGCGTGTCGACGGGGGTGTTCCAGATGTTGTCGCCCGGCAGCATCGGGCAGCCGGCGATGATTGGCGGGGCGGCGACGGCCGTCGTGGGGCGCACGAGCGCCACGGCGAGGGCGACGAGTGCCGCCAGGGCGCCGAGCGCGGCGTGCGGGCGGACCGGAACGGTGGGGCGGGCGCAGGCCATCGGCGGCTCCTGTGGGGTGTGGGGGGATAATAGGAGGACGCACTTCGTTCGTCACCGATGCGCCGCTCGGCCGCGCACCACCGATCCGGATCCCCGATGCCCGCCTCCAACCCCGCGTTTCTTGAAACGATCTTCCGCGCCCATGACATCGATCTGGCCCGCGGCCCGATCTTCGACCGTGCGCCCGGTCCGACGTCGCCCGACCCGGCGTTCGACCGCGCCGCCGGCATGCTGCTCGGGCTGGCGATCGGCGACGCCCTCGGCCACCCGGTGGCCGCGACGCCGCCGGCCGAACGCGCCTCCCGGTGGGGCGAGGTGCGCGACTACGTGCCGAACGTCCACGCCGGCGGCGCCGCGCTCGGCCTGCCGTCGTCGTTGACGCAGTTGGCGTTCTGGATGCTCGAGAGCGTCGTGGCCGCCGGCCGCTTCCATCCGAAGCGCGTCGTGGATCGCTGGAGCGAGCGGCCCCTGTTCGGCGCCGGCACCACGGTCCGCGATGCGCTGCGCGAGGTGCGGGGCGGCGTGCCGTGGCACCGCTGCGGCCGCAAGTCGGCCAGCGCCGGCCCGGCGGCGCGGATCGCCCCGCTGCTCCTGCCCCACCTCGCCGGCCAGGACGCCGACGTCTGGGCGGATGTCGCCCTGTGCACGCTGGCGACGCACAACGACTCGGCCGCGCTGGCGGGCGCACTCGGCATCACGGCCGTGCTGCACGGCTGCCTTGCGTCCGGTGGCGCCGAAGCCGGGCCGGCGCGTCCCCCGGCCGAGTGGTGGGCCGACACGTTCGTCGACGCCATCCGCGGCGTCGAAGTCGAGCCGTTCTACACGGTCGCCGTCCCAGGCGAGGCGGTGTGGACCGGCCAGCTCGGTCAGCGCGTCGGCGCCACCGTGCCCGCCGGCCTGGGCGACGGCCTCCCCGTCGCCGGCGCCGCCGCACGCTGGGGCAGCGGCGCGTACGCGCTCGAGGCGATCCCGATCGCCCTGTTCATCCTGGCCCGCCATGCGGACGATCCCGAGACCGCCCTCGTCCGCGCCGTGAACGACGCCGCGGCGAGCGACGTCGTCGGCGCGATCGTCGGCGCGTGCGTTGGGGCGCTGCACGGTGCGGGGGCGTGGCCGGAGCGGTGGGTGGCGGGGCTGAGCGGACGGACGGCCGCGGCGGACGACGGGCGCGTGTTCGCGACCATCGATGCGGCGAGGGGGCGGTGGGGAGCGTAGTCCCCCGCCACTGGTCATGCCTGGGGTGCCCGGCAGAGTACGGAGGCCGGAGATGCTGCCGTGGCGGGGTACTGACCGCAAGTGCCGCGAGGGCAGTTGCGTTCAGGGGCACGGCCATCCACCCCTGGTCGCCGCCGGCGCAGTCTCCTGCTGGCGCGGCAACGCACGATCTGGCAACATCCCGGCGACCGACCTGTCGCAGGTCGTGGTGGGAACGTCAATGCACAAGGAGCGTTCGAATGCCCGGGATGTGGATTCTCGCGTGGGTCGTCGTTGGCGCGATCGGGGGCTGGCTGGCCGGATACCTCACCACGAGGAACATGAAGTTCGACTGGGTCGACGTCGTGCTCGGCATGGTCGGGGCGGTCGTCGGCGGCTGGCTGCTCAGCTTCGCCGGGATCGAGAGCGAGGGCCTCAGCGCCGGCTCCCTGCTGGCCGCGCTCGTCGGCGCTCTGCTGATCACGTGGCTCTACAACAAGTTCGGGAAGAAGCAGATCCAGTAGCCTGCGCCTGGCCCGGACCCACGCGCAGGGTTCGACGCCCGGGCCACATGCGCACCACAGCGAACACGCCAAACGGCGGCTGGCAGATGAACATGCCCGCCGCCGTTTGATCGTGGTCGCGTCGTCGCGACAGGTACGCTAGTACTCCACCACTGTGGATTCTAGCACTGTGGATTCTAGGGGTTCCCTACTCTGGTGGCCGCCACGAGCATGTTCAGTGGTGGAGTACTAGCGCGGCGGGATCGTGATCACCTGGCCCGGGTAGATCAGGTTGGCGTTCGGGATCTGCGCCTTGTTGGCGGCATGGATCTCCGGCCAGCGCGCGGCATTGCCGAGGAACCGCTTGGCGATGCCCGACAGCGTGTCGCCGCGCACGATCGTGTACGTCGTCTCGGCGGTCTCGACGTGCTTGGCGGCCTGCCTTGCCAGCTCGGCCTCGTACTTCCGCCGCACCTCGGCCAGCTCGGCCTGCTGCTTGACCAGCGCGGCCTTCTCGTCGGCCGTGGCCTTGGCGACCGCCGCCCGGATCTCCGCATCGCGCTTGTGCATTTCGGCCTGCAGATCCGGTGCCTTGGCCCGGCCGTCGACCGGGCCGAGGGGGGCGTTCGGCTTGGCGGGCGCGTCCTTGGCCGCGGCGGTTTTCGGCTTGCGGCGCGTGCCGGGCACGGTCTTGTTGAGTAGGTCCCTGACGTGCTCGAAGATGCTCTTGTCTGCCATGTTCCGCTCCTGGTGGATCACCGTGGGGGGATTTGCGCTGCAGATGCGCCACGGTCACATTGCACGGTGTGGAGGATACCGCAATCAGGGCTGCGGTGAGAACCACACCTTGTCATCCAACGGCAGCCGCACGATCGTGTGGGCGCGGTAAGGGTCGTTCGCCGCAGCAACGTCCTGGTATGTACGCAGGTCGTAGGCGCGCATGATGAGCGCGCCCGTCGGCCGTGAAGCGCGGCTCGCGGTAGGCGCGCAGGCCATCCGTAACGGCAACCGCCATGGCGCCGACGGCGACGTCGCACACGTTCCAGCCCCCGACGTCGATGGCGCACCCGAAGAGGATCCGCCGGCTGGTCGCGTCGAACACGGGCGTGTCCACGCCGTGGACGGCCAGCGGTCCGAACGCGATCGTCTCCGTCGTCGTGCCGCCCACCGGCAGGAAGGCGCGCCGGATCGAACCGCCGATGGCGGCCTTGACGACGATCACGCCAGCAGCCCGCGCGGCGACATAGACCCGGCCGGCGACCTGCACGACAGCGGCGGGCAGTGCGTCTGCGGGGTGACCGCTGACGCCGGGCAAGGCCACCGCTGCCATCCACTGCGGTGCCGCCGGCTCACGAACGTCGGCGAGCCGCAGGCCGCCGCCCGGACACGCGAGGTACGCCGTGCCATCGGCGACAGCGACGGCCAGGATGCGATCGGACGTCTCCAGCGTCGCGCGAATCGTGCGCGTCGACGCATCGGTGTCTCCTGTACGCCGCGCGGCCGTGCGGCCGTCGGTCGATGCGCACAAGATACACCCGGTGATGGTCATCCGTTCCAGTGGATCCGGACCTATGGGTCCGGACCCATGCCGCTCCGCAATCGGACGGTTCGAGGCCGGTCCAACCCTCAGTCCGCCGTCGCCACCACGTCCGCCGCCGCGTGCGTCGCCCCTTGCTTCGCCCAGTCCTCGTCCCCCGTCACTGTGAACACGCGGAACGACTCGGAGTGGGACATCGCCTGGATCTGGGCGTCGTCCGGGTGCGCTTCCTTGGCCCGCTTGGCGTCGCCGCCTGCCCATTCGCGGATCCGCTCGGGCAGATCCGTCCAGCTGCCGAGCTGGCTCGGGTGTGCCTGGAGCGCCGCGATCTTGCGGTCGATCGTTTGGCTGATGTCCGAGAAGACGTTGCCTTCGCCGAAGCCGATCACGTAGAGCTTGCGGATCTTGTGCGGGCGGAGGCCCTCGCCGGCGAGCTCCTCGAAGAGGTGCGGCTGGCCCGAGGACGGGAAGATGGCATCGACGGCCGCGAGCGCGGCGGCGCGGTGGTCGGGGTGGTTGATCCAGCCGCCGGGCGTGAAGACGAGGTACGGATCGCCGGCGATGACGACCTCCGGCCGGAAGCGCCGGATCTCGCGCACGAGCCGCTTGCGCAGCAGCATCGTCGCCTCGAGCATGCCGTCCGGCTCGCGCAGGAAGACGATCTCCGTCACCCCGACCGCCGCCGCCGCCGCGCGCTGCTCGGCCTCGCGGATCCGGATCGCCCGCGCCCGCGTCATCCCTTCCTCCGCGATGCCGACGTCCCCGCTCGTGCAGAGCACGTAGCACACCTCGCAGCCGGCCTGGACCCAGCGGGCGATCGTGCCTGAACAGCTGAACTCGGCGTCATCCGGGTGGGCGACGATGACCATCGCGCGCTGCGGGACGAAGGTGTCGTACACGGGTGGAACTCCTGCGCTTGGAGCGCGGCTGGGTTGTAGCCGAGTTAATTGTTGCGTGCGCAATCATAGCCGGAGGCGCCGCCGGACGTCAACGCAAACGGCCGGCCGCCCGAAGGCGACCGGCCGCATGCCGTGCGAGGAGCACAATCGACCACGTCCCGAGGTGGAGGCCTCGTCACCGACGCCCCAAGGAGGGGGGGACTCACCGGGGGGAACGGCGGGCGTCGGTGTTGCGAGCAGTGTACGGGTTCGGGCGCGCGGTTGCCGGTCGCTCACCCGACGGAAAACCTACGGTTGCCCGACGGGCTGGCCGACGGGGAAACCGTCGCAGGGCGTCACGACACGGCCGGTCCCGGATCGTGCGGCAACGATCCGTACGGCGCTCGAAAGTAGGCGAACGGGGTCGCCAGCTGGAAGTTGGAGACGCGCGCCGTATATACGTCGGCGTGGCGCTCGAGCTGGCGGGCGAGGTAGCTCTTGTCGGCGCCGGTGCGCAGCGTCGGGCCCCAGCGGGCGTTGCCGAGCTGCTCGGCGGCTCGGGCCAGCGGGTCGATCTCGGCGTCGAGGGCGAGGATCGCGTCGCGCAGCGCCTTGACGCGCGCCTCGGCGGCGGCGAGGTGCGGCGGCGAGGCGGCGGCCGCCGCCCGGTCGCGGTGGAGGTCGAGGCGGAGGCGCGAGATCTGATGTTCGAGCCGCTCCTTGTCCGCCACACGGTCCATCAGCAGCCGCTGCGTCGGGCGGAAGCGGGTCAACGCCAGGATCTCGTCCTCGAGTTCGCGCAGGATCAAGGCGGTGCGCCAGCGTCGGATCGCCTTGGACACCGTCACGTCGCCGTACATATGGTCGCCGACGAAGAGGATCTCGCTGCCGTCGAGCCCGAGGTGGCGCTCGACCATCGCGGCGTGGCCGCCGAGGAACACGCCATCGGACGGGATGCCGCTCGGGCAGCGGCGGAGCAGGCCGTCCTCCGTTACGACCTCGAAGATCGGCAGGCGGTCCGTGCCAAAGAAGTCGGGCTTGCGGGCCGAGACGATGACGAGTCGGAACAGGTCGCGCCACGTCATCCCATCCGGCAGGAAGCGGTCGAACGCGTACGCCATCATGAACTCGGTGTAGGCGTAGTCGCTGTTCGTGATGAGCAGGAGGGTGTGGCCGGCCAGCTGCTGCTCGAACAGCGTCTGCGGGACGGCCGGGTCGAGCTCGACGTAGCGCTCGGGGTGGGCCATGATCTCGGCCTTCAGCTCGCCCTCGATGTGCGCCCGGTCGAGCGCCCGGCGGACGCCGTCGTACAGATCGGCGAAGCCCATGACCTCGGGCAGCAGGCGGGCGTCGAGCAGCTCGGTGGTCTGGGCGAACATCACGCCTTCCGAGATCGAGAACAGCGTGTCGAGCAGCCGGAAGCGATCGTCGGCCGGCGAGACGACGGTTCGTGCGTACAGCTTGTTCTTCTCGGCCGTCGACAGGCGACGAAGCCCGTGCGAGGCGTGCTTCACGTAGCCGAAGCGGTTCGCCTTGATGAGGTTGCCGAGGTCGCGATCGACCATCAGACCGCGGATGACGAGCGTCGGGTCGAACGCCAGGTGGTCGACCGGCCAGCCGCGCGCGCTGAGCTTGCGCTGCATGTGCTCATAGGCCGCGCGCTCCCAGGCTTCGACGTTGTAGTGGACCAGCGTGTAGTCCATGTCGTAGCCGATCGCCCGGACCTTGCGCAGGTTCAGCGTGCGATTGCAGAACACGCGCCGCTCGATCGGCGGCAGGCCGAGCGGCGCCCCGTTGCCATCGGCCGCCGCGTCGTCGATCGGCAGCGCGGGCAGTTCGATGTCGCTGTCGGTCATGGCCACGCGGCCGCGCTCATGACCACGCGGCGGCCCTCCGCGTCCGCTTCGGTGAGCAGACGTGGAGGGCCGCCGCGACGGGCGATGCTAGCGTCGACCCCACAAGCCCTCGACGGGGCACGGGATCTGACGCGCGATCGTGACGTAGATCGCGGCCAGGTCCTCGTTGCGAGGCGACAGGAAGACCCGTGCCGAGTCGGCGGTGAGGAGTTGCAGGTATGGTGCGTCGACGTCGGTGCCGAGGCCGACGGCGAAGAGGGCGACGTTGAGGCCGCGCAGGCTGGCCGCCCGCTCCTCCGGCAGCGTCGGCTCGGCCGATTGGCGGCCGTCCGTCAAGAGCACGACGGCGGCGCTGCGCGTCGGCGGCAGGCCGGTGGCGCGCAGCAGCGTCTCGGCCTCGGCCAAACCGGTGTCGATCCGCGTGCCGGGCGAGGTCACGATGCCGTCGATGGCGGCGCGGAGGGCGACGGGATCGCCCGACAGCGGGCTGGCGACCACGGCGGCGCTGTTGAACGCGACGACCCCGACGCGATCGTCCGGCAGGTTGAGCGCGCCGACGAAGGCGTGGGCGGCGGCCTTGGCGGCCACCAGCTTGTCGCCGGCCATGCTCACCGACGCGTCGATCACGAGGACGACGTCGGCGTCGATCGTCACCGGATCGCACTGCTCCTTGATCGCGATCGGCAGGAAGATCGGGCCGGGCGTGCGCGTCGGCGTCACGGTCGGGTCGACCGGGGTGTTCGTGGGCGTCGGGGTGTCCGTCGGGCCGACCGGTGTGTCGGTGGGCACGTCCGGCGGCGTGTCGGTCGGCGTCGGCGTGTCGGTCGGCGTGTCGGTGGGCAGCGGCGTGGCGGTCGGCGGCACGTATTCCGCGCAGTCGGCGCACAGGATCTCGAGGTCCCCCAGGCTGGCGACGTCGCGGTAGTACAGGAGGTACGTCGTGAAGTTGTAGTCGAACCACGGCCCGTGCGCCGACACCGGGTTCGTCGAGCGCAGCCGGCTCAGCGGGACGATGCTCCCGGGCTGGCCGAGGCTCTCCTCCGACGTCTTCTTGCCGGTGCCGAGCTCGTACCAGTAGACGCCCTCCTCGCCGAGCGTCTTCTCGGACGGCGCCCGTGCGACACCGTACGAGGTCGAGGCGATGCCGGCCGCGTCGACACCGCATGCCAGCCCGCCGAGGGCGCTCTCGCCGTGGCGGATCGCGTTCTCGTCGTCGAAGCGCTCCGGATCCGTGCCGACGTCGAAGCCGGCGTCCGTCCGCGCACCGTACAGGATGTCGCCGAAGCCCATCGCGTTCTCGGCCACCAGGTAGGTGAACTCTTCCTTCGTGCGGTCCGGCGTCGGAACGCCCTGATGGACGACGGTGGCGGTCACCGTGGCGAGCTCTTCCTCCACCCACTGCGTGTTCATGTCCCAGTAGCGGTCGCGCAGCGCGACGGAGATCCCGCCGTCCGCCGTGACGAGCAGGTCGGTCAACATCGGCTGCGGGACGTGCAGCCGGTCCCGCGCCTTCGGGATGTCGGCCAGCTGGTCGGACCACGGGCCCCATGTCACGGTCGAGCCCGAGATGCGGCGGAGGATCACGCGGTCGCGGGTGTAGCGCAGCGGGAAGCTGGCGACCTCGGTCATGTCCGTGCCGTCGGGCAGCGAGCGGTAGACCTTGGCCAGGAACGCCGCGCCCGGCCCGCGCGCGTTCACGAGGCCGTGGTAGACGAAGCCGCCGGCGAATTCGAGCGCGAAGGGCCGGGCGTCGCGCGCCCACTCCTCGTTCAACGCGCCGTGCGGGAACGTGCCGATCAGCGCCCCGGTGGCGACGTCGTAGCGGTAGATCAGCCGGTCGTTCAGGTTAACGACGAACAGCTCGGTGCCGTCGTCGTTCAGGTCCAGATCGCCGAGCGCCACCTTGCCGACGTTGCGCGCCGTGCCGGAGTCGTGCTCGAACGAGCCGTTGGTGAACGTCCCGGCGCGCTGGCGCGAGCCGGCGTTCGGCACGACGGCGAACGTCGTGACCGCATCCGTGGCGAGGTCGATCCGGTAGATGCCGCCCGGGCCTTCGGGTCCGTACGGCAGGCCGCGCTTGTGGTACGTCGACGCGAAGACCGCGTTTTGGCCGGCGTGGTAGGCGAGGCCCCAGACGGCGCCGGTCTGCTGGAACGTGGCCAGCTCGTAGTGCGCCGTCTCGTCCTTGGTGTCCTGGAAGACGATGACGGACGCCGATCCGGGGCCGGGCTGCTGGTTCGTGCCGCGCTGCGCCCGGTAGGACGAGACGGCGTAGAACGGCTGGCCGGTGTCACAGAGCGCTTCGAAGTCCGGCAGTTCCTCGCGCGTGGCCAGCGAGAAGATGACGGCGATCAGCGGTGCGGTGACGAGGGACGTTGCGAAGAGGAGAAGGGGTTTGGGAAGGCGCATCCCAGTCATGTCGGCCTCGCATTGGGTTCGATCGGTGTTGTGCAGGATGAATCGGTCCCCAATGAATTCGGTTGAAAACGGTCCCCGATGAACGGTTCGGTACGGAATGCGGCACATGATAGACCTGTCCTACCATATGGAACACCCGTTATACCCGCCAGCGGACACCGCGTTGCGTGTCCACCCGCTCGGCGTTGACGCAGGAGTCCGATGATGCCCACCCGACGACGCCCCCGCCCGTCCTCCGCCACCGCCCCGTTCGCCGTGGTCGCGGCGCCCGTGGTGCTGCTCGTCGCCGTGGCGCTCGTGCTGCCCACGCCGGCCCGCGGCGCGCAGCCGTGGCATGCGGCGGTCGACGCGCATCGTGCCGCCGGTCCGGCGACGGCACAGCAAACCGCCGCGATCGACCCGTTCGATCTTGCGACCGTCCATGACTACAAGCTCACGTTCGACCGCGCCGACTGGGAGAGCGCGCTGGCGGCGGATCAGACCGTCCAAGCGGACATCGAGGTCGACGGCGTGGCGCTCGCCGACGTGGCGGTGGCCTACAAGGGCAACAGCTCGCAGCGCGGCGCCGGGCGGAAGAAACCGCTGAACATCACGTTCGACGCGAACGTCGCCGGCCAGACGGTCGGCGGGCACGACGTGATCAACTTCAACAACGGCTTCTCCGACCCGACGTTCGTCCGCGAGGCGCTGACGAGCAAGTCGCTCTCGCCGTTCATGCCGATGCCGCGCATCGGCTGGGCGCGGGTTCATGTCAACGGCGCGTACTTCGGGTTCTACGTGGCGGTCGAGCAGATCGAGGGGACGTTCATCAAGCATTGGTTCCGCTCGAACAACGGCTGGCGCTTCAAGGCCGATCCGCCGGAGGCGGCGGCGCCGGATATCGCGGCGGGCGACGACGACGCCCTATCGCCCGACCAGCGCCCCGGAGGAGGAGGCTTCGGCGCGTCTCTCGCCTGGCTGGGCGAGGACCTGGCGCTCTACAAGTCCCGCTACGAGCTCAAGACACCGGACGCCGGCGACACGGCTTGGACGGGCCTGCGCGAGCTGACCCGCGCCCTCGACGCGCCGACCGGCGCGGGCGGAGCGGCGGAGGCCGATCTACCGGCGGCGCTGGCCGACCACCTCGACGTCGACCGGGTGCTGTGGTACGTCGCCGCGATGAACCTGTTCGCGAACTTCGACAGCTACTACGTCGGCCACAACTACTTCCTGTGGCGGGCCGACGAGGATGAGCGCTTCCACATCCTGGCCTGGGACATCAACGAGAGCTTCGGTACGTTCCCCGGCGGCGGCGTGGACACCGCGGACACGGCGGCCCTGGCCCGCGTCGACCCGTTCCACATGACGTCCGGCAGCGGCGCGGGACCGCTCCTGCGCCGCGTGGTCACGAATCCGGCTTGGCGCGCCGACTACCTGGCCCACTACCGCACCCTGCTGAGCGCCGCCTTCGCCCCGGCCGGCATCGAGCGCGACGGCACGGCGATGCAGGCCGTCATCGCCGCGAGCGTGAAGAGCGACCCGAACCCACTGTACGGGACGTCGTTCTTCGAGGCCGGGCTGCTGGACGATGTGCGCCTGGCGGGCGGCGGTGGCGGAGGCGGGGGCGGAGGTCGGCCCGCGCCGGGCATCGTCAAGCTGGTGACGCTCCGCACGCAGCACCTGGCGGCGCTGCCCGACCTCCAGCCGCCCGCCGGCAACGTGTACGACGCGACGCGCGACCAGACGCCCGGCGCGCCGACGTCGGCCGACGACGTCCTGATCGGCCTGCGCTGGGACGGCGCGTTCCTCGGCGAGCCGCCGTCGACCGTTTCCTTGCGCTACGCCGTCGACGGCGGCCGAACCGTCGAGCTGCCGATGCCGAGCGCGGTCGAGGGCGGCCTCCAACAGTGGAGGGCCACGATCCCCCAACAACCGGCCGGCACCGATGTGACGTACTACCTGCGCGCCGTCTGGCCCGACGGCAAGGTGGTCTTCGTCCCCGCCGCCAACCTGACCCGCCCGAGCACCTACACCGTCGCCGGCGTCCAGCTCCCGCCCGCCGCGGACAGCGACCTCGTGATCAACGAGGTCCTGGCCGACAACGGCGTCGGCGACGTGGACGAGGCGGGCGAGCACGAGGACTGGGTCGAGCTCTTCAACAAGGGCACGGCGCCCATCGACCTCGCCGGCTACTTCCTGTCCGACGACCCGACGAAGCCCGACGCCTGGCAGCTGCCGGACGTCACGCTGGCCCCCGGCGCGTTCCTCGCGATCTGGTGCGACGAGGACGGTTCGCAAGGACCGCTCCACGCGAACTTCAAGCTGAGCAAGGCGGGTGAGCTGGTGCAGCTGGCGACGAGGGATGCCGTCGTGGACAGCGTGACGTTCGGGGCGCAGACGACGGACGTGAGCTGGGCGCGGCAGCCGGACGGCACGGGGGCGTGGGCATCGTGCGCGTCGCCGACGATCGGGCGGGCGAACGTCTGCGGGGGCGGGACGGGGGGGACGGCGACGGCGACGGGCGTCGCCAGCGCAACACCGACGGTCTCGGCGACGCCGTCCATGCCGGCGATCACGCAGACGGCGACGGCGACGGGCACGCGACCCATTGTCGACGTCGGAACGCCAACGCCGACGCCGACGCCGACGATTTGGCGCGACTGGATGGAGCGGTTGTACTTGCCGATCGGCTATCGGCTGAAATAGCCCGCCGGCCGCCAAACGCAGAAACGCAGATCGGGCCCTCTCTCCCGGGGGGGATGGAGAAGGCCCGACCTGCTGCACAAGGAGGTGTATTTCCGCTCGGTTGTGGCACAAGGATACGGTCGGTGGATGAGATCGGGATGAGGCGACGGGAATGGCTGGCTGAGCGCCGCTTGCTGCCCCTGGTACGATAATTGCTCCCCCACCCACTTCCCTCATCCCATCGCCATCCCAACGCCCCCATCCCGACGCCACCCCCGCCGTTATCCACCCCACGGAGGTGATCCCATGGCACCGTCCCCCCGCCCCGCCCCGCCGCGAACGCGCCGCCCGCACTTCTCCCTCCCCGTCGTCGCTGCCTTCGCCGCCCTGTCCACCCTCATCCTCCTCGCCCCACACCCAACGCGCACCCTCGCCGCCCCCCAATCCCCCGCCGCCCCCACCGGCGTCTGCACCACCACCACCACCATGACCGCCACCCCCCAACGCGTCCCCCTCGGCGACACGGTGGACGTCACGCTCAACGTCACCGGCACGTGCCCGCCCAGCGGCGGCGACGTCGCCCCCGCCGACATCGTCCTCCTCCTCGACCGCTCCGCCTCCATGCGGGACAACAACCTCTTCGCCCCGGCCGTCGAGGCCATCCGAACGTTCGTCCAGCTGACGGACTTCAGCGTCCATCAGGTGGCGGTGATCTCGTTCCTCACGCCGGCGCTCAGCCTCGAGTCACGGGTGGTGGTCCACCAGCCGCTGTCGGGCGATCAGGCCGCCGTCCTCGCGGCCGTCAACGCCATCCCGATCCCGCCCGTCTACACGATGTGGACGGACATCACGGCCGCCATCGACGGCGGGCAGGCCGAGCTCGTCTCGGCGCGCCACCGCCCCAACGCCAAGCCTGTCCTCGTCCTCGTCACGGACGGCGAGCACAACGCGGCCACCGCCGAGGAGCCCACCGAGGCCGCCGCCCGCGCCCGCGCCGCCGGCACGACGATCTTCACGATCGGCATCGGCGTCCAATCCACGGCGCGGATCCAGCTCGAGCAGATCGCCGGCGATCCGAGCCGCTACTTCGACTCGCCGACCGCCGATGACCTCCGCAACGCCTATCGGGCGATCGCCGGCAGCCTCAGCGCGCCCGGCGAGATCCGGGATCTGCAGGTCAGCGTCCTCATGCCCGCCGCCCTGTCCTACATCCCCGGCTCGGCCAGCCCGCCGCCCGCCACCGAGGGCAGCGCCTCCCTCCTTTGGCGGATCGACCGGCTCCCGCCCGGCGGCTGGACGGCGACGTACAAGCTGCGGGCCAACCAGCTCGGCCACCACGACGTCAGCAAGCTTGCTTATGTCGATTACCTGGATGCAGACGGCACCGTCGCCTCGCGCCCGTTCGACGTCCCGGCGGTCGACGTCGTCGCGCCCGGCACGCCTGCCCCGACCGCCGAGCCCACGCCGACGCGCGTCCCGCCGACGGCCGACGCCCGGATCCATGTCTACCTGCCCGTCGCCTACCGCAACCACTGCATCCCGAGCCGGCCGTTCGACGTCGTCCTGGCCATCGACACGTCGTCCAGCATGGCGGGCGAGAAGCTCGCGCGCAGCGTAGAGGCGGCGCGCGACTTCGTCGGCTACCTGTCCTTCCCGCCGTCGCGGGCGGCGATCGTGACGTTCAACAGCACAGCCGACGTCGTCAAGACATGGTCGGACGATCGGGCCTCCCTCCTGGCCGGCCTCGACCGCCTCACCTCCGGCGAGGGCACACGGATCGACCTCGCGCTCCGCAAGGCCCGCGTCCTCTTCGAGAGCCGCGAGGCGTCCGCGGACCGCGAGGCCGTCCTCATCCTCCTCACGGACGGCAAGCACGCCGGCTCGCCCGTCCAGGACGTCTATGACGCCGCCGCCGCGTTCCGCCGCGGCGAAGTCCAGGCGACGGTCTTCACGGTCTCGATCGGCGCCGACGCCGAGACCGCGCTCCTGGAGTACATCGCCGGCGACCCGACACGGCATTTCAACGCGCCGGCGCCGGCGGATCTCCTGCGGATCTACCGCGGGATCGCGGGGGCGCTGCCGTGTGATTGAGGCCGACCGCCGGCCCCGGATAGACCAGACCGTCCTCCCCATCCCGCGATGGGGAGGACAGGCGCGCCCAGTGACAGAGGACTAGCTCCCCGGCTCCACCCCCGCCGGCGCATCCGCATCCGCCACCCCGCCCCGACTGGACCACGACACCTCCGGCCCTTCATACGGCCGCCGGGATGGCGGCGTCGGCGGCACATCGCTGGACGGCGGCGGCGGCACGGCGGGTGTCGTGGCCCCGCCGGTCAGCAACGGATCCGGCACCGCGCCGCCCGTCGGCTGGCCGGTCGGCGGCGGGGTCGTCGGCGTCGACGGGGGGAACAGGGCCGGCGGGATCGGGGCGTCCGGCCGCGGGCCGGGCGACGGGATCGCCGGCACCGGCCCTGCCGGCATCGGCGGCGGGCTCTGTGGCCGCCCGCCGCCGGACGGGCCGTCGCCCGAGCCGTTCGGCGGCGGCATCATCGCCGCCGAATCGCCGGCGACGCCGGCGAACAGGCTGTAGAGAACGGGCACGACGACAAGCGTGAGGAGCGTGCTCGTCGTCAGGCCGCCGATCACGGTCGTCGCGAGCTCGCTGGCCAGCAGCGCACCCTCGGTGAAGCCGAGCGCCTGCGGGATGAGCGCGATCACGGTGGCGACGGCCGTCATCATGATCGGCCGGACGCGCGTCCGCCCGCCCTCGATGAGCGCGTCGTGGACGTTGTAGCCGCGCTTGCGCAACTGCTGGACGAAGT